>JAGOHA010000211.1 GCA_017996395.1 Acidobacteriota bacterium | reverse complement strand
CGATCACGATTACGAATTACGAGCACGAATCCTGTACCGTTGACTGTTCACCGTTCACTGTTCACCGTTCACTCCTATCTCCTGTCTCCCAACTCCTAACTCTTCACGGCTTAAATGCGTTCTCGATGAACTCCAGCTCGTGGCTCCCGTCAGGATCGAAGACCACGGCGACGACGTGGTAGCGGACCGGGATGTCCCGGAGGCCGTGCTCTTTCAAGAAGTAGGCGGCCAGCCGGCCGTAGCGCTCGATCTTCTCCGCGGTGACCGCGTCCTCGGGTCGCCACCGGGCGTGGCGCACCCGCGTCTTGACCTCGACAAAATGGATCGCCTCGCCGCGCCGGGCCACGAGATCCACCTCGCCGAACGGCGCGCGCCAGTTGCGGGCCACCACGTCGAAACCGTCGGCCGCGAGCCGGCGGTGGGCCAGCCATTCGCCCAGCCGGCCGAGGGCCTTGGGGTCATGCAGCAGGCGCCGGGCGGCGCGCCGCGTGAATCCGAACACGGACCGCTCCCTCCCCGTCGACAGCCGAATCGATGGCGCCGGCCGGCCGCTCAGGGCGCGCGCAGCGCCCGGCCGCGCTCGAACGCGGCCAGGTTGGCGTCGCGGGCCTTGGCCGGGACGAACTCGGCCACCACCGCCCGCCAGGCGTCCTCGGCCAGCGGCGTCATCGTGGACAGCACGCCCAGCATCACGCTGTTGACCAGCCGGGTATTTCCAAGCTCCCGGGCGATCGCGTCGGCGGGCACCAGCACCGCGCCGGGCACCCGCGCCGTCAGCTCGGCGGCCGGATCATCGAGGTATGTCGTCAGGCCGGCCGCGGCGATGGGCGGCACGATCTTTTGGGTGTTGGCGAGCACGGCGCCGGCCGGCGCGAGGAAGTTCAGCCAGCGCAGCGACTCCAGGATCTCGAACGACAGGATGACGTCGGCGCGCCCTTCCTCGATGAGCGGCGAATGCACCACCGGGCCGAACCGGACGTGGCTGCTCACGACGCCGCCGCGCTGGCTCATGCCGTGGACCTCGCTCTTCTTGGCGTCGAGGCCGCTCCGGAGCGCGGTCTCCGCGATGATTTCGCTGGCCAGGATGATGCCCTGTCCGCCGACGCCCACCAGCAGGATGTTCGTGGTCGGGGTGGTCATGGCTCACACTCCTTTCGCGACGGGCTGGATGGCGCTGACGGGACACACCGATGCGCACAGGCCGCAGCCGGTGCAGAGCTCCCCGTCGATCACCGTCTTGAAGTGCCCCTTCGCCGTCTTCTGGTCGGATTTGAGGAGCGCCGGGCAGGCCGACTTGCGGCAGGCGCCGCAGCCGATGCAGATCTCGGTGTCAACGGCGTATTTGCCGCGCTTCACCTTCTGGGGGTAGAGCACGCACGGCTGGCTGGAGACGATCACCGACAGGTGGTCGGACTGGGTCTCCCGCTTGACCAGCTGGCTGAACGCCTTGTGGTCGGTGGGATCGGCGGCGAAGACGTGGTCCACGCCCAGCCCCTTGCACAGGGCCACCAGGTCGACGCTGTACGTGGGCTCGCCGCGGAGGTTGTGGCCGCTGGCGGCGTGCTCCTGCCCGCCGGTCATGGCGGTGATCCCGTTGTTGCTGATGATGATGGTGATGGTGCTCTTGTTGTAGATGGCGTCCAGCAGCCCGGTGATGCCCGAGTGGAGGAACGTGGAGTCGCCGATCACGGCGACGATGTTCTTGCCGTCGCCCCGGGCCTTCTGGATCCCGACGGCGGCGCCGATGCTCGCGCCCATGCAGATGCAGGTGTCCAGCGCGTTGACGGGCGGCAGCGCGCCCAGGGTGTAGCAGCCGATGTCGCCGGTGATGGTGGCGTCGCGCAGCTTGCCCAGCGCCAGGTACATCCCGAGGTGCGGGCAGCCCGGGCACATGGCCGGCGGCCGCGGGGTCAGGCCGTCCACCGCCGCATGGGTCGGCGCGGCGGCCGCCTCCAGCAGGCCGGCCCTGGCCAGGCAGGCGCGGACGATGTCGGGCGTCAGCTCGCCGATGGCCGGGAAGATGGACTTGCCCTCGACGGGCAGCCCCAGGATCCGGATCTGCTCCTCGAGGTAGGGGTCCAGCTCCTCCACCACGATGAGGCGGTCCACCGAGGCGGCGAACCGGCGGATCATCCCGGTGGGGATCGGGTTGGTGAGCCCCAGTTTCAGGAACGACGCCCCGGGCCAGACTTCCTTGACGTAAGCGTAGGCGCCGCCCGAGGTGACGAAGCCGACGCGGCGGTCGCCGGGCTCGATGCGGTTCAGCGGCGTCTCCTCGGCGAACTTCGCCAGGCGCTCCTCGCGCTCGGCGATGACCACGCGGCGGCGGCGGGCGTACATGGGGAGCATGACGAACTTCTCCCGGTCGATCTTGCCGGGGTTGCGCAACGCATGCTCCTGCCGCTCGCCGAGCACCGCCACGCTCTTGCCGTGGGCGGTGCGGGTGGTGATCCGGAGCATCACCGGCGCGTCGAAGGTCTCACTGATCTCGAGCGCCGCGCCGACGAAGTCCTTGGCCTCGGCCGAGTCGCTGGGCTCCAGCATGGGGATCCTGGCGAAGGCGGCGAACCGCCGGTTGTCCTGCTCGTTCTGCGACGAGTGCATGCTCGGATCGTCGGCGGAGACCAGGATGAACCCGCCGTTGACGCCGGTGTAGGCGAACGTCATGAGCGGGTCGGCCGCGACGTTGACCCCCACGTGCTTCATGGCCACGAGGGTGCGGGCGCCGCCGATGGAGGCGCCCATGGCGATCTCGAAGGCGACCTTCTCGTTGGTGGACCACTGCGCCTCGATCTCCCGGTACTGGGCAACGGCCTCAAGGATCTCGGTGCTCGGGGTGCCGGGGTAGGCCGAAGCGAACCGGACGCCGTACTCCCAGGCGCCTCGGGCGATGGCTTCATCGCCGGAGAGCAGTTTCTTCGTCATTTATACCTCCGCTGGAAAAACGAAACCATACTATACACGATTCCGGTCCCCGGGCGGCACAAATTTCGTGGCGCGGGAAGCTATCACCACAAAGGCACGATGGGCACAAAGGGCCTCATGTGTCATTGATCGCTTCTCATTTGTCATTTTTCATTGAAGAGGATTCCGAAAGGGTGATCGGGACCTGGGATCTGGGATCTGGGATCTAGGACCGGTGACCGGGAACCGGGAACTTGTGCCTTGGGACCTGGGACCTGGGACCTGGGATCTGGGACCTTAGGATTTGGGATTTGAGATCCGTGATCTCGGATTTGGGATTTGGAGTTTCATTCTGGGACCTCGGACCAGAACCCAGAACCCAGGACCCAGGTCCGAGGTCCCAGGTCCGATATCCGATGCCCGATTTTCGAACTGTTTACTGTTCTCTACTCACCGTTCACTTTCTTCAGTGCCGGTTGTCGTAGGCGATGCCCGCTTCCGTCTGGTTGATGGCCTTGCGGGTGAGATCGATGGCCTTGTTCCGGTGGCCGCCCTTGTCCGGGGTGGCCTGCTGCAGGTCCACCAGGGCGGCGCGCAGATTGGCCAGCGCCGACTTCATCTGGGG
>JAGOHA010000210.1 GCA_017996395.1 Acidobacteriota bacterium | reverse complement strand
ACACCGTCGCGCGGCGGATGGAGCGGACGGCGCACACCGCCTCCAGCTGCGCCCGGCCCTGGCGGCCGGCGCCGATAACCGCCGCCGTGTCCGCCTCGGGGCGGGCCAGTAGGGCGGTGGCGGCTCCCGACGCGGCGCCGGTGCGCAGGGCGGTGAGCGCCGCGCCGTCCATCACCGCTCGGGGGCGGCCCGTCTCCGCATCGAGCACCACGACCAGCGCATGGGCCAGGGGTAGACTCCGGGATGGATTGTCCCCGTACAACGCGATCACTTTGACCGACAGCGTGTCGGTGCCCGTGAGCCAGGCCGGCATCACCAGCACCGTCCGGTCGCGGGGCGGCAGCGCCAGGTGAAGACGCGGCGGCGCCAGCGCCCCGCCGGCGGACAGTCGGATGAAGGCATCGGTTACTGCGGCAATGGCCGCCGGCATGGTCAGGGCCTGCCGGATGTCGGCGGCCGAAAGAAAGAGGAGCGTTGTGGGTGCCATTCGGGTGCCTCGCAGTCGGAGATGGCCGGCGGGCGCTCAGCGCCGCCGCGGCAGGGATCGGGCGCTCGGCGTAGCGGCCAGACCGCCGCGGGCGGTGCAGCGCAGCTCCGGCGGCAGCATCCGACCCGTGGCGTAGACGGCGTCGATGGTCTCGTCGAGGGGCACGGGATTGGCATAACCGCCCATGACCAGGTCGGCCATCACGAACGCTGACGCAGCGGCTGCGGCGTTGCGGGTGTGGCAGGGGATTTCCACCATGCCCTGGACCAGGTCGCAGACGGAACCCATGGTGTTCTGGAAGGCGACGGCGGCAGCGTCGGCGACCTGACGGGCGGATCCGCCGGCGGCCTCCACCACCGCCGCGGCGGCCATGGCACCGGCGGCGCCGATCTCCACCTGGCAGCCGGCCACCTCGGCGGCGAAGGTGGCCCGTTCGGCCAGAATCGCGCCCACGGCGCCGGCGGCGAACAGCGCCCGGACCACCGCGTCGTCGCTCTGGCCGAGCTCTTCGGCCAGGGTGACCGCGACCGCCGGCAGCACTCCGGCCGATCCGCCGGTGGGCGCCGCACAGACCACCCCGCCACCGCTGGCCACATGCATCGCCGCCAGGGCCCGGGCGGCCACCCGGGCGGGCAGCCCGCCGGCAAAGAGCCGGCCCGCCGCATCGGCCCGATACACCGCACCCGCCGACGGCGCCAGCAGCCGCATCGGGTGGTTGTTCCGGGCCAGGCCGTCGCGCACGGCGGCGCGCATCACCTTCAGGCGCACCGACATTTCGGCCTGAGTTTTTGCTTCGCTCCAGCCGAGCAGCCGCGCCTCGGATGCCAGCGCCAATCGGCCCACGGACATTCCACGCTCGTCCGCCAGCCGGCACATGTCCGCAGCCGAACGGAACATGGGTTCACCCCGGATCACCGGGTAAAGTGGAGGGGCCGACCAGACCCGCCGGATGCCCGGGCAGGTCTGCAGGAGAGATGTGGCGGCATCCTCGGGCGGATTGTCGAGGCGCACGTGGAGCAAACACAGGCTGCCCGCTTGTTGTCGGCGCAACGGTTCCCGGCAACCTGGCTGGCGGGAGAGAATGTCGGCCAGGACCTCGATGCCGGCAACCTCGGTCTCGATGAGCAATTCGCCCGCGGTGCCGTCCAGGGCCACCGGCCAACCGCCCAGACGGTCCAGGGATATTGAGCCGCCTCCCGTGGAACGGGCCCGGGCCGACAGCGAACCGCCGGCGACGCCCGCCAGCGCGATGTCGATCGTGTTCGGGTGATCCGCTTCGGCAAGGGGTTCAACGGCGAACGTCAAGTCGATCCCTTCCGTCCGCGCCGCATCCAACGCGTCATCGAAACGCTCCGCGGTCAGCTCCCAGCCCAGGAGCGCCGCCGCCAGGGCCAGGTCCACCCCCTGCTCCCGGTACACCTGGCTATAGGAGCCAGCCGGATCGAAGACAAAGCAGGCCCGCCGGACCGGCTCGCCCAGCAGCGCCGCCGCCAGTCGGCCGATCCGGTAGGAACCGGCGGTGTGGGAGCTGGACGGCCCCCGCATGACCGGGCCCAGCACGTCGTTGAGTATGCTGATGGCGGGCATCGAGATGGTGCGCTCCGGTGTCGCGCTGCTGTTACCGCGACGAGATGGTGTACCGGATGAGCACATCCTCGGTGAAAACCGCTTCGACGCGGTTCTCGCCTTTTTCATACACGCAGTGGAGCAGCTTCAGGCCGCCTTCCGTAGTCTCGTTCATGGAACGGGGGCTGCCGAGCAGCGCCTCCACATCGGCCCGGGTCAGACCCTTGCGCAGCGACTGGACCGGGTCGGCCGGCGGGGCGGGGGCGGGCCCCGCAGACGGCGCGGCTTCCGGCGCCGCCGGCTCCTCCAGCCACGGGAAGCTCAGGAACTGGGACAGGGCGGCGACGACGCGCTCCGGCTTCAGGTCATCGGGCATGAGCCGGTCGCCGTAGTACAGGTTGAACCGGGAACCGCCCGTTAGCCGTTTCTCCTGGATCCGCTCGACGCGGACCGCCGCTTCCGCCTCGGCCTGGTGGCGGCGGCGGTCGTCATCGCGCTCGCGCTGCCAGCGCAAGGTGTCCAACTCATCCTTGATCACCCGGGCGCGTTTCGGATCCTTCTCGGCATCCAGCTGCTTTTCCAGGTCCTGCTCCCGGGTGGACTTGGACGCGGGCGTGAAATGGACGCTGGTGTCGGTCTCGTCGCCGGCGGTGCCGTACCCGCCGCCGCCGAGCTGAAATTCGATCTGGTTTTTCTTCACCTTGACCAGCGTCACCAGGACGGAATCGCCGTCATGGAGGGCCACTCCGAACGTCTTCAACCGGTTGCCGTAGCTTTTGTAATCCATCTGCACCCGGCCGGTGGGGAAGACGTCCACGTCGGCGCCGTCCTTCGTGGCGGGCAGGTTGATTTTCACCACTACCTTCCGGCCTTCGAAATACTGCTTGAGGGCGGCTTCGCTCTGCGCGGCCAGGCCTGCAGTCAGGGCCGCGGCGATTGCGGCAACGGTCAGCCATCGGTTCATGAGATCCACCTCCGTTGGGAGTCGTCGTTCGGTGGACCTATGGTAGATGATTCCCCGCCGCTCGGCAAGCCTCGGTTGCGGATGACGGGGGCGGGCCCGGCGGTCAGGGCTTGATCATCTCGAGGTAGCACCAGTTCTGCTCGGTGCGGCGTGCCACCACCCGGAAGCCGGCCGCTTCGGCGATGCGCGCATAATACGCCTCATCGTGAGGCTCGGCGGGCCAGCGGTTCCCGTAACCGGTGTTCACATCCCGGTCCGGCAGGTGGATGAGCAGGGGCACCAGGCCGATGTCCTGGCCCGTCGCCGGCCGCAACCCGAAGACGACGTCCCAGAGGCGCAGGCGCCCGCCCGGGGCAAGAACCCGGTAGGCCTCCGCCAGCACCTGTGGATGGTCCACCTCTTTGATATACATCATGGTGAAGAAAATGGTGACGTCCGGGAAGGTGGCGTCGAGAAATTTCAGTTCGCGAGCATCCATGACGATCTTGATCAAAGGCCCGGCCGGAGCGTCCTC
>JAGOHA010000209.1 GCA_017996395.1 Acidobacteriota bacterium | reverse complement strand
AATCAAGGCGTGGAAAATGCGCCGCGACAATCGCCAAGCCAAGGTGCAATGGCACTTCTCGACGGCTGATGCCCGCATCAAGCTGCGGCGGTTATATCCGACGTTGGAAGTGTGACACGACACTAGCGCACATCGGCGAAAAAATCGGTTGGACCCATCCCATCGGGGAGAGGCGGTCGTCTGAAGGGGCGACCGATGGCGCTCTCATCCGGCACGCATCTGGGTCCCGACGAAATCATCGCCCTGCTGGGCGCAGGGGGAATGGATGATGTCTATCGCGCCCGCGACACCCGCCTCGGGCGGGACGTGGCCGTCAAGCTGCTGTCGGCGGAGCTGGCGGCGGACGGCGAGGGACGGCGGCGGTTCGCGATGCTGTGACTCGTCGCGCGATGAGCCGCGTTTCCAGACACTGGTGAAAACAGTGGAGACCGGCGGGCGTGCCCTTGATTCCCCTCACCGGACAAAGTAATCTAGCCGCCATCATGCTTGTCGGCATCGTTCGCTGATCAGGAGTCTGCCCGAGGAGGAATCATGACCCGGATCGTTTTCCCCTCTTTGTTCGTTCTCGTATGGATGATGGGCGGTCCGGGGTGGGGACAGATCCACCCCCCCGAATCCACCGAGTGGACGGACTCCATCGCCTCCGAGTGCGATGTACTGCCTGACGTCACCTACCGGACGGCCAACAACACCGACTTGAAACTGGATCTCTACCTCCCGCGGAACCGGCGCGATCCGGTGCCCACGGTGATGCTGATCCACGGCGGCGGCTGGGTGGAGGGCCGCAAGGAGGAGAGCGTGCTGGGCATCCTCCCGTACCTGGCCGCCGGCTGCGCGGTGGTCAACGTGGAGTACCGGCTGGCGCGGAACTCCCCCGCACCCGCGGCCGTGGAGGATTGCCGGTGCGCGCTGGCCTGGGTCATCCGGCACGCCCAGGAATACGGGTTCGACCCGGCGAAGGTGATCCTGACCGGATATTCGGCCGGCGGACACCTCGCGCTGATCACCGGCCTGTTGCCGGCGGTTTCGGCGTTCGACCGCCAGTGCCCTACGGCTGGCGCTGGCCGCTGGAACAGCGGCGCTGAGCCGAGCTTGCATGTCGCCGCCGTCGTCAACTGGTTCGGCATCACCGACGTGGCGGATCTGCTAGACGGCCCGAACGCCAAGCACTACGCCATCGAGTGGTTCGGCAGCATAGACGCGCGGGAGGCACTTGCCCGGCAGGTCTCGCCGATCCAATACGTCAACGCGGGCTCGCCGCCGGTGCTCACGATCCACGGCGACGCGGACGACATCGTGCCGTACAGCCACGCGGTCCGGCTGCACGAGAAGCTGGACCAGGCCGGTGTCGCGAACCGGCTGGTCACCGTCCGGGGGGGCGGTCACGGAAACTTCAGCCGGCAGGAGGTTTTGGACAGCTACGCGGCGATCCGCACGTTCCTGCGCCGGCAGAACCTGATTGGCGGAGACAGGGCAGCATCTCCGGCCGCGGCACAGAGATAGTGGCCAGTATTCCGGATGGACTAGAATTCGGACGGCCACCGTTGGGCGTGGTGGAGGACGCGGAGGATCTCCAGATTATTTCGCCGGACGCGGTAGGCAACCAGGCATGGCGTGTCCGGGACGACCAGCTCCCGCGTGCCCGGCACGCGTCCCGCCCGGCCCAGATGGGGCATCTCCGGCAGATGGCGCTCCACCACATGGATGACTCGCAGCACCTGGTCCACGGCCGCCGCGGGATTGTCCCGGGCGATGAACTCCGCCATGGATTCAAGGTCGCGGGCGGCGGCGGCGGTCCACAGAATCTGCACGTTTCCCCTCCCAGCGGGCCTTGACGGTTTCGTGGGGGACGACTTGACCGGCGTCGGCCTGGCGGACGCCCTCCTGGATGGCTTCAACCTGCCATTCGTTGACTTCGAGATACTCGCGGATGGCGCTCTCGATCAGGTACGACTTGGTCCTGGCCGTCGCCTTGGCCATCCGGTCCAGCTTGTCCTTCAAATCCCCCCCGATGCGTATGGTCATGACGTCTTTCATCGTCACCTCCAGCAGACATTGTATTACATTGTAATTCATCGGGGCGGATCCGTCCAGCAGGATCTTCCCGAATGGCGGTTGAGGTGGTCGAGGCGTCAGCCATCGGATTGGCGAAACCGGGGACCGGCTGGCACGCTTGTCCATTGAGCGGACGTTGTGGAGTGGCGGCTTGAGAAGTATAGGTCCGGCGCACGGCCACCGAACCTGTCCGTTCCGGCTCCACCCGCCTAACGCATGGCGGGGGGCGGCCAGTCGGGCTGGGCGGGGTCTTCGGCAAGCACGACCGCCAGCGTCTCCAACAAGCGTGTGGCGGCTAGCGAGTCGAACGTCATGGGCGGACGGATCTTGAGCACGTTGTCGTGGGGCCCCTCGGTGCCCACCAGCACCCGCCGCTCCCGGAGCCGGTCCTTCACGTAGGCCGCCTGGGCGGTGGCCGGCGCCCGCGTGTTGCTGTCAATGACCAGATCCACGCCGATGAAGAGGCCCGTCCCGCGCACGTCGCCGATGAGCGGGAACTCCACGGCCAGGGCGGCCAGTCCGTTGATCAATTCGGCCCCCACTCGCGCCGCATGGGCCTGGAGCCCCTCCTCGTCCAGGACCTGCTGGACGGCGATCCCCACGGCGCACGACACGGTGCTCCCGCCGAAGGTGCTGAAAAACTCGGGGCCGGCGGCGAACGATTGGGCGATCGCGGGTGTGGTCACCACGGCCGCCAGCGGATAGCCATTCCCCATGGGTTTGCCCAGAACCAGGATATCCGGCAACACCCCCAGGTACTCGAAACCCCAGAACGTGGCGCCCAGCCGCCCGAGCGCCGTCTGAACGTCGTCGGCGATGCAGACGCCGCCCGCGGCCCGGACGTCGCGGTACACCGTCTCCGCGAACCCCGGCGGCGGGACGATCTGGCCGCCGACGCTGGGGAGGCACTCGGCGATGTAGCCGGCGACGCGCCGCTCCTTCCCCTGCACCGCCGCCAGCACGGCCCGCACATCGGCGGCGTAGCGGGCGCCGGCCTCCGGGTCGCCGGCCCGATGGGGACCGCGGTACGTGTCGGGGACCGGCGTCACGTGGACCCACTCCTCGGCTCCGCCCCCGCCCGGGCGGTTGAACTTGTAGGGGCTGATGGCCATCGCCCCCGTCGTGTGCCCGTGGTAGGCGTGGTCCATCACCAGCAGGTCGCGGGCGCCGGTGTGCGCCCGGGCCAGCCGCAGCGCCAGTTCGTTGGCCTCGGAGCCGGAGTTGACGAAGAAGCAGACCGACAGCGGCTCGGGGAGTTTGGCCGTCAGGCGCTCGGCCAGTTCGGCCAGGCCGTCGGACAGGTAGCGGGTGTTCGTGTTGAGGAGCCGGAGCTGGCGCTCGGCGGCCGCCACGACCTTCGGGTGGCAGTGCCCCACGTGGGGGACGTTGTTGTACGCATCGAGCCAGGCGCGTCCCTCGGCGTCGTAGAGGAAGTGCCGCCAGCCGCGCACCGGCCGGAACGGCTCTGCATAGCTGAGACGAAGGTTGG
>JAGOHA010000208.1 GCA_017996395.1 Acidobacteriota bacterium | reverse complement strand
TCGTACTGCTCGCCGAGGCGCCGGGAGGCGTCGGAGACCGCCGTCCGCTTCAGGCCGTCGGGGCGGATGCCGCTCGTGATCAGCAGGTGGGACAGGATCTCGAGCGACGAGGCGATGCCCCAGCGGTTCAGGATGCGCACATCGAACCGGCAGCCCACGGCGGTGCCCACGTTGGCGTAGGTCATCAGGGCGGCGCCGACGGGGTCGCCGGGCGGCAGGGCGGTGCAGAGCCGGTCGCCGCTGGTCTTCACGTACCGGACGCCCTTGAAGTAGTAGTTCCAGAACGCCAGCTCCGTGAGCAGGCCGGTGATGTAGTGCGACACCGTCCGGTAGGAGGCCGTCCATTGGAAATGGCCGATACCCAGCAGCCCCTCGTGCACCGCCTTGCTCCAGCCCAGGTGGCAGGCGGCGAACAGGATGCCGATCTTCGGCTTGTCCACCCGGTCAAGGAGCTGGCTGAACGGGTCGAAGCGGCCGCCCGGCGCGTCCACCGAGCGGCGGGTGCCGTGGCTGGCCACCACCAGGTACTTGACGTCGCCGCGGTGGTTGAACCGGTCGAGATAAACCTGGAAGCCGTCGGCGCCGGTGAAATAGGCGACATCCACCGAGCAGCCGAACATCTCGGCCGCGGTCCGGAAGATGTCGCGATAGGTGTGCTGCGGCCCGATGGGCCGGTTCCGGGGAACCTTCCGGCTCGCTCCCCGCACGCCCCAGTCGGATTCCAGCACCAGGATCTTGGGTCCGTTCATGCCGCCTCCCCCCGACGCGATGTCGCTTCCGGGTGCAACCGCCCCTGAAAGCGGGTCTGATTCATCCTTTACTCGACATCGGGGCGGGTGTCAAGAGGCGGTTGTAACCGATTCAAATGGTTATGGTTGTGAAATATTGCCGCCCGTACCGAAACATCCGGGTAGATATATCGTAAGACGATATATCGAGACGCGCTATAGAGTGTCGTCTCGGGCAGGAGAGACGCCCCATGGATGAAATCGAAGTCAAAGCGCTTGAATATCTTCCGCTTACGGAATCCACGTTCGCCATTCTGGTGGCGCTGGCGGAACCGCGCCACGGCTACGGGATCATGCAGGCGGTGGCGCAGGCAGACGGCGGCGGGATCCGCCTCGGCCCGGGCACCCTGTACGGCGCGCTGACCAAGCTGCTGGAGGGGGGGCTCATCGCCCGCGCCGGCGACAGCAACACCGGCGACGAGCGGCGCAAGCTCTACGTGCTGACTCCGCTGGGACGGCGGGTGGTGCGGCTGGAATCGGAACGCCTCGACCGGATGGCCCGGCTGGGCCGGCTGGTGATCACCCAATGGGAGGAAGACGATGACGCAGACCCGGCGCGTGTTTAAGCTGTTCTTTGTCTGGCAGGACGAGCGGGAGGCCGCCTGGCTGACGCGGATGGCCGCCGACGGATGGCACCTGCGCAGCCTGACCATCGGCTGCTACACCTTCGAGGGGGGCGAGCCGGCGGCGGTGGCCTACCGCTTGGACTACCGCCGGCTCACCGGCGCCGAGCGCGAGGAGTACCTCGGCCTGTTCCGCGACGCCGGCTGGGAGCGGGTGGCGACGCTGGCCAACTGGCACTACTTCCGCAAAGCGGCGCCGGAGGGCCCGTTGCCGGACATCTTCTCCGACACCGCCTCGCGGGTGGACAAGTACCGCCGGGTGCTGGGCATCCTGGTGGCGATCCTGGCGCTGAACGTGGTCATCCTCGCCACCCAGCGCCTGCCCGATGCCATGACGCCGGCGCGGGAGATCATCCGGATGCTGCAGGCCGGGGCGGTGATCCTGCTGGGCTGGGCCGTGCTGCGGATCATGGCCCACATCAGCCGGCTGAAAAGGGATGCCCGCCGGGGCTAAGCCCCCGACGGGCTGTGCCTCGTCTGTCCCGCGCGCCGGCTCGCTCCACCGCGCCGTTCACTTCGAGTCATCCTGGGCGGATGGACCCGATGGGCGCCGGTTGGCGGTGCGGAGCCGTGCTTGGGGCTATTTCACCTGCTTGGAAGCCGGCGGCTCCTTGTCTGGGGGTGGCGGATCGGACTCCGGTTGCCATCCTTTTTCCAGGAGGGCGTCCGGCCCGGGTTTGGTCTTCGACGCCGCATTGTCCAGCATGCGGCCCAACTGCATCTGCAGGCGCAATCCCCGGTCCGGCTCGGGGATGGGATCCGGGTCCGGCTCAGGTTCCGGATTGGGATTGGGCGGGACATCCTGTTCGGCCCGGAGCCCGGGCCCGAAAATGACCGCGCCGCCCGGCCCGGGATCGGGGCCCGGCCGGGGGCCCGGTATGGGCAGGCCGCCTTCGTGAATGTGGAGCATTTGCGCCATGCGGATGACCCCACCCTCGGGGTTGGGCGGCGTCGGCTCGGGTTCCGGTTCGGGATCTGGGGTGGGCGGCACGTCCTGCTCGGCGCGGAGGCCCGGGCCCAGCACCACAACCCCGTCAGGGCCGGGGCCGGGAATCGGGATGGGCGTGGCGCCGGCGAGGTCGGTGCCCGGGATGGGGATGGGCGTGGCGCTGATGGGGCCGGGACCGGGGAGCGGGATGGGCGTGGCGCTGATGGGGCCGGGACCGGGGAGCGGGATGGGCGTGGCGCTGATGGGATCGGGTCCGGGGAGGGGGATCGGAGTTGCGCTGATCAGGTCGGAACCGGGAATTGGAACGGGCAAGGAACTGATGGTGTCAGGCCCGGGGAGCGGGATGGGCGTGGCGCTGATGACATCGGGGCCGGGCAGGGGCATGGGCGTGGCGCCGGCGAGGTCGGTGCCGGGAAGGGGGATCGGCGTGGCTTGGATGGTCGCCGGATCTCGGGCCATGGCGGGTTCGACGGCCGGTTCGGGCAGGTCGGGCTGAATCCCGCCGCCCAGGCGTTGGATGTCCATTGGTGCCTCCAGAATAATATGTCTATTTTTCGGTCAACCGACATGAATTGTTGTGTGGAATGTTGTCTTTTAATACTGGAGCGCGCCGGGTGAGATTCTGATTCATCGATTCGAGCGTGTCCACGGATGACAGCGAGGTGTTGAAGGCTCTGCGTTTCCGGACACAGCCCGCAACGCGGGGCATCATTCCTGCGCTCGATCCATCATCGAAGACGAGTGCAGAATCATCCCGCATGCATCTCCCGGTCGCACCCGTCCGTCGCAGGCCAACTCGTGCTTTTTCATTTCCCCTGGTCGGAGTAGAATAAGATTTCCGCCGCATCCGGTGGTCCGCGGCCAGGAAGCCCGGCCCGGACGGCGTGTTCGAACGCAACAGCCAGTCCAAGGAGGCGCGATGAACGGGTCAGTCGGTACGGTGCGCGCGAGCGCGCTCGGGTTGATCGTCACGATGGCCATCGGGATGCTGGCGGTGGGATGCGGATGGGCCGCCGCCGCGCCGCAGCAGGCGGTGAAGCCGAAACCGGCCCCGGCGCCGGTGGCCAACCGGATCACCATGGAGCCGCCGCTGCCCGAGGCGTTCTTCACCTTCAAGCCCGGCGCCGACCGGGAGCTCTTCGACTACGCGCAGCTCATCGACTACCTCAAGGCGGTGGACGCCACCTCCGAGC
>JAGOHA010000207.1 GCA_017996395.1 Acidobacteriota bacterium | reverse complement strand
GCGCCCTGGAGCGGATCGCCCGGGCCCTGGGGCTGGACCCGCTGGAGGTGCGCCGCCGCAACGCCTATCAGGAGGGGCAGCTCACTCCGTACGGCCAGCCGGTGCACGACGCCCACGTCGCCGAGCTCCTGGAGCACCTGGGGCGCAACGCCCGCTACGCGGCGCTGCGGACGGAGAACGAGGCGTTCAACGCCGCCCACGTCTACGCCAAGCGCGGGCTCGGCGTGGTGCCGGTCAAGTTCGGCATCTCGTTCACCTCGGCCTTCCTGAACCAGGGGTCGGCGCTGATCTGGATCTACGCCGACGGCACCCTCTCCCTGAGCCACGGCGGCGTCGAGATGGGCCAGGAGGTGAACACCAAGGTGGCCCAGGTGGTGGCCCGGACCCTGGGCGTCGGCCTGGCGCGGATCCGCGTGGAGACGGCCAACACCAAGCGCGTGGCCAACGCCTCGCCCACCGCCGCCTCCACAGGCGCCGACATCAACGGCAACGCCGCCCGCGTCGCCGCCGCGGAGCTGCGCGCCCGCCTGGCCCGCGTCGCCGCCGGGATGCTGGCGCCGCGCCTGGGGCGCACGCCGGAGCCCGACGCCCTCGTCTTCGCCGACGACGCGGTGTGGGACACGGCGGCGCCGGCCGAGCGGCTGGCGTTCGGCGAGCTCGTCCACCAGGCCTACATGGACCGGGTGGACCTGGGCGCCCACGGCTTCTACCGCACGCCGGGCGTTCACTTCGACCGGACGGCGGGGCAGGGGACGCCGTTCCACTACTTCGCCCAGGGCGGCGGCCTGGTCCAGGTCGAGGTGGACCTCATCAGCGGCTGCGCCCGCCTGCTCAAGGTGCACATCGTCCACGAGACCGGCCGGTCCCTGAACCTGGCGGTGGATCGGGGCCAGATCGCCGGCGCGTTCGTGCAGGGCTTCGGCTGGTGCACCATCGAGGAGGAACGATTCGACGCGGCGGGGCGCTGGCTGGCCGTCTCGCCGTCCACGTACAAAATCCCCACGATCCGCGACGTGCCCGACGACTTCGTCATCGAAACCGTGGAGCGGGACTTGCACCACGCCAGCGTGCTGGGGAGCAAAGCCATCGGCGAGCCGCCGCTCGTCTACGGCGAAGCGGCCTGGTTCGCCGTCAAGGACGCCATCGAGTCGCTGACGGGGCACCGCCGCGAGGCGGCGCTGGCCCACCCGGCCACCCCCGACGCGGTGCTCGCCGCCGTCGCCGCGCTGCTGTCGCGCTCATGACTCGTGCTCGTAATCGTAATCGTGGTCGTAATCGAAATCGTAATCGTGATCGTGAATCGAATTGCTCACCTCACCCCGATCTGATGACCTACCGTGTCTGCCCATTGAATGGATCGTTGGCCGGGTGTCTATCTTCCTGAACCAGCCGCCTCCTCGGCATCGTCATCCGGGTCAGCATGGCGACGATGCGACTCAGGAGCCCATTCCCGTCATTGACTTCGGCGGCCAATCCTCCGGCAAGTGATGCCAGAATATCCAGTCTGGCGGCGCACTCCATCGCGGATCCCCGGGCAATTTCGAAGAAACGCCGCCGTTCCCGGGGTGAGCGCTTTCCATTGCCTTCGGCAATGTTCAGGGGGATCGAGAGAGCAGCGCGGCCCAGTTGGTCGCGAATATGGCGAATGGAGGGATTTGAGTTGTCCAGCAGCGTCGAGGTCAGTTTGACAAAATCCAGACTGGCCTGGTAGACGTCGAGTTTTTCATGATCGAACACCATGTGTCGCTCCTTTCCAGGGATGTTGAATTCTTTCTTTATGATTAATAACGGATCGGGAAGGCAGATGTCCGAAGTTGATTCCGAATGCGATCACGATTACGATGGCGATTACGAGTACGATCACGATTACGATTACGAGCACGATGGGATGGGAGATAGACAATGAATGAAAATATGAACGGATTTCTCACGCCGGCCAGGTTGCGCGAGGAGATCCTGCGCTGCGAGTTCTGCGAGGAGAAGCCGTGCCGCGACGCGTGCCCGGTCCACTGCTCGCCGGCCGATTTCATCATGGCTGCTCGCGTGGGGGCGCCGTCCGACTGGCGCCGCGCCGCCGCGGTGATCATGGGCTCCAACCCGCTGGGCGGCGTCTGCGGCGCGGTCTGCCCCGACACCCATTGCATGGCCGCCTGCTCGCGCAAGCTCTTCGACCGTCCCGTCGAGATCCCGGCGGTGCAGGCCGCCATCGTGCAGGGGGCCAAGAATCTCGGAGTTATGCCCGCGTTCGCGCCCGCGCCCGCGACCACCCGGCACGTGGCGGTGGTGGGCGCCGGGCCGGCGGGCCTGGCGGCCGCGGCCACCCTGGCCCAGTGGGGCCACGCGGTCACCGTCTTCGAGCGGGAGGAGCAGGCCGGCGGCATGTGCCGGCTGATCCCCGGGGAACGGCTGGACCCGCGCATCCTGAAAACGGACATCGAATTCCTTGCCGGCCTGGGGCGGATCGCCTTCCAGTTCGGCCACGCCGTGGCGCAGCCCAACGAGCTGCTCGCCACCGGCTGCGACGCGGTGGTCGTGGCCACCGGCCTCGACTGCCCGGTGCGCCTGGGTATCCGCGGCGAGAACCTGGCCGTCGACTGGCTGAGCTATCTGCGCGCGCCACGGCGCGTCCCCGTGCGCGGCCACGACGTGGCCGTCGTCGGCGGCGGCGCCGTGGCCGTGGATTGCGCCCTGGCGGCTCGGCGCCACGGCGCCGCGAGCGTGGAGCTCATCTGCCTGGAGCAGCTCGACGAGATGCCGCTGACCGCCGCCGAGCGGCAGTGGCTCCTCGACGCCGGCCTGGCCGTGACCGGGCGCTCCCGGCTCACCGGCATCAGCCGCGGGGCGGACGGCTGCCTCGGCGTGGGCGTCCGGCGGGTGCTGCTCCCCAGGGGGAAGAAATTCCATCCCCGCCTCGTGGCGGACGACCCCAGCGCGGCATCCGTCCGGCGCCGGTTCGACACCGTGGTCATCGCCATCGGCGCCCGTCCCGGCCTCGAGACGCCCCGGACGCGCGGCGTGTTCTACGCCGGCGATCTGGTCAACGGGCCCACCACCGTGGTCGAGGCGGCCGCCGCCGGCAAGAATGTCGCCCAGGCGGTGCACGCCTGGCTGGCCGGCGAAAAGGCGCTTCGCGTGGACAAGCCCGTCAAGAGCCGCGTCACGCTGGCCGGCCGGCGGCTCGTGCCGGTGCCCCTGGACACGGCGTTCTTCGGCCGGCCCGTCGTTTCGCCGTTCCTGCTGTCGGCGGCGCCGCCCACCGACGGCTACGAGCAGATGCGCCGCGCCTACGCCGCCGGCTGGGCCGGCGGGGTGATGAAGACCGCGTTCGACGGCGTGCCCATCCACATCCCGGGCGCCTACATGTATGTGCTGGGCGACCGCACCTACGGCAACTGCGATAACGTGTCGGGCCACTCGCTGGACCGGGTCTGCGATGAGGTAGCCCGGCTGGTGCGGGAATACCCCGACCGCCTGACGATGGCGTCCACCGGCGGCCCCGTGACCGGCGACGACGCGGCGGACCGCACGGTGTGGCAGTCCAACACCCGCAAGCT
>JAGOHA010000206.1 GCA_017996395.1 Acidobacteriota bacterium | reverse complement strand
GAAGGCGGTGAAGGCGACGTAGCGGCCGTCGGGGGAGAAGCGCGGCGTGCTGTTGTCGAAGCCCCACAGCTCGTCCGTCACGAGGGTGCGGCTCTTGAAGTCCTTCAGGTCCATGAGCCGGACCTCGTTCCGGCCGCTCAGGTAAACCGCCTGGGTGCGCTCGGCGTTGAACGACAGGGCGCGGTTGGACTGGCGGTCGAAGGTGAGTTCCTCCTCCTTCGACTTGCCGTCGGCGGCGATCCGGAACCAGTTGAGCCAGCCGTCGACGGTCTGGTTATACAGGAGCGTCCGGTTGTCGGCCAGCCAGGCGACCTCCATCGCCCGGCCCTCGGCCCGGGTGGGCATCTCGCGGACGTGCTTCCCCTTGATGTCCGAGACGAACAGCCGGCCCCGCGAGATGAACGCCAGCTTCTTGCCGTCGGGCGACACGCCGAACGCCGTGACCTTGCCCGCCACCTTGAACTCCTGTTCGAGGGGCAGGGGATTGTTCCGGAACACCTCGATGGACAGCCGGCGGGACTCCTGCCGGGCCACGTCGTAGATCCAGAGCTGGTAATCCTTCTCGAAGACCACCCGGCGGCCGTCCGCGCTGGCCTGGGGCATGCGGAGCGACGTGTCGAAGCGGGTCAGGGCCTCCTTCTTCCCGCCCGCCAGGCGGTACAGGTTGAACTCGCCGTTCCCCTCGTCGGAGACGAAAAAGAGGGTGCCCGCCCGGTCGAAGGTGGGCTGGTAGTCCTTGCCGCGCCAGGTGGTATGGACCTTGTATTCGCCGGTCTTCGGGTCCCACGACTTGATGTCCGGGTTGTAGTCGCCCTGGTAGCGCTTGCGGTTGGCGAAGCGGAAGCTCTCCCAACTGTCGGTGAAGAAGTACGCGCCGCTCTGCGGATGCTCCGCGACGGCGTGGGCGGTGTTGAAGTAGTGCGCCATCAGCCGCCGGGGGGTGCCGCCGGCGGCGTTCACGGCGTAGGCCGTGAAATCGTTGTACCGGCCGGAGGTGAAGTAGATTGTGCGCGAGTCCCACGACCAGGAATCCACCAGGTCGTCGGCCTCGTGCCAGGTGAGGCGGGTGATGGGGCCGCCGGCCGCGGGCATGACATACACGTCCGCGTTGCCCGCCTGGTTGGAGCTGAAGGCGATGGACCGGCCGTCGGGCGAGTAGCGCGGCCGCTGTTCCTCGCCATCCATGCCGGTGAGGCGGACGGCGGTGCCGCCGGCGGCCGGCACGCTCCAGATATCGCCGGCGTAGGCGAAGACGACGGTCTGGCCGTCAGGCGACAGGCTGGGGTGGGACAGGAAGTACGGCTCAGCCGCGGAGGCCGCGGCCGCCAGGGACAGGAGGCACAGCAACACGCACACGGTTCGCATAACGTTTCCTCGCAAGTGGAATTCCAGCGTGATTGATAACATACGTCGCGGAAAATGAAAAGTTATCGGATGCGGCGACGCCGGGCCTTCCCAGTCCGGACCAGCCGAATCCGGGATGCCGGTACTCTAAATATTCCGGCGGAGGGAACTTTTCGGATGCCGGCTTCGTTTTGTATGGACGAGTACGCAATCATTCGTCCGGAGGACAATCATGAAACGAACACTTGTGGTGATGGCAGCGGTGATGCTGATGGCCCTGTTCGGCCTGGCGGCCAACAAGGAGCGGTGGGTCAACGTCCACGTGGTGGAGGCCGACGATGACACCCAGGTGGACATCCGGGTTCCCTTGTCCCTGCTGATCGTGGCGGTGGACTGCGTGAAGAGCGACCAGCTGCAGAACGGCAAGCTGAAGCTGGAATTCGACGACACCCAGGTGGACTTCAAGAAGCTGTGGGCCGAGCTGCGCAAGCACGACAACACCGACTTCGTCAAGGTGAGCTCCAAGGAGGAGAACGTGCTGGTGTCCCGCAAGGGCGACCTGTTCATCGTGCAGGTGTTCAAGAAGGACGAGCCGGAGCAGGGCGCGCCCCACGTGCTGGTCAAGCTGCCGGTGGCCCTGATGGATTCCCTGATGACGACGGAGGGGAACGAGATCGACCTGAAGGCGTTCCTGAACCAGTTGGGCAACACGACCACCGGCGATCTCATCACCGTCCAGGAGAAGGACGCGAGCGTGCGGATCTGGATCGACTGATTCGAACCGGGTTGCCGGCGCGGCCGGATTCGGCCGGCGCCGGCGACGGCATGACGCGGCACGCAGGAGGTGGACCATGGCGGGCTTGATGAAGGTGATGGTGGCGATGATGGCGGTGACGGGAGCGGCGTGCATGGGCGGTCTGCTCATGATCGCCGGGCAGCAGTGGCTGCTGGTCAAGGTGGACACCAAGGGGCCGGACGAGATGCATCTGGTGGTGCCGGTGCCCGTGGGGCTGCTGCAGGCCGGCGCCGCCTTCATGCCGGAGGAGGCCCGCCGGGTCGACTTCGGGCCCGACGCGATCCCCGTCAAGATGGAGGACCTGAAACGGCTGGCGACCGCGCTCGAGGGGGCGCCCGACGGCGTCTACGTGCGCGTGACTTCGCCCCGTGAAACGGTCCGGATCGAGAAGCAGGGCGGCGATTTCAACATCTTCGTCAAGACTGACGAGGAAAAAGTGGACGTGCGCATCCCCATCGCGTTCCTCACGGAGTGCCTCAACGGCATGGATCAGAACGGCATGAATACCCAGGCGGCGATCGACGCCCTGTCGACGCTGCGATACGCGAAGGTGGTGGACATCGAGGCGCCCGACGCCAACGTGGCCATCTGGAGCTATTGAACGAACGCACCCGACGGTGCACTTTCTACCTCCCAACCGGCCGCCCGCGCGGCCGGTTTTTTTCTGTCCCGCCGATGGTATCTGTGAGCTTTTTTCACATCTTTGACATCTTTATGAACGCATGATGTGACACATCCGCGACGCGAGGCGCATCCCGCGCCGGCGACAGCCTGGAGGTTCTGATGCGAGGGATCCGATTGGCGGGGGTGATCGTGTTGCTGGCCGCGGCCTGGTTGCTGGCCTTCGACGGGCCCGACGAGCTGTTGAAACATTACCGCGGGTCCGAGCCGATCCCGGCCGGTCTCTTCCAGGCTTACTCCCGGCTGGTCGCCTCGCTGCAGACCGGCGACGCCGGTGAAATCGAGCGGAACGGCCTGCCCCACGGGCTGACCATCAGCCGGGAGGAGCGCCCCGCCGGCCGCCGGGACTGCGGCAACGACATCAACCTCCCCTACGTGAAGAGCGGCTTTCAGAAGGAGATCATCTCCGTCCGCCAGGATGGCGAAGGGTGCTACCTGATCCGGACCGCCTCAACCGCCCTCTGGTTCGTGGAAACCCGGCACATGGGCTGGAGACTCTACCGCTGGCTGGACAAGCCCATCCAGTGACCCGCCGCCGCCTCGCCGGGCATTGATCATCCGCCCGACAAACGGTATAATGCGGTCTGCCTGACCGCCTCCCGATTCGCCGCAACGCGCGGCCCGGGGGGCGGCAATTTATCGGCAGCGAGGAAGCGGCGATCATGAACGAAGTCATCCTTCAGGAAGTGGGGCTGCGGGACGGCCTGCAGGCCGAGAAGCAGACGGTGCCGTTCGAGCACAAG
>JAGOHA010000205.1 GCA_017996395.1 Acidobacteriota bacterium | reverse complement strand
CGCACCGCCGGGGTGTGCGGCGCGGTGAGCGGGGCGGTGATGGCCCTGGGGCTGCGGCACGGGGCCCGCGCCGGCGCCGACACCGACACGAAGGAGCGCGCGTACGCGCTGACGAAGGAATTCCTGGCGCGGTTCACTGCCCGCCACGGCACCGTGCTGTGCCGCGAGCTGCTGGGCGTGGACGTGGGCACGACCGAGGGGCTGAACCGCGCCCGCACGGAAGGGATGTTCAAGACCCTCTGCCCCAACTTCGTCCGCTGCGCCGCCGAGCTGCTGGAGGAGATGCTCTAGCGGATGGGGTGAATGGGTGAACAGTGAACAGTGAACAGTGAACAGTGAGGAGATAGGAGATAGGAGATAGGAGATAGGAGATAGGAGTTTGAAGTCCCTTCGTGCTCGTCATTCGTAATCGTAATTCGTAATCGTCATCGTAATCGTAATCGGACCTAGGACCTAGGATCTGGGCCCTGGGTTCTGGATCCCAGGTCCCAGGTCCCAGGTCCCGGCCCCAAGTCCCTAAACCCAGATCGTCCTTTGTGCCCTTCGTGACTTCGTGGTGAGCCTGCCACGTCGAGACACGATTACGAATTACGATGACGATTACGAATTACGATTACGAGCACGGATTTAGCATCCAGGTCCCAGCACCCAGGTCCCAGGTCCCGGTACCCAGCACCCAGGTCCCAGCCACAAGTCCCATAACCCAGATCGTCCTTTGTGCCCTCCGTGACTTCGTGGTGAGCCTGCCACGTCGAGACACGATTACGAATTACGATGACGATTACGAGCACGGATTTAGCATCCAGGTCCCAGCACCCAGGTCCCAGGTCCGATTACGATTACGATCACGAATTACGATTACGAATTACGATTACGAGCACGAACAACGGAAACAGGAACGAGCCTCTAGCCTCGAGCCTCTAGCCTCTAGCCTCTAGCCTCTAGCCTCGAGCCTCGAGCCTCTAGCCTCGTTCGGCGTCAGCGCGCCGCCAGGGTCACGGCGATCGTGAGCTCCGCCCCGTCGCGTCGCAGCGTGACTGTGACCGTGTCGCCCGGCTGGCGGCCGCGGAGCGCGGCGGCGTACTCCGCCAGCGTGTTCACGGCCTGGCCGTCGAGGGCGGTGATCACGTCGCCCGGCCGGATGCCGGCGCCCGCGGCGGGCGAGTCCGGCGTCACGGCGGCCACCTTCACCCCCGGGCCGGCGAAGGCGAAATCGGGCATGGTGCCCAGGGTGACGCGGCGACCCGCGGGCGGCGCGACGGGCCCGTCGTTGGCCCGGGCGGGAGCGGCCGCGGCCGGAGACAGCGCGGTCGGCGCCGGGCGCGTCAGCGGCTCGGCGCGCTCGGCCAGGTAACGCACCGCCTCGCGGGCGAAGGCGGCCACCTTGACCAGGCCGTCGGCGTCCACGCGGTCGGCGGTGTCGCCGGGGCGGTGGTAGTCGGCGTGGGGGCCGGCGAAGAGCTGCACCGCCGGGACGCCCCGGGCGATGAAGCTGGCGTGGTCGCTGCCGTCCAGCTCCTGCCCGACCAGTTCCGAGGCCACGCCGGTGACGTAGCTGCAGCCCATGGCGATGTGCACCCATTCGCGGGCGGACGCGCCGCCCAGCACCAGGAGCTTGCGCTCGCCCAGGCGGCCCACGGTGTCCAGGTTCACGGCGCCCATGATCCGCTCCGGCGGGTAGGCGCCGGGCGCCTCCAGGTAATGCCGCGATCCGCGCCGGCCGCTCTCCTCGCCGGTGAAGGCGGCGAAGATCACCGTGCGCTCCGGCGGCGCCTCCTGGGCCATCACGCGGGCCAGTTCCAGCAGCACGGCCACGCCGCTGGCGTTGTCGTCGGCGCCGGGGTGGATTTTTCCCTCGTCGCCCTGGTGGACGTCGGGCCAACCCAGGCCCAGATGGTCGTAGTGGGCGCACACCACCACCGACTGTCCGGCCCAGTCGGGCCGCGCCCCGGGCAGGACCGCGATGACGTTGGCCAGTTCCACCGGCTGGTTGTCGGCCCCGCCGGGTTCCGTCCAGCGCTGCAGCCAACCGTCGCCGTCGCCGCCGGGCCGCAGACCCGCCGCCTGGAATTGTCCGGCGATGTACTCGGCGGCGCGCGCCAGGCCGGAGGAGCCGAGGCCGCGGCCTTCGAGCTCCGGTGCGGCGAGGGTCCGCACGTGACCCGTCATGTTGCCGGCGGAAAACGGCGGCGGCAGTTCCGCCAGCGCCTTGCGCGCCGGCGGCCGGGCGGGCGGCGGGAGGTCCGGCGCGGCGCCGTCGGCCGCGGCGACGGCGGCGCTGAGCGGCGAGCCCACCGCGGGCCACTGCCCCTTGAGCACGTTGGCCGGCTCGTCCCCCTCGAACGCGAGGTAGCTGTACTTGCCGTAGTGGGGGAGCTTGCGCCCGAGGCCCGGCAGGGCCGCCGGCGGATCGGCGCCGAGCCAGACGAGCACGCCCGCGGGATCGTCCGGATGGCGGGTCGTGACGACGACGCTGTGGCCGGTTCGGGCCACCGTTTGGCCGCCGACGGCGGCGTCCGCCGTCCCGAGCTTCAGGCCGTACCCGGCGGCCGCCCGCTCGAACGCCGGGCGATACGTGTTCTCCCACCCCAGCAGCCAGACGGCGCCGCCGCGGGGCAGCTTCGCCAGCTTGGCGTCGGTGACCACGGTCATCTGGCCGGGGCGCTCCGCGGCCCATCCTTCGGCCAGGCGCCGGTAGCCGGCCAGCGCCTCCGGCGGCGCGGCGGCCGGCAGGACCAGCCACACCCGGCCGGCGCCGAACGCCTGCGAGAGCGCCGGCGGGATCTCGGCCCGGTCCAGTCGTCGGAAGACATCGAACTGCGGGTCCACATCCAGCCGCAGCGGCCGCCGGGGGAGGTCCAGCTCGAAGTCGGCGCCCGCCGTGGGCAGGGGCACGGTGACGAGCCACGGCGACGCCTCCCCCTCCAGCGTCACCGCGACGGGGACGTCCAGAGCAAACGGCGCGCCACCCTGCGTCTGGGCCAGGCGGAACGCCAGCCGCCAGCCGTCGCCGGCCGGCGCCGCCGTCGCGGACTCGAGCCGCAGCACCGGCGCGCCGGCGCGCGTCACCCACTGGTCGACGAACGGCTGCAGGTCCCGGCCGGCGGCGGCGGAAGCGGCGCGGGCGAAATCGGCGAAGGCGGCGCGGCGGAAGCGGTTGTCGCGGTAGAACGACCGGAGCGCCTCGGTGAACGCGGCGTCGCCGATGTCGCGGCGGATCATGTGGAAGAGCATCATCGACTTGCCGTATCCCACGGCCTCGCTGGCCGCGTCGTGGCGGCTGCGGAAGGCGGTGAGGGGGATATCGTTCTTCGCGTTCACGTAGTCGGCGTATTTCTGCAGCGTGGCCCGACGGTACTCCTCGCCCTGGCCGCGCTGCTCGGCGATGAGATGGTCGGCCAGGTAGGCGGTGAGGCCCTCGCACCAGTTGCCCGCGGTCATGTCCACGTAGACGCCGTTGCCCCAGTAATTGTGGAGCAGCTCGTGGGGGTAGGAGGAATGGAGGATGAACGGGAAGCGGATCACCTTCTCGCCGAGCAGGGTGAAGGAGGGCATGCCGTAGCCG
>JAGOHA010000075.1 GCA_017996395.1 Acidobacteriota bacterium | reverse complement strand
GCTGGACGACCTGATGGCCCACGACGTCCTCACCGGCGTGCGCCGCGTGCCCGGCATCCTCATCTCCCGCTACAACCTGGTGGGTAGCTACGGCGGCGGCGAGGGCGGCACCCTGTTCATCCGCGGCCTGGGCTCGGGCCGCCCTGGCGCCGAGATCCAGTTTCTCGTTGACGGCGTCCCCCGCGCGTCCGGCGTCTGGGCCCACCCGCTCATGGACGTGCTGGCCGTTGACACCATGGCGCAGATCGACGTGGTCAAGGGCGCGTCCCCCGTCCTGTACGGCAACTCGAGCTTCGGCGCGGTGGACATCCGCACCCGGCGCATGCTCCAGGACGGGCACGAGCTGGAACTCTCCGCGGCCGGCGGCTCCTACGGCACGCTGCTCACGGCCCTGAACGGCGGCTACCGGCAGGGCCGGTTCGATACCTACGTCTCGCTGGGATACAAGCACTCCGACGGGCACCGGCCCCGGGCCGATGGCGAGCTGCAGCACTACTTCGGCCGCCTGGGCTACGCCGTCGCCCCGGGCTGGCGGCTGGACCTGGCGGTGACCCATACGAACAACTACGCCCGCGACCCGGGCATCGCCGACCTGCCGCCGCCGCCCCGCGCCCAGTTCAACACCGACGACTGGCTCACGGTGGTCACGCTGGAGAACACGCTGACCCAATGGGACGGGTACTGCCGCTTCTACAGCGACAACGGCATGATCAACTGGCAGCAGTGGAACACCGGCCGGCAGCAGAGCGAGGACAGCGACACCGACTATCACAACTGGGGCTTCCGCGCCCGCCAGACGTGGCGCGGCAGCGACCGGGTGGCGCTGACGGCCGGCTTCGACTGGGACGACTACGGCGGCGACTTCACCAGCGTCATCGGCGGTGTGGCGGGCCCCACCCGGGGCGAGCGGTTTCGCAACGCCGCCCCCTATGCGCTGGCGAGCGCCGAGTTCGGCGACAGCACGAAGATCGCTCCGGTCGCCGGACTGCGCGTCAACGTCAGCGACCCGTTCGGCACGTTCCTGGCCCCCCAGGCCGGTGTCAGCCTGATCCGCGGCGGCACCACGGCGCACGTCTCCCTCTCGCGGGGCTTCAACCTGCCCGGCGTGTACGCGGCCGTGTCGTACGACCAGTGGGGCCGGGGCGACGCCTGGCGCGAGCTGGAGCCGGAACGGGTGGTCCACCTGGAGGCGGGCGTGTCCCGGGTGGTCAACACGTGGCTCCGCCTCGATGCCACCTGCTTCCACGACCGCGGCCGCGACGCCCTCCGCTTCACCGCCCCGCCGCCGCAATACGAGAACATCGCCGAGTACGAGCTCAACGGCCTGGAGACCTCGGTCACGGTCTGGCCGGCCGAAGCGCATCACCTGTTCGCGGCCTACACGTTCCTGGACGCCCAGCCCCACGACACGCCCTACGCGCCGCGCCACACGTTCGTCGCCGGCTGGAACTGGAAGCCGCTCCGCCGGCTCGACGTCGCGGTGGACGCCCAGTACATCGGCCGCCGCTTCGCCGCCAATCCGCGCTATCCCGGCGCCCGCGTCGCCATGGACGGCTTCACCCTCGTCAACGCCCGGCTCGACCTCCATGTCACCCCCGAGAGCTGGCGGGAGCGGATCACGCTGTTCGGAGCCGTGGAAAATCTGACCGACACCGACTATGACTATCGGCCCGGCTACCCCATGCCCGGCGTCACCTTCCTGGGTGGGCTCCGGGTGATGATCCACTGACCCCTTCGACTTCGCCGCTGCCGGCGGACCGGCCTCCGGCCGCCCGGACCGTTTTTGATTTTTCCCCACCCCGGTGCTATAGTACCGGACCATGGAACGGGAGAACCTGTTGGGTATGTCCCTGGCGGAGCTGACGGCGGTGCTGGCGCGCTGGAACCAGCCGGCGTTCCGGGCGCGGCAGCTCTACCACCAGCTCTACCGGCGCCAGTGCACGGAGCTGGACGCCATGACCAACCTGGCCAAGTCGCTCCGCCAGGAGCTGGCCGCGTGCTGCCGGATCAGCCTGCCCGAGACGGCCGCCCGGGCCGTGTCCGCCGACGGCTGCCACAAGTATCTGTTCCGGCTGGCCGACGGTTGCGAGGTCGAGTCGGTCCACATCCCCGAACCGGACCGCGTGACGCTGTGCCTGTCCACCCAGGTGGGCTGCCCCATGGGGTGCACCTTCTGCGCCACCGCCGGCATGACCGCCCGCCGCAACCTCGCCGCCGGCGAGATCCTGGGTCAGTACTTCCGGATCGCCGCCGACCTCGGCCTCCAGGGCCGGCCGGCCAACATCGTGTTCATGGGCATGGGCGAGCCGCTGCTCAACTACGACGCGGTGATGGACGCCTTCCGGCTGTTCATCGATCCGGCCGGCATCGCCCTGTCGAGGCGCGGCGTCACCCTGTCCACGTCCGGCCTGGTGGACGGCATTCGCCGTCTGGCCGCCGAGCCGGTCCGCCCGAAGCTGGCGATCTCCCTCAACGCCGCCACCGACGAGGTCCGCGACCGGCTGATGCCGGTAAACCGCCGCCATCCGCTGGCGGAGCTCCTCGGCGCCTGCCGCGACTTCCCCCTGGCGCCGGGCGAGCGCATCACCTTCGAATACGTCCTGATCCGCGGCGTGAACGACACGCCGGCGGACGCCCGACGGCTGGCGCGCCTGCTCAAGCCCCTCCGCTGCAAGATCAACCTGATCCCGTACAACGAAGTCTCCGGCCTTCCCTTCGCCGCGCCGGCTGAAGCGGCGGTCCTCGCCTTCAAGCAGGTGCTCATCGATGCCCGGTTCGCCGCCATGATCCGCAAGTCGCGGGGCCGCGACATCCAGGCGGCGTGCGGCCAGTTGGTCGCCGCCGGCCGGCCGGCGGCGGCCCGCCCGACTGCCCGACTCGAACCCGGAGGATGCCATGCCTGACGACGACGAACGGGTGAACGGCGCGATCGACGCGGTGGGTTTCCACAAGACGAAGGATCCCGAAGCCATCGCCGAGCTGCAAGACATGCAGCGGATGTACGAGCGGATCGCCGACACCATCCGCGAGCGGAAGAACGTGCCGTTCACACGCGTCCTGCAGAACGCCCGGGCCAAGGCCGAGGAAGCCGAGGCGGCCGCTGCCACCGGGCCGGACGCGGAATCGACCGAAGCGGCGGACGCGGACCATGCCCCCACCGATACCACCGGCTGAGCAGGTGGCCGAGCTGGAACTGCGCGCCGGCCGCCCGGTGCGCTGCCGCGCCGCCGGCTCCAGCATGAAGCCGCTCATCTTCCCCGGCGCCGACCTGGAGGTCCAGCCGGTTCCGGCGGAGGAGCTGCGGCCCGGCGACGTGCTGCTCTTTCATGACGGCACGCGCCTCGTGGCGCACCGGCTGGTGCGCCGCGTCGATGACCCCGAGCGGGGGCGGCTGTTCTACGTCCAGGGGGACAACCGGCACGACGTGGAGGGACCCGTTCCGGCAGACGCCATTCTGGGCCGCATCGAACGGGTGCGCGCCGGCTGGCTTCGCTTCCGCCCCCGGGCTTGGTGGATCCGCGCCGCCTACCCGCCCCTGCGCTGGGGGTATCGGTGCGCCTCCCGCATCAAACGGGTGCTGACCGGCTGAGCGTCGCGGCGGGGGCGGGGGGGGGGTCGGGTCCGGCCTCGGGCGCCGTTCACGGTCCGGAATACTCGAAGCCGTTGGTGTCGGTCTCCTGAAGGGTGATCGTCGCGAGCCGTCCCGGCACCGCCGGCTGCAGGGCCGACCAGATCCACCGGCACAGGTTTTCGGACGTGGGCACCCGGTCGCGGAAGTCGGGGATCTCGTCGTTGATGAAGCGGTGATCCAGCCGGTCCACGACCTGGCGGCGCACCACCCGGTCCAGCTCGGCCAGATTCGCGATCATCCCGCTGGCCGGGTCCACCTTGCCGGAGACCGCCACCCAGAGCGTGTAGTTGTGGCCGTGGCCGTGCGGATTGGCGCAGCGGCCGTAGACGCGGCGGTTCCGCTCCGGATCCCACTGGGCCCGGCTCAGGCGGTGGCCCGCCGAGAAGGTGTAGCGCCGGATCAGGCGGAGCATGACTCCTCCGCGGTCCATTCCACGCACAGATCGTCGCTCTCCCACAGCCGGATGCGGTGGACCCGCGCGCCCCGGAAGGCCGGCTGCAGGAGGTCGCGGATGTACAGCACCAGATTCTCGGTGGTGGGGATAACGGTCTGGAAATGGGGGATGTCCTGGTTGAGAAACCGGTGGTCCAGACGGTCCAGCACCGTCTGTTCCAGGACGGCCTTGACGTCCTTCAGGTCGATGATCATGCCGGTCTCAGGGTCCGGCTCTCCTGCCAGCGACAGCTCCAGGCGGTAGTTGTGCCCGTGGCCGTGCGGATTGGCGCACGGTCCGAACACGGCCCGATTTTTCGCCTCGTCCCACGCCGGCTGCCAGTAGCGGTGGGCGGCGCAGAAGGTCACGGTCTTGGTGATGAGGATCATCTCGTTCTCCTTGCCCGGCGCGGCGGTTCCGCGGCCGCGGGTCACGTGAGCGATATCCCGCCGTCCACCGGCAGGTTCACCCCCGTGATCCAGGCCGCCTCGTCGGAAGCCAGGAACACGGCGGCGCGGGCGATGTCCGCCGGCTCGCCCACGCGGCCCAGGGGATGGGCGGGCGCCATCCGCGCCAGGTGCGCGCGGATCTCGTCGGGCGACATGATCGCCTCGAAGATGGGCGTGCGCACCACCCCCGGCGAGATGGCGTTGCAGCGGATGCCGCGTCCGGCATATTCCAGCGCCACGCTCCGGGTGAACATCAGCACTCCCGCCTTCGCCGCCGAGTACGCGCTGCAGCCCGGCACGGGCATGTAGCCGAGGGTCGAGGCGATGTTGACGATCGACCCGCCGCCGGCAGCCGTCAGCAGCGGGATCAAACCCTGGGTGAGAATGAACACCGCCTCGAGGTTCACCCGCATGACCCGCGTGTAATCCCCCCGGGGGTCGTCGTCCGAGCGGGCGTCCCGGTAAAAGCCGGCGCTGTTCACCAGGACATGGACCGCGTCGCCGGCGTCGGTCCGCCCGCGCACCCACGCCTGCACCGCGTCGAGGTCCTCCAGGTCCACGCGGTGGATCCGCACCCGGCCCGGGTCCGCGCAGCCGGCCCGGGTCTCCTCGAGGCGGGCGCGGTCGCGCCCGATGATTTCGACGGCCGCTCCCTCCGCGACGAACTGCCGGCAGATCTCCCGGCCGATCCCGCTGCTGCCCCCGGTGACGATGGCCCGCTTGCCCGCCAGCCGTTGCGCCATGCCGGACCTCCTGTATCGGGTTCGATGATGCGGCCCGCACCCGGATGCACCGCTCCGCCCGCGGTCCCGGTCAGCCGATAAGCCCCGGCCGCCCGAGCAGCTCGTCCAGCCGGGCCCGGACTTCGGCGATCACCGCGTCCATGGAGCCCGTCAGCATGCAGCCGGAGGCGCGGGGATGTCCGCCCCCGAGCGGCGTCAGGCTGCGGGCGAACTCGCCCACGTTCACGGCGCCCCGCGAGCGGAACGAGATGCGGATGTTGCCGCCCGGCTGCTCCACGAAGAGCAGGCTCACCTCGACGCCGTTGATGAAGCAGATCTCGTCGATGATGTCGCCGGTGTCGTCGGTGGTGGCGCCCGAGCGGCGGATCATCTCCTGATCCATCACCGACCAGATGTAGCGCCCGTGCGGGTCGCGCTCCATCCGGTTCAGCACCAGGCCCAGCAGCTTCTTCATCGTAAAACTGCGCACCAGGTGCACCCGCTCGGCGGTGTCGGGGAAATTGAAGCCGGTCTCCAGCAGCCGGGCCGCCACCCGATGGGACGACGGCCGGGTCAGATCGTACTGGAAGGCGCCGGTGTCGCACAGGATGCCCACGTAGATGAGGTTGGCGAGCCGGGCGTCCAGGGGGATCCGCCACGTGGGATCGTCGACGAAGGCGAACAGCACCTCCGTGGTGGAGGCGACCTGGCTGCTGCAGATCTCGATGTCGTAGGTGCCGGCGTTGCCGAAGGAGTGGTGGTCGATCTTCACCCGCACCGGGCACGCCATGAACAGCGGCCGGACCCGCCCCGAGCGGTCGGCACCGCAGTCGACCACGATCCCCAGGTCGTAGCGCGCCCCGGCCGCCTCGGCCTGGTCCACCGGAATGATCTCCGGCGCGCCGTGCAGGAACAGGAAACGGGCCGGACAGGGGCGCTCGTTGACGACGTGGATGACCTTGCCGCTGCCGGGGAATGCTTGCTCCAGCATGTACTTGACGGCCAGCTCGGCCGCGACGGAGTCGCCGTCCTCCCGTTCGGTGGCCGTGATCAGGATCCGGCCGGCCTGCCGCGCGGCTTCATGGAGGCGCTTCAATTCCGGTTCGAACATGGGATGCCCCACCCGACGGAGAAATAAATGGCCATGTTATCAAAGGGCGCGGCCGAATGAAAAGAAAAAAGGGACCGGCCCCATGGGCCGGCCCCAATCCTGTCGCAGTCGCAGTACTCGGTTCGGCAGCCGCCGGTCTTTTTAGAGCAGGGCCAGCAGCCGATTCTTCTTCTCTTCGAATTCGTCCGCGGTGATGAGTCCCTCCACCATCAGGGCCTGCAGGTCCTTGATGATCCCCGGAATGTCGGCGACATCCAGCGACATCATGATCTCAAACAGGTCGCCCACCTCCACGGCCTCTTTGGCCTTCTTGCGCGGCTTCGGCTTGTCCTCACCGCGATGGAAGGACACCGACTCGCCCAGTTTGACTGCGTCCACGAGCCAGTTCACGCGCAGCCAGAACTTGGAGCCGCCTTTCTTGCCGTTGGACCACCAGGCCCGGTGCTTGTAGGCGGAATCCGGCAGCTTGAACGTGGCCAGTTCTTCCATCTGGTCGTAGGTCAGGGTGATGGCGCTCTCTTTCAGCGCGGCTAAATACTTCTCGATCGGTTCGTACTTGCTCACGTTCGGAACCTCCTGTTAAAACAATTTCTGATATGAATACAAAACTGATTTTAATGCGATTAATCACATTTATCAACAAAATTCTGCATGAAATACCATATTTTCACACAATTTCTTTTAACAACAAACACAAATAGCTCCAATAAAAGAGTTTAGAAAATATCCATAATCAGCGGATATATATATAATCATAATTACCACCGGGACACAGTACCCGAACAGATTCCTGTGGCGGACATCTGCTCCTTTTTGTATCATATTCATCGCCTGGTGCATCTCACCAGGCGAGAGTATGTGGGAGAGTTTCGATGATTTTGCCAATCAAGGTGTACGGAGATCCGGTGCTTCGGCGCAAAGCCGCTCCCGTCACCATGTTCGATGACGCGTTGGCCCGTCTGGCGGCGGACATGGCCGAGACCATGTACCACGCACCCGGCATCGGCCTGGCGGCCCCGCAGGTGGGGGTGAGCCTGCGGTTCATCGTCGTGGATGTCTCCCACGGCGATTTCAAGGACCGCCTCTACGTGATGGCCAACCCGGAAGTGATCGAGACGGCCACCGAAACCGATCGCTGCGAGGAGGGGTGCCTGAGCGTGCCCGATTTCACGGAATCGGTGGTCCGCCCGCGCTGGGCCCGCATCCGCGGCCAGGACCTGCAGGGGAACACCTACGAGGTGGACGCCCAGGACCTGCTGGCCCGCTGCTTTCTCCACGAGATCGACCACCTCGACGGCGTGCTGTTCGTCGACCGGATCATGTCGTTCCGCCGCCGGCTGGCCCGGCAGCGCCTCAAGAAGCATTTCGGCACCGTTTCCCTCCCCGACACCAAGCTGGCCCTCTGAATCCCTTACGCACACCGGCGAAAATCTGGGATAATAGCTCAGCCCTACCGAGGCGGAGGCCGCATGCGCATCGTGTTCATGGGTTCCAGTGAATTTTCGGTCGCCTCGCTGGCCGCGCTCGTCGACGCCGGCGAGGCGGTGGCCGCGGTGATCACCCAGCCCGACCGGCCGGCGGGCCGCGGCCTCAAGGTGACTCCTTCGCCGGTGAAGCAGTTCGCGGCGGCGCAGGGGCTGCCGGTGTTCCAGTTCGCGTCCATGAAGGGCGCGGAGGCGCATGCGGAGCTGGCCGCCCTGCGGCCCGATCTGCTGGTGGTGGCCGCCTACGGCCAGATTCTCCCCCAGCGGATCCTCGCCGTGCCGCGGATCGCGCCCCTGAACGTCCATGCCTCGCTGCTGCCCCGCTACCGCGGCGCCGCGCCCATCGCGTGGGCGATCCTGCAGGGAGAGACCCGCACGGGCATTTCCATCATGCGGATCGTCCGCCGGCTCGACGCCGGCGACGTCCTGGTGCAGCAGCCGGAGCCCATCCGGCCCGACGACACTGCCGCTACCCTCCACGACCGGCTCAAGGAGCTGGGCGCCCGCTGCCTGCTGGAGGCGCTGGATCTGATCCGGGCCGGCCGGGCCACCTACACGCCGCAGGACGAGCGTGAGGCGTCGTACGCCCCCACCCTGGACCGGGCCATGGCCCCGCTCGATTGGACCCGGCCCGCCGGCGAGGTGCTCAACCGGATCCGCGGCCTGAATCCGTGGCCGGTGGCCCAGACCACCTTCCGCGGCCGGACCTGCAAAATCCGGCTCGCCGAACCGGCGGAGGCCCCCGCCCACGGTTCGCAGACGGTTCAGCCGGGCCGGCTCCGGCTCGCCGGCCGGCGCCTGGCGGTTCAGGCCGGTGACGGCGGCTGGCTGCATCTGCTTGAGTTGCAGCTGCCTGGCCGCGCCGCCGTGGACGGCGAGGCGTTCGCCCGGGGCGCCCGGATCGCCGAGGGGGATGCGTTTGCCTAGCCGCGCGCCCCACCCGTCGCCGCGGCGGCTGGCCGCCGAGCACCTGGGCCGGGTGCTGGCCCGCCGCAGCTGCACGCCCGAGGGGCTGGCCGACGAGCCCGCCTACCAGGGCCTGGACAACGCCGACCGCCGGCTCTGCTTCGAGCTGCTGCTCGGCACCCTGCGCCACCTCGCTCTCGTGGACGCCGTCCTGGAGCGGCTCTGCCGCCGGCCGCCGCGCTTCCAGCCGCCCCTGGTGCGCAACCTCCTCCGCACTGCCCTGTACCAGCTGTTCTACCTCGAGCGGGTGCCCGACTACGCCGCGGTCGACGAGGCCGTCAGCGAGATCCGCCGCTCGCCGTACCGGGGCATGGGCGGGTTCGCCAACGGGGTGCTGCGCGCCGCGGCCCGCCAGGGCCGGCCGGAAGCGGTCCTGGACGTCGATCCCGCCACGCCAACCGGACTGGCCCTGCTCACGTCGCACCCACAATTTCTGGTGGAGCGCTGGCTGGAACGGCATCCTCGCGAGGCGATCGAGGCCTGGCTGCGGCGGGCCAACCGCCCGCCGGCGCACTACCTGGTGACCAATACGCGGCGCACCGACGCCGCGGCGCTGGCCGCCGCCTGGGCGGCCCGGGGCGTCGCCGTCCGGCCGGCCCGGCCGGATTGGCCGGTGCTCGCCGTGGACGGCTCCCTGCGCGACATCGATGGCGAGCTGGACGCGGGGTTGTGCTATCCGCAGGACCTGTGGTCGTTCGCCATCAGCCGGCTCGTGCCGGAGCGGCCCTACCGGGCTGTGGCCGACCTCTGCGCGGCGCCGGGCGGCAAGAGCTTCGCCCTCTCCTTGCGCTTTCCGGACGCGCACGTGGCGGCCATGGACAGCCACCCCGCCCGGTTGGCGGTGCTGGCCCGCCGCGCCGCCGCGCTGGGCCTGGACCGGATCGCCGTCGTGGTCGGCGACGCCGCCGCCCCGCCGCTGCCGGCCGCCGGCTTCGACCTGGTGCTCGTGGACGCTCCCTGCTCCGGCACTGGCACGCTCCAGCGCAACCCCGACCTGCGCTGGAAACTCAAAGAGGAAGACATCCTCCGCCTCAGCCGCCTGCAGCGCCCCATCCTGGCGGCGGCGGCCGGCCTGGTGGCCCCCGGCGGCATCCTGGTCTACGCCACCTGCTCCGCCGAGCCGGAGGAGAACGAGGCGGTGGTGGACGAGTTCCTGGGGCACGCCGCCGGAGCCTTCCGCCCGCTGCCTCCCGACGCCGCCGAAACGCAGTTCATCACCCGGGACGGGTATTTCCGAACCTTCCCCGTCGCCACCGAAGGCGAGGGCTTCTTCGCCGCGGTCATGGAGCGGCGGGACACCGATTGCGGCCCGTAGGCCGCGGCCGCCGGACGCTGCCCGCTCCCCAGGCATGGTCGAGCCATTCACCCTCTGGTTCGAGTCGCGGCGAGAACGGATCGGAATCCCCCATACCGTGCCGATTGTCACCGCGCCCGTCCGGCGGACGGGCGCTACTCAGCGGCGAACAGTAGGCCGCGCCCGCCGGGCGCGGCCCGATCTCTCGGCACGATTGATCGATTCGCCCACTGCGCCGAGTTTCGTCGCGGCGAGGACCGATCGAAATCCCGCCACTTCTTGCCGACTTTCACGGTTTCATTGATCATCTGACATTTGTCATTGGGCATTTCATACGGTGAATCGGGAGACGGGAGGCGGGACCTTGGACCTGGGTGATGGGACCTGGGGAGAGGGACCAGGGGAGAGGGGCACGCCAAGGCGCGAAGGCGCGAAGAAGACTGTTTTTGTCAATGGAAAGACGGGGAGAAGGACCTGGGTGCTGGGTGCTGGCACCTGGGAGATGGACCCCAAGACCCAGAACCTAGGTCCCAGGTCCGATCACGATTACGATCACGATTACGACTTACGATTACGAATTACGAGCACGAAAAGAAGCTCTTAACTCTAAACTCCTATCTCCTATCTCCTCACTATTCACTGTTCACCAACAAAAAAAACCGGGCGCGGGCCCGGTTTAAAGTTTCCGATGGAATCGACTCGGTTTACTTGTACAGGTCCTTGTACTTGGCCTCGTCCTCGGGGGTGGCGTCCTTGGCGCAGCGGAAGCCCACGCCCAGTTGGTAGTTGTTGGGGAAGGCGGCGCGGGCCGCCAGCGGGTACTTCGTCCCGTCGATGTACAGCGACGCGCCCTTGACCACCATCAGCTTGATGCCGAAGTTCCGATCCTTGGCCTTGGTGCCGGGATACGGATCGTAGTAACTGGAGGTCCATTCGAAGATGTTGCCCAGCATGTCGTGGGCGCCGTAGAAGCTCACGTCGCCCTTGCTCTCGCCGATGTTCATCAGTACGCGGCTGCCGCTGTTGGCGGCGCTGTCAACCCATTCGTCGCCCCAGGGGAATTTGCGCGGCTTCTGGGTCTTCTCGTCCCACAGCGCGGCCTTCTCCCACTCCTCCTGGGAGGGCAGGCGCTTCTTGGCCCACTTGGCGTACGCCTCGGCGTCGGAGTAGATGACGTTGTAGATGGGGTGCAGCGGCTTGTTCGGGTCGCAGACGCGCCAGTTGCCCTTGGTGGCGTAGCCGGACTCGGCCACGAACTGGAGGAACTGCTCGTAGGTCACCTCGTACTTGTCGAGCCAGAACGCCTTGAGATTCACCTCGTGCGGCGGCGAACTGGCCTTGGTGACCGCGTCCTCGAAGGGGCCGCCGATGATGCACTTGCCGGCCGGCACGAACACCATCTCGTTGTAGTCGATCACCGGCTCGGCGGGTTCCGCCGGCGTCGGTTCCGGCGTCGGCTCCGGCTGCGTGCCGCAGCCCGCGGACAGGAGTAGAAAAACGACGGTCAATAGGAGCATGAAAAACCAAACAAACTGTTTGCTCATTATGCCTCCCTAAGCTGACTGATGATCACGATTGATTGCGGCCCGGACTGGTTCCACGATGCAGCATCCTTGACTACGGGCTTTTATTATAGATGGTTCGGCCGGCGTCCACAACAAAATTCATCGTCCGCCGCGCCCGCCCGACGGTCGGCGGCGTTCAGTCCCGCCGATACTTGTACCAGGCGGCGCAGGTGCCTTCCGACGACACCATGCACGCCCCGACGGGCGACTCCGGCCCGCACGCGGTTCCGAACAACGCGCAATCCGGCGGCTGGCAGATGCCCTTGAGGATGTCGCCGCACCGGCAGCCGGCCGGCTCCGCAGCCGGCTCCAAGGGGACCGGAAAGCGCGCGGCGGCGTCGAACTCCCGGAACTCTTCCCGCAGCTCCAGGCCGCTCCCCGGCAGGAGGCCGATCCCCCGCCAGCGGTCGTCGCACGGCTGGAAGGTCTCCGCCAGCAGGCGCTGGGCAGCCAGGTTCCCCTCGGGCCGGACCACGCGAGCGTACTCGTTGTCCACCGTCGGCGCGCCGCGGATGATCTGTTCCGCCAGCAGCCGAACGCCCTGCAGGATGTCCAGCGGCTCGAAGCCCACCACCGCGCAGGCGACGCCGTAGCGCTGCGGCAGGAACTCGTAGGCCCGCGCGCCGATGACGGCGCTCACGTGGGCGGGGCACAGGTAGCCGTGGACCCCGACCGCCGGGTCGCGGGCCAGCACGTCCATCGCCGGCGGGATGAGTTTGTGGGCCACGAGCACGGAGAAGTTGTCCAGCCGCTCCCGCCGGGCCTGCTGCACCGCCGCCGCGACGGTGGGGGCAGTGGTCTCGAAGCCCACGCCCAGGAAGACCACCTGGCGGTCGGGCCGGCGGCGGGCCACCTCGAGCGCGTCGAGGGTCGAGTAGACAACCCGGACGTCCCGCCCGGCTGCCCGCTCGTGGCTGAGGGTGGTGCGCGCGCCGGGCACCTTCATCATGTCGCCGAAGGTGGTCAGCATCACTCCCGGGAGCCGGCCGATGGCGACGGCCCGGTCGATGTAGGCCATCTCGGTCACGCAAACCGGGCACCCCGGGCCGGAGATCAGGTTCACCGTCTCGGGCAGCAGGTCGCGGATCCCGAAGCGGTGAATCGCCATGGTGTGGGAGCCGCACACCTCCATGAGGGTGATCCGGCGCCCCAGCGGCAGACCGCGAATCGCCTCCGCGAGCCGGCGGGCGTCGTCCCGGCCGCGGAATTCCTGAATGTACTTCATGGGGAGCCCGGCCGGCGGCGCGTCACTGGGCGGGGGCGGCCGGCAGCGCCTGTTTCATGTCGTAGGCGAGGTCGCGGACGAGGGTGAGCTCCTGCCGCGTGATGGTCATCTCCATCAGCTGGTTGCGCTCGTTGACGCCGACGGCCACGCCCTGGAATCCGCCCACGTCGATGAAGAACCGGCGCAGAGTCATCTCGCCGAGCGGGGTGGTCACCTTCTGCTCGCCGGAAAAGCTGATCTTGCCGCCGAGTTCCTGGGCGATCTTGGGGATATATAGGCGGATGGGCACGTTCGGCTCCCGGGAATGGCCGTACTTGCGGAGGATGAGCGCGTACTGGCTGAAGACCGCCTCCTCGAGGATCCGGAAGTTGTCGCTCACCTTGGCCGTCCGGCTCAGCGCCTGCCCGCCCATGATGGCGCTGTCCTGGGCCTTGCCACCGGAGAAGGTGACGTACACGTTGCTCGGCCGGTCGTTGACCGTGAAATTGTCGGTGTACTCGATGGGGTTGAACTTGTCGTCCATGATCTCCTTCGTCTGGTAGGCGAAGAAGGTGTTGCCGGCGCCCCGCGGGAGCAAGAGCTCGCTCTCGGTCTCCATCACGATCCGGCCGTCCGGCTGGCGTGCCAAGACGTACTTTTCAAATCCGACTTCGGAGTTCCGGAAGTAGATGATCAGGCGGCCCTCCTCCAGCAGCGTCCGGCCGGCCGGGCCGGCGGAGCCGGTCTGGCCGACGGCCAGACCCGCCAGGAGGATGGCCCACGCCGCGATCCACATTCTGTGACCCATGACCGCTCCCTCTTATGCCGAAATGGTATCAGTCGCCGTCCACCGGAACGGCCTTCCGTGTCTGCTGCTTGCCCACCTCGATGGTAAGCACGCCATCGCGGATGCTGGCGGTGACGCTGTCGGGCCGGATGGGGGTCTCGAACCGGAACACCCGGTAGCACTCGCCGAACTCCCGGCCCAGTTGGTGGAAATGCTCCTGGGCGGCGTCCGGATACGGCTTCTTGAATCCCTTGACCTTGATGGCGTCCGCTTCCACGACCAGATCGATCTCATCCCGCCGGACGCCGGGGATTTCGAGCAGAATGACGAACCGGTTCTCGGTCTCGAAGATGTCGCTCAAGGGCGTCCAGACCATCGCGTCGGCCGGGAAACAGTTGCGCTTCTCCCGGATCAGCCGCTGCATCCGGTTCTGGAGGTGGAACAGATCCTCGAAATCGTCGAACGGTTTGATTTTCATCGCGTCACCTCGCACCGACCGCCGCCACCTATCTTACAATCTCCAAATAAAAAAGCCAAGGCTCACCTTGGCTTTGGGATGGCGATCGTCAGGCGGGCGGGGGATCAGGATTCGGGCGTTTCCTCCGCCTTCGGCTTGCGGGCGCGGGGCGCCCGGGGCTTGGCTTCCTTCGGTTCCTTGGCCTTGGCGTTCTTGGTGTCCTTCGCCTCGGCGGGCTCGGCGGCCTTCTTGGCCCGGCCCTTTCCCTTGGCGGGTTTCTTCTCGGCCGCGGCGAACTCGCTGCCCAGCAGTTCGATCAGGGCGATCTCGGCCTTGTCGCCGGTACGGTACCCCAGCTTGATGATGCGGGTGTAGCCGCCGTTGCGGTCCGCAAACCGCGGGGCGATTTCCTCGAAGAGCTTGTGGGCGACTTCCTTCGTCTGGATGTAGGCCAGGATCTTCCGCCGGTCATGCAGCGTGCCCCGCTTCCCGTCGGTGATCAGCTTCTCCACTACCGGGCGCAGTTCCTTGGCCTTGGGCAGGGTGGTGATGATCCGCTCCCGCTGGAAAAAGTCCGTGGCCAGGTTGCGCAGGAGGGCCCGGCGGTGCGACGTGGTCCGTCCCAATTTGCGGCCTTCTTTACGGTGACGCATGGTGCAGCTCCTTCACTCCGTCATTTATCCATGGGTTTCCGGACGATCCGTCCGTTCTTGTCCAGGGCCATACCGAGGGCGAGACCCATCTCGGTGAGCACTTCCTTGATCTCGTTGAGCGACTTCCGGCCGAAGTTCTTCGTCTTGAGCATCTCGGCTTCCGTCTTCTGGACCAGGTCGGAGATCGACTTGATCTCGGCGTTGCGCAGGCAATTCTGCGCCCGCACGGAGAGCTCCAGCTCCTCGACCGACTTCTGCAGGTACTCGTTGAGGACGTTCTCTTCCTCGGTGACCTCGACTTCGGTTTCCTCCGGCTCCTCCTCGAAGTTGATGAAGAGCATCAACTGGTCCTTCAGAATCTTGGCGGCCTGGCCGACGGCGTCGGCCGGCGTGACGGCCCCGTTGGTCCACACTTCCAGGACCAGCTTGTCGTAGTCGGTCGCCTGCCCGAGGCGGGCAGCCTCCACCTGGTAGTTCACCTTCTTGATCGGGGAGTGGACCGAGTCGAGGGGGATGTAGCCGATTTCCAGCTCCTCTTCGAAGTTGGCCTCCGCCGGCAGGTAGCCGCGTCCCATCTTGACACGCAGCTCGATCTTGAGGCGGCCCCCCTCGCCCAGCGTGGCGATGTGGACGTCGGGGTCCAGGATGACCACCTCGGGATCGGTCTTGATGTCGGCGGACCTGACCGTGGCCGGCCCCTCCACGTCGATGTAGACCGTCTTCACATTCTGGGTGTGCATCTGGATGGGGATCTGCTTCAGGTTCAGGATGATGTCGGTGACGTCCTCCAGGACCCCCCGCATCGAGGAAAACTCATGCAGCACGCCGTCGATCTTGACGGCGGTGATGGCCGCGCCCGGGATGGAGGACATCAGGATCCGCCGCAGGGAGTGGCCGATGGTGGTGCCGAAGCCCCGCTCGAACGGCTGGGCATGGAACTTGGTGTACGTCGCCGTAGCGGACTCGGCTTCGTGCATCAGCCGTTTCGGCTTTTGCAGTTTCGGTATCGTCATGAATCAGGCCCTCCCGCTTATTTGGAGTACAGCTCGACGATGAGCTGCTCGTTGATCTCCAGGTCGACGTTTTCCCGCTTGGGCAGTTCCAGCACCCGGACCTGGACGTTGTCCTTGTCCACGGACAGCCAGGACGGCACGCCCCGGCTCAAGGCCGCCTCGAGATTGTTGAACAGGAAGGCGTTTTTGCGAAAGCCCTCCGCCACACCGATGACGTCATCTTTCTTGACCTGGAAGGAGGGGATGCTCACGCGCTTGCCGTTGACCTGGACGAGGCCGTGGCGCACGAACTGCCGCCCCTGGGCCCGCGACGCGGCGAAGCCGCACCGGTAGACCACGTTATCGAGCCGCCGCTCCAGCAGGGTGAGCAGCACCTCGCCGGTGACCCCCTTCTGCCGTTCGGCTTCCTGGAAATAGCGGCGGAACTGGGCCTCCAGCACGCCGTAGATCCGTTTCACCTTCTGCTTCTCGCGAAGCTGCAGGCCGTAGCCCACGATCTTCTGCTTGCGGGTCCGGCCGTGCTCGCCGGGCGGATAGGGGCGGCGCGCGACGGCGCAGGTGTCCTTGAAGCAGCGGTCACCTTTCAGGAAAAGCTTGGTGCCCTCACGGCGGCACAGCCTGCATACGGATTCTTTATATCTGGCCACGGCTGATCTCCTTCACAAAGTAAGTTAGACTCTCCGGCGCTTCTTGGGCCGGCATCCGTTATGGGGGATGGGCGTCACGTCGCGGATGGTGCGGATCCGCAGGCCGGCGATGCTCAGGGCCCGGATGGCCGACTCACGGCCGGGGCCGGGTCCTTTCACTTCCACGTCGACTTCCCGCATGCCGTTGTCGTACGCCAGCTTGGCCGCGGCTTCCGCCGCCTGCTGGGCCGCAAACGGCGTGCCCTTGCGCGAGCCCTTGAACCCGATGGATCCGCCGCTCGCGCACGCGACAGTGTTGCCCACGGGGTCCGTCAGCGTCACGATGGTGTTGTTGAACGTGGAATTGACGTGCGCCACGCCCTGGGCGACGACCTTCTTCACCTTCTTCCGGAGCGTCTTCTTGCCGGTGGGGGCTTTCGTTTCCTTCGCCATGTCTCACTCCTGTCGTCCCTGCGATTACTTCTTCTTCCGCCGCGGGCCCTTGCGGGTCCGGGCGTTGG
>JAGOHA010000004.1:55569-68099 GCA_017996395.1 Acidobacteriota bacterium | reverse complement strand
TGGCCGCCTTCGCCGCCGGGATCATGCACCTGATGACCCACGCCTTCTTCAAGGCGCTGCTCTTCCTCGGCGCCGGCAGCATCATCCACGCCCTGCACCACGAACAGGACATGCAGCGCATGGGCAACCTGCGGCGGCACATGCCGGTGACGTTCGCCACGATGATGATGGCCTACCTGGCCATCTGCGGCATCTTTCCGTTCTCGGGATTCTTCTCCAAGGACGAGATCCTCTGGCGGTCGTTCGCCAGCGGCCATTACGTCTTCTACGGCCTCGGGCTGGCCGCGGCGGGCCTGACCGCGTTCTACATGACCCGGCTGATGGTGCTGACGTTCTTCTCGACCGAACGGATCACCCCCGAGGCCAAACACCACCTGCACGAATCCCCCGCGGTGATGACCCTGCCCCTCGTGGCGCTGGCGGTGCTGTCGGTCGCCGGCGGCTGGATCGGCCTGCCGGCCTGGCTCGGCGCCAACACCTTCGAGCACTGGCTGGCACCGGTCTTCCGCCACGCCATCCGGCCGGAGGCGCCCCATTTCTCCCACGGCTTCGAATTCGCCATGGCCATGGGGTCGGTGGCGGTGGCCGCCATCGGCATCGGCCTGGCGTATCTGGTGTACCAGAAGCGCGGGGTGGTGCCCGACCGGGAGATGACCTGGGGCCGCTTGTGGCGGGCGCTGTACCACAAGTTCTACATCGACGAGCTGTACGACGCGCTCATCATCCGGCCCTGCAAGGGGCTGGGCAACCTGCTGGCCGCGTTCGACCTGTCGATCATCGACGGCTTCGTCAACGGCACGGCCGCCGCAACCCGCGGCTCGGCCACCGTCTCCGGGTGGTTCGACAAGTACGTCGTGGACGGACTGGTGAACCTGCAGGCGTGGATCGTCCAGAACGTCAGCGGCGTCCTGCGCCGGCTGCAGACGGGTGTCGCGCCCAATTACGCCCTGGCCATCGTGCTGGGGATCGTGATCCTGTCCTGCCTCTACATCTTCCGCTAGGAGACGGCTCATGGAGATTCTGGGAATACCCATCCTGAACGCGGTGACCTACCTCCCCCTGATCGGCATGGTCGTCATCCTGCTCGTCCCGCGCGGCCGGGACACCCTCATCAAATGGATCGCCAACATCACCGGCTTCCTCGGCTTTCTGATCTCCATCCCCCTGATCCTGAACTGGGACAGCCCCGTGGTGACCGCCCAGATGAAGCACGGCATGCGCTATGGAATCGACGTCCCCTGGATCCACTCCATCGGCGCCCGATACATGTTCGGCATCGACGGCATCAGCCTGCTGCTGGTTCTCCTGACCACCCTGCTGGGCTTCGTGGCGATCCTGTCGTCCTGGAGCGCCATCACGGTCCGGGTGAAGGAATATTACGCGTACATGCTGCTGCTCCAGACGGGCATGCTGGGCGTGTTCATGGCTACGGATTTCTTCCTCTTCTACGTCTTCTGGGAAGTGATGCTCGTGCCGATGTATTTTCTCATCGGCGTGTGGGGCGGCGAGCGGAAGCTGTACGCCGCCATCAAGTTCTTCCTGTACACGCTGCTGGGATCGGTGGTGATGCTGCTGGCGATCCTGGCGCTCTACTTCAAGTACATCGCCGTCTACGGCTGGGAGAACCGGACCTTCAGCTACTTCCGGTTCCTCGAGATGGGCCTGGATCCGTCGTTCCAGTTCTGGGCCTTCCTCGCGTTCTTCCTGGCGTTCGCCATCAAGGTGCCCATGTTCCCCTTCCACACGTGGCTGCCCGACGCCCACGTCGAGGCGCCCACCGCCGGCTCGGTGATCCTGGCCGGCGTCCTCCTGAAGATGGGCACCTACGGTTTTGTCCGTTTCTCCATGCCGCTGTTCCCGCAGGCCACCCGTGAGTTCACTCCCTGGCTGATGGTGCTCTGCATCATCGGCGTGATCTACGGCGCCCTGGTGGCGATGATGCAGAAAGACATGAAGAAGCTCGTGGCATACTCCTCGGTGAGCCACCTGGGCTTCACCATGCTGGGCGTCTTCGCCGCCACCCAGATCGGCATCCAGGGCGGCGTGATCCAGATGATCAACCACGGCATCTCCACGGGCGCGCTGTTCATGATCGTCGGCATCGTCTACGAACGGCGCCACACCCGGCTCATCGCCGAGTACGGCGGGCTGAGCCACCACATGCCGATCTACGCGACGATCTTCCTCATCATGACCCTGTCGTCCATCGGCCTGCCCGGCCTGAACGGGTTCATCGGCGAGTTCATGATCCTCCAGGGCACGTTCCAGGTGCCGGAGCTGCGGGTCTGGGCGATCCTGGCCGCCAGCGGCATCGTGCTGGGCGCCGCCTACATGCTGTGGCTCTTCCAGCGGGTGATGTTCGGCAAGTGCGAGAAGGAGGAAAACCGCCGGATGAAGGATCTGAACCTCCGCGAGGTGTGCACCTTCGTGCCGCTGATCATCCTGGCGGTCTGGATCGGCATCTTCCCGTCGTTCTGGCTGCGCTACCTGGACGCACCGGCCAAGGCGGTGGTGGAGCGGATGCAGCTGACCGGTCGAACCATCTCCGCCCAGGTCGTCACCCCGGCCGTGCCGCCGGCGCCGACTTCGCCGGCGGTGGCCGCCGGCGAGACTGCGCCGGCGGAGTAGGAGTCGACCGATGGAGTCGTTCATCCTTCCCCTCAGGGATCTGGTCACCATCGCCCCGGCCATCATCCTGCTGGTGTGGAGCACCGCCATTCTCATCGGCCTGGTGTTCGTCCGAAGCGGCCGGCTGCACCGGGCCGCCCCATTCTACTTCGCCCTGACCGGCCTGGCGCTGGCGGGGGTCGCCTACTTCCAACTGGCCGGCATCTTCGCCAGCCTGCCCCATCCGGAGGGCGTCCATTACACCTTCAACCAGATGTACTCGCTGGACGGGCTCACCCTGTTCTTCCAGGGGGTCTTCCTGGCGACCGGCTTCCTCGCCGTGCTCATCTCCCCGCGCTTCCTGGACGAGGAGAACGCCGCCTCGCCCGAATACTACGCCCTCATCCTCCTCAGCGTCACGGGCATGATGCTGCTGGCCGGCGCCGCCGACCTGATCACCCTGTACATCTGCCTCGAGTTCATGGCCATCTCCGTGTACATCCTGGTGGGCTACCTCAAGGCCCAGTCCCGGGCGACCGAGGCCTCGCTGAAGTATTTCATCCTGGGCGCGTTTTCGTCCGCGCTGATCCTGTTCGGCATGTCGCTGGTGTTCGCGCTCACCGGCACCACGAACCTGGAGGCCATCCACGGCGCCCTGAAGACCGTCGGCGACGGCGGCCAGCCGCTGCTGGTCCTGGCCCTGATCCTGTTCCTCGCCGGGCTCGGGTTCAAGATCGCGGCCGTGCCGTTCCACATGTGGTGCCCCGACGCCTACGAGGGCGCGCCCACGCCCATCACCGCGTTCATCTCCGTCGCCCCCAAGGCCGCCGGCTTCGCCATTTTCATCCGCCTGTTCATGTGCCTGTTCCAGCCGCTGACCGCGGAGTACGTCTCGCTCGTCGGGCTGCTGAGCATCGTCACCATGACCGTCGGCAACGTGCTGGCCGTGCGGCAGACCAACGTCAAGCGGCTGCTCGCCTACTCCAGCATCAGCCACGCGGGCTACCTGCTCATGGGGCTGATGGTCCGCGAGTACCTCGGGCTTCAGGCCATCGGTGTCTACCTGGTGGGCTACCTCTTCATGAACCTCGGCGCCTTCGCGGTGATCACCTTCATGCGGCGCGAGCGGATCGGGGGCGAGGATATCGAGGATTTCTCCGGGCTGATCCACGCCCACCCGGTCGTCGCCGCGGCCATGGCCGTGTTCCTGCTGTCGCTGGCGGGCATCCCGCCCACCGTCGGATTCATCGCCAAGTACTGGGTGTTCGGCGCCGTGATCAAGGCGTACATCGCCACGACGGACCGGCTGTTCCTCTACGTGGCGGTGGCCGGCGCCCTGAACGCGGTGGTCGCCCTGTTCTACTATTTCCGGATCGTCAAACGGATGTTCATGGGCGACGCCGTGACGCGGCCGCCGCTGGCCCTGGGGCTCCCCGCCCGGATCGCGCTCGGCCTGACCCTGGCCGGCACGCTGTTTTTGGGACTGTATCCCGATCCGGCGATCCGTTTCGCCGGCTGGATCCACATGACCTTCATCGGCTTCTACTGACATGGACGACCCCCGCCGGCCAACGCCCCAGTTCCTCAACCTGCTCAGCGCCGGCACCATGATCCCGGCCTGCACCTTCGTCGCCTGGCTGATCTGGAAATGGTGCGCGTCCAACGGCTGGCTCGGCCCGCGGTGGGAAGTCTGGTTCATCCTCTTCGGCATCGGCACGGGCTTCTACAATTTCTTCCGGATGATCGGCCGGCATGGACCCCCGCCCGCCTGACCCGGATTTCGAGTCGATGCTCCGCCGGATCGGCGGCTGGATCCCGGCGCTCACCGCGGGCGGCGCCGCGGCGGCGTTTCTCCTGGGGCGGGCCGATTTCGCCTGGGCGCTGCTCCTGGGCGGCGCCGCGGCCTGGCTGGGGTATCACACCCACTGCCAGCTGGCGGACCACGCCGTCGCGCGGCGGCGCGTGCGCCACATCTGGCTCAAGGTCCTCCTGCGTTATGGTTTGATCCTCCTGCTGCTTTATGCTATGATCCGCTTCTCATTGTTCAACGCCGCGGGCTTCCTGGTCGGACTGGCTGCGCCCGCAGCGGCCGTGCTGATGGAAGGCTGCGTGTACGTGATCCGGCATCTCCGGGGTGACTGAGTCCCATGGCGAACGAGTACTGGCTGACCAAACTGCTGAACCAGGCGCTGGGCCCCGCGCTCGTCTGGGCCGGCAACGCCGTCGGCCTCCCCTTCGCCCACCCGGAAGCGCCGATCCCCGACTACGTCGCCTACCTGCTGCTCGTGTTCAGCCTGCTGATCGCCGTCGCCGTCTGGCTGCGGCGCCACCTCAGCGTCGACAACCCGAACGGCTTCCAGCACGCCGTGGAACTGCTCGCCATCGGCGTGCGGGGCCTCATCGACTCCGTCATCGGCCCCCAGGGGCGCAAGTATCTGCCGTTCCACATTTCCCTGGGCCTCTTCATTTTCTGCTGCAACATCATCGGCATGATCCCCGGCTTCGACTCGCCCACCAGCAACATCAACGTGACCGCCGGCTGCGCCATCGTCGTGTTCCTCCACTACAACATCATGGGCATCCGCACCCACGGCTTTTTGCGTTACCTGAAGCACTTCCTCGGCCCCGTCATCTTCATCGCCCCGCTGATGCTCATCGTGGAGATCCTGTCCCACCTGGCCCGGCCGTTCTCGCTGTCGGTCCGGCTGTTCGCCAATATCTTCGGCGAGCACATGATCCTGGCGGTGTTCACCGCCCTGCTGCCGTTCATCCTCCCCATGCCCATCATGCTGCTGTCGATCTTCACCAGCCTGGTGCAGGCGTTCGTCTTCGTCATTCTGTCCATCGTCTATACGTCGGGCGCCGTGGAGCACGAGGAGACGCACGGCCACGAGCCGGCGCCCGCGCACTGACCCGTGGAGCCGTCAATCGGAAAACCGTCATCGCAAGATTCAAGAATTAAGGAGGACACCTTGAAGCGCAAAGTCATTCTGATCGGGCTGCTGGGCCTGCTGGCGATCCTGTTCACCGCTCCCGCCCTGGCCGCCGAAGGGTCGGCCGAAGCGGGGGGCGCCGGCGGAAACTGGTACGTGTACCTGTCTTATTTCGCCATGGCCATCGCCACCTCGGTCTGCGCCATCAGCCAGAGCAAGGCGATCAGCGCGGCGTGCGACTCGGTGTCGCGCAATCCCGGCGCCGCCGACTCCATCCGCTTCTTCCTGATCCTCGGCCTGGTGCTGATCGAGTCGCTGGCCCTGTACACGCTGCTGATCATCTTCGCCAAGTAGGCGGCCGCGCCGTCCGCGCCCGCCTTCCGGAAGTGCGCGTCCCCGCGCTTCCAGCCGCCTGACTGTGCCTCACCGCCGCCGGCGCCCCGCACGGGGCGCCGGCGTTTTTTCACTCCCACCGCCGCAGGTCCTCGTTCCACGACCAGACCCGGACGCGCCCCGACATGGCCACGCTCACCGCGGCGTGGTCGCCCCAGTCGTTGGCCAGGTACACGGCGCCGGGGCTGGCCCAGCGGCCGTCGGGCCCCGCGTTGAGCTGGCTGCCCGGGAACGTCACCGGCCCCGGCGGCGGCTGGGTGGGGGCGTACGGCGGCCCCATCACCCCGGTGCAGTCGAAACGGATGCCGCCCGGCAGCGTCCGCTCCGGCGCCAGCACCTCTCCCGGATCGAGCACCCGGTTCAGGTTGCGGTCCTCCTCCCACCAGTAGCACCCGCGCCCGGCGTCGATCCGGAACCGGCACCGGCAATTCTGGACGACCCCCACGTACCGGGCGCGCATCATGTCGGACGCCAGGCTGTGCGCCGCCCCCTCGAGCTGCACCCGCTGGATGTGGCGCAGCAGCTGCGGCACGCCGACGGCGGCGATGAGCGCGATCATCAGCAAGCCGACAAGCAGCTCCAGAACGGAATACCCTCCCCGCCCCACGATGGTGACCATACGACCCTCCTCAACCGTGCTATTCTTACAAACGGATCGGGGTCAAATTTTCCGAAAAATTTTTGATTTTTTCCCCGAAAGGGTGTAATTAAAGTCAGATGACAAGTTTGCGGATGTATGCTAGATTGTCCCCAAACACCTAGAGTAGGCACGGAAGCAGAGAACGTTATGGTCGAGCGGGATGAGATTGTCGTTGCCGGGCTTTCCCACCAGGGCATGATTCGGAAGGACAATCAGGACAGCTACGGTTTCATCGAACCGGAAGCCGAGGAGCTGCTGAAGCGGCGGGGCCGCCTCTTCATCGTGGCCGACGGCCTCGGCGGACACCGGGGCGGCCGGGTCGCCAGCAAGATGGCCGTGGACATCGTCGGCAAGCTCTACTACACCTCCGACAAGGATCCCATCTACCCGGCCCTGCTCCACGCCCTCGACGTGGCCAACCGCTCCATCTTCGAGTCCAGCAGCAAGCACGAGGAGCTGCAGGGCATGGCCACCACCTGCACCGCTCTGGTGCTGCTGCCGCCGTACCTGTACATGGCCCACGTGGGCGACAGCCGGGCCTACCTCGTCCGCAACGGCATGATCAAGCAGCTCACCACCGACCACACCCTCGTGGAGGAAATGGTCAACAGCGGCATCATCAACCACGACGAGGCCCGCAGCCACCCCGACAGCCACATTCTCACCCGCAGCCTGGGGATCCTCCAGGCCGTGGAGATCGACATCCTCGAGCCCCCGCTGCGCATCCAGCCGGGCGACTCCCTGCTCATGTGCTCCGACGGCCTGACGGTCTACCTGGACGACCAGGAGATTCTCCAGGTGGTCAGCGGGAACACGCCGGAGAAGGCGTGCGAGACCCTCGTCGAGACAGCCAACGAGCGGGGCGGACGGGACAACGTCACCGTCGAGCTGGTCCACATCAAGAAACCGGGCGAAGCGCCGCCGGAGGCCGCCGAGAAAACCGAACCGCTTATCAGCCACACCGAGCGGCTGCTGGGCAGCCCCACGCCGGCGGCGCTGCCGGTGCCGTCGGACGGGCAGGAAGAGCGCGAGGAGTCCGAGACGTACTGGGCTGTGCTGTTCTACGCGGCCTATCTGGCCTTCATGATTCTGTATTTCTATTTCTACTTCAACAAGTAGCCGCTCGTCGTTTTTACACGATCTTCAACCGACGCTGTCGGTTCTTCCATGCCCGTCCAAATGTCCTCTTTCAATCCCATGTTTTCGTGACGGTTAGTCGATTCAGCCGGTTCGCCGTCAGGACCCATTCGGAGCCATTCAGCCGATTAATTCAAATATTTGGTTTCAATCTTTCAAATTATTGGATATAGACCGTGGCGGACGGAAACATGCGTTACTACTTCGTTTATTTTCATAATTTTACGCATTCATCCCCCGTTTGCTCTTCTGGCACGCATTTTGCTCCTGTTTGTCCCGAATACGCATTGCGTATCCATCATTATCGCAGAGGAGGTTGTATGAACCACCTATCCAGGCTCCTGGTCCTCTCGCTGCTCCTGGCCTTTCTGGCTGTGAGCGCGATGGCCGAGGGCATCGAAGGTGTGGTCAAGGACAACACCGGCGGCGTCATCCCCGGCGTCACCGTGGTCCTGACCAACACGGACACTGGCGCCACCCGCCAGGCGTTGTCTGACGACAACGGATTCTACATTTTCACAAACCTCAGAATCGGCAACTACGAAGTCAAGGCCGAACTCGAGGGCTTCCAGCCGGTCAGAATCACCGGCATCAAGCTGTCCGTCGGTGAAAACCTGAACTTCCCCGTGGTCATGACCGTTTCCGAAGTGACCACCGAAGTCGAGGTCCGCGCCGAGGTCGAGCAGGTGGAAACCACCACCTCCCAGCTCGACACCGTCATTGACGAGAAGCGCATCACCGACCTGCCGCTCAACGGCCGCAACCCGCTGAGCCTGATCTATCTGACCCCCGGCGTGGTCCAGGGCCAGACCGGCTATGCGTCCGCCAACGGCGGCCGCGAGCGCGGCAACAACTACCAGATCGACGGCATCGACAACAACTACACGCAGACCATCGGCAACACCGTGGACATCAACGTGGATGCCACCTCCGAGTTCCGCGTCGTGACGTCCAACCCGTCGGCCGAGTACGGCCGCGCGGGCGGCGCCATCATCGACGTGGTGACCAAGAGCGGCACCAACGAGTTCCACGGCGCGGCCTTCTACTTCCTGCGCTCCGAGAACTTCGACGCCAAGACCTGGGCCCAGAACCGCAACGACCTGGAAAAGGGCGACTTCAAGCGCCACCAGTACGGCGCCTCCATCGGCGGCCCCATCGTCAAGGACAAGGTGTTCTTCTTCTTCAACACCGAAATCCTGGACTACCGGGCCAGCGCGACCTCTTCCGGCGCGGTGCCCTATGCCTCCTGGGTGGCCGACAACGTCACCAATCCCGCCATCGCCCAGATCTTCTCCCTGTACCCGGCGCCGAACGGCGACGAGGTGATCCCCGGTGTCAGCGCCTACTACTACTGGGGTCAGCCCGACATGCTCGACACCGAGCAGTACACCGCGAAGGTGGACTACAACTTCAACGAGGCCCATTCGTTCTCGTTCCGTTGGATCTACAACCACGGTGTGGACCCGGCCCTCAACTCCCTGCCCACCTTCCAGGACGACCGGCCCTGGAACGGCAAGCAGCAGCAGTGGGGCGCCGACTGGACCTGGATCGTGTCCCCCACCATCGTTAATTCGTTCAAGCTCGGCTACTCCCGCGGCAACAACTCCTGGGTCCGCGAATGGGCCGACGCCGACCTGGTTTTCGGCGGCTACGCCGTGGATCCCCAGACCTACTTCACCTCCTACACCGGCCTGTGGGGCTACGGCAGCGAATATTCCACGCTGAACATGTACCAGGTGAAGGACACCGTGACCTGGACGCTGGGCGCCCACGCCCTCAAGTTCGGCATGGACCTGCGCTGGAACCAGAACAACGGCGGTACCGGCTTCAACATGATCCCGGCCGTGTTCTTTGACGGCTGGCGCCACGGCGGCGACACCCTGTCCAACATCGCGTCCGGCACGGCTGACTACGTCAACCACGGCGTGTACAGCGACGGCAACGAGTTCTCCACGGCCATCTCCGACTTCCGCGGCTGGCGGCAGAAGGAATGGGACTTCTTCGTTCAGGACGACTGGAAGATCCTGTCCAACCTGACCCTGAACCTGGGCCTGCGCTGGGAATACAAGCCGGCTCCGTTCGACGTCAACAACATGGCGTCCAACGTGCTGGACCCCGTCGCCAACGGCTACCACATCGTCAACCAGAACGACTGGTTTGCCGCTGAAAACTGGGAAAACGGCGAGTGGTGGAACCTGGTTCCGTCCCAGTGGGTGGGCACCGGCTCCGAGATCTTCATCGCCGGCCCCGACACCGGGATGGACCTGTACGATGCGCCCATGACCAACTGGGCGCCGCGCCTGGGCTTCTCCTGGGATCCGTTCGGTGACGGCAAGACCGCCATCCGCGGCGGCTACGGCATCAGCTTCGACCGCATCTTCGGCAACCTGCTCACCTGGAACACCTCCCAGCTGCCGTTCGGTGTGGCCAACTGGCTGGATGCGCGGCCCGGCGGCGGCTTCGACGGAACCTACCCCAACAACGTCGGCTGGTACGGCAACGGCTATGCCCTGCCCGAGGTGGAACTCAACCTGCCCGCCGAGACCTGGTACGAGATGGTGCTCTACAACTACAACTGGAGCACCCCGTACATCCAGACCTGGAACCTGTCGGCCCAGCGCGAGATCTGGCCCGGCAACATCATCAACCTGACCTACGCCGGTTCCGCTGGCGTCAACATGCTGGCCCGCAACAACCCGAACCAGATGTTCCATCCCTCCGAGGCCACCATCCAGGGCCTGGAAGACAACCTGGGCGTCACCGCGTCCGTGCCGTGGTACGTGGTCGACTACAGCGTCCAGAACAGCCAGTGGTACCGCATCCACCACATCGACACCTACTGCCACTCCAACTACCACGCCTTCCAGGGCTCCTTCAGCCACCGGTTCCAGGACGGCCTGCAGTTCCAGGTCAACTACACCTGGTCCACGGCGTTTGACAACAACTCCGAGTCGGTGTACAGCCTGGGCAACTCCAGCCCGTTCGCTTCCGACTACTACAACCTGGACTATGACCGCGGCTACGCGGCGTTCGACGTGCGCCACGTGTTCAGCGGCAACTTCATCTACGAACTGCCCTTCGGCCCCGGCAAGTGGCTCGGCGGCGACGCCGAGGGCTGGCTGGCCCAGCTGATCGGCGGCTGGCAGATCAACGGCATCATGACCGCCAACAGCGGTTACCCCCTGGACTACAAGGTCGCCCGCGACACCATCGGCACCGGCTACACCAACAACCGTGGCCCGGCCCGGCCGAATGTCACGACCTATGAGTTCAGCACCGATCCCGAGAACAACATCGTGGGTCCCACCGCGGCCAACTTCAGCTTCGCCTCCAGCGTGATCAACCTGCGCAACCCCCAGGGCGACTACTACCGCGGCAAGTTCCGTGGCCCCGGTTACTGGAACGTGGACTTCTCCCTGTTCAAGGACGTGAAGCTGCCGTGGTTCACCGCGGAGGGCTCCAAGCTCCAGCTCCGCGCCGAAGCGTTCAACCTGTTCAACCACACCAACTACGACAACCCCAGCACCACGCTGACCAGCGTCAACCTGGGCAAGTCCTTTGCCGCCGGCGCCAACCGGCAGATCCAGTTCGGCCTGAAGTTCATCTTCTAGTCGGACCCGACCGCAACTTCCAAGGGCCTTCCTTCGGGAAGGCCCTTTTTTTATGATCGTAATTCGTGATCGTGATCGTGATCGTAATCGAGGCTCGAGACTCGAGACTAGAGGCTCGTTCCCGTAACGCGGACATCGGCAATCGGATATCAGACCTGGGACCTGGGTGCTGGGATCTGGGTCACAGAACTAAAATCCTAGTACCGATTTACCGTTCTCCATTCCGTGGCACGATCCGTCGGTTGGTGATGTTGAGGTACCGCGAGCGGCAGCGAGCGGCGCGGGGGGCTCATCGCCACGCATCATCCCAAGTGCCCGACCACTCTGTCTGTGCCGCTTGAATGCCTGTTCAATGATGTTTCAAACCCCAACCGGAGAATCTGCACCAACACTCATACCGGTCTGAACTGAACCACCGAATCAGGGATTGAATGGCGTCGCGGCGCCGGCCTGTCGTGGCGGCCGGTCCTCTGGCGCCGCTCGCTGCCGCTCGCGGTACCTCCCGCCTGCCGGTCGTCTGCGCGTGCTCGTGGTTCGTCATCCAGGCTCGGGGAACGAGGCTCGAGACTCGAGGCTAGAGGCTCGTTCCCGTAACGCGGACATCGGCAATCGGATATCAGACCTGGGACCTGGGTGCTGGGATCTGGGTCACAGAACTAAAATCCTAGTACCGATTTACCGTTCTCCATTCCGTGGCACGATCCGTCGGTTGGTGATGTTGAGGTACCGCGAGCGGCAGCGAGCGGCGCGGGGGGCTCATCGCCACGCATCATCCCAAGTGCCCGACCACTCTGTCTGTGCCGCTTGAATGCCTGTTCAATGATGTTTCAAACCCCAACCGGAGAATCTGCACCAACACTCATACCGGTCTGAACTGAACCACCGAATCAGGGATTGAATGGCGTCGCGGCGCCGGCCTGTCGTGGCGGCCGGTCCTCTGGCGCCGCTCGCTGCCGCTCGCGGTACCTCCCGCCTGCCGGTCGTCTGCGCGTGCTCGTGGTTCGTCATCCAGGCTCGGGGAACGAGGCTCGAGACTCGAGGCTAGAGGCTCGTTCCCGTAACGCGGCTATCGGACCTGGGACCTGGGTGCTGGGTCCTGGATGGCAGGACCCAGTAATAATCCATCAACTCACCGACTCACCGATTCACCAGCTCACCGACCAACCGATTCACCGACTCACCAGATCACCGGCCCACCGACTCACCGAT
>JAGOHA010000004.1:0-55469 GCA_017996395.1 Acidobacteriota bacterium | reverse complement strand
CTGGGTGCTGGGTCCTGGATGGCAGGACCCAGTAATAATCCATCAACTCACCGACTCACCGATTCACCAGCTCACCGACCAACCGATTCACCGACTCACCAGATCACCGGCCCACCGACTCACCGATTCAACATCCGCAACGCCCAATGACAAATGTTCAATGAAAAATGGACACTGAAACGATCCGTAACGAGCTCCCCACATCCCTACCCAGCCCCCAAGCTCCAGCCCCCAGGTCCCAGCACCCAGGTCCTAGGTCCCAGGTCCGATGTCCGAAGTCCGATGTCCGTCCCCCGGCACACCGGACTAGCCCCTCCGGCCGGAATACGCTATAATTATCGGTCGCGGAGTGAAATTTTTCCGCTGCCGCGCATCTTATATAAGGTGTCAATTTGAACCAGGAGCGCACCCCATGCGACGCAATGCAATTCTGACCCTGACGCTTGTGGCCGCCGGACTGGCGGTTATCGCCGCGTATCCGGTGTTCGGCCAGGAGAAGAAATCGAAAAAGCAGAATCAGCAGGAGGAGTTGCAGGAGCACTACCGGAAATGGCTGGCCGAGGATGTCTATCACATCGTCTCGGTGGAAGAGAAGAGCGTCTTCCAGAAACTGACCACCGACGAGGAGCGGGACCAGTTCATCGAGCAGTTCTGGAAGCGGCGCGACCCGGATCCGAAGACGCCGTACAACGAATTCAAGGAAGAGCACTACCGCCGCATCGCGTACGTCAACGAGCACTTCACCTGCGGCATCCCCGGCTGGAAGACCGACCGCGGCATGGTCTACATCAAGTACGGCCCCCCCGACCGCATCGACGACTACGTGTACGGCTCCGGCTACGACCGGCCGGCCTGGGAGGGCGGCGGCCAGACGAAGGTGTTCCCCACCCAGTACTGGGAATACCGGAACATCGAGGGGATCGGCAGCGATATCGAGCTGGAATTCGTCGACTCCACCGGCAGCAGCCTGTACACCCTCGAGATGGACGTCAACAAGAAGGACATCCTCCTCCACGCCAGCTCGGGCGGGCGCACCATGGCCGAACTGCGCGGCGAGGCCAACGTGGCGGACCGGGTGTCCGGCCGCACGGATGCCGGCGACTCGACCAACCCGTACTACAAGCTGCGCGAGAAGGACCGCCCCTTCGCCAAGTACGAGCTGCTGGCCAACATGAGCAAGCCGCCCGAGATCAAGTACAAGGACCTCCGCTCCATCGTGGACACGCGGATCATGTACAACCTGGTCCCGTTCCAGGCCCGGGTGGATTACGTCAAGATCTCCGAGCAGCAGGTCCTGGTGCCGGTGACGCTGCGCATCCTCAACGGCGACATCAGCTTCAAGGAGCGCTCGTTCGGCGTGTCCCGCGGCACGGTGAACATCTACGGCATCGTGACCACGGTGAGCGGCAACTTCGTCCAGGAGTTCGAGGACGACATCGTCCGCGACGCCAAGACCGACGAGCTGAAGGCCATTCAGCAGGACCACTCCTCGTACCAGAAGCTGGTCCTGCTGGCCCCCGGGCTCTACAAGCTGGGCCTCGTGGTGAAGGACCTGGAGAGCGGGCGCATCGGCATGCAGGAGCTGCGCCTCAACGTGCCCAGCTACCAGCCGGCCCAGTTGAACAGCTCGTCGATGATCATCGCCCGGCAGGTGCAGAAGATCACCGACCCCGACTCCGACATCGGGCAGTTCGTGCTGGGCGACGTGAAGATCATCCCCGAGTTCGAGAAGCGGTTCCAGGTGCGCGACCCCATGTGGGTGTACATGCAGGTGTACAGCATGGGCATCGACCAGAACCGCCTCCAGCCCGACATCGAGCTGGAATACGTCGTGGAGCGCGACGGCACGGAGTTCGTCCGGTTCCAGGACCTGGCCGGCGAAACCTTCAAGTTCGTCTCCGGCGACCGCATCGTCATCACCGGCCGCCTGCCGCTCCAGCGGTTCATCCCCGGACATTACATGCTCCGGATCCGGATCCACGACCGGATCTCCGGGCAGGACATGGAACGGACCGAGCGGTTCGAGGTCACGTCCTGACCGCCGGAGGCACCCGGCGACATTCCCGAACGTGACGGGTTGCCGGCCACCGTCCGTCGGACCATCCGGCGGACGGCATGACCGACATCCCGGGAGGCGACACGAGCCATGAGCGCCCGAAAGAAACAACCGCGGCCCGATCCGGTTGCCCCGGCGGCGGCGGCGCCCGTCGACCTGAAGCCGTTGTCCGGCGAGGTGCCCGAAGTGAAGGTGGTGGACCGCCGCTTCTGGGCGCAGCATCCGGACGGGGCGGCCGGCGACGAGCCGCTGCCGGAACTCGATCTCAAGCCCACCTACCTTCATGAGCTGGAAGCCCGGCTGGCCGAGGTCAAGGCCCGGCACGCCGAGAGCGTTGAAGAGTTCCGCGCGGAGACCCGGCGCATCCAGGAGCGGCTCAGCCGCGAGATGGAGCGGAGGCTCGAAGAGGAGAAGGGGAAAATCCTGCTGGAGTTCGTCGACGTGCTGGACTCGCTGGACCTGGCGGCCGGTCACGCCCAGGACCAGGCCGGCGCCGAGGCCATCCGCCAGGGAATCGAGCTCGTCCGGGACGGTCTCCGGCGCAAGTTGGAGCGCCTCGGCCTCGAGCCCGTGGGCGCGCCGGGTGAACGGTTCGATCCGAACATCCACGAGGCGATCGGGGTGCGGACAGTGGCGGACGCCGCCGCCGATGACACCGTCGTGGCCGTCCACCAGGCGGGGTATCGCCTGGGTGACCGGCTCGTGCGGCCCGCCCGGGTGGAAGTGGGACGGTACTCCGGCGACACGCCGGCCTCCTGACGCCCGATCCCGCGCCGGCGCCTCCCCCCGCTCATTCCGGCGGCTGCTGCCGACGGAGCTTGGCCGTCAGACGCTCCAGGCGGCCGGCCAGCCGTTCCCGGAGCCCGTCGGCATCCGGCCGGCGCCGGACCTGTTCCAGATACCTCTCGCAGTGCGCGGCGGCCCGCGCGTAATCCCGGAGCTCGTGCTCCTCGTGAATGAGCACGAGCTCAAAGCAATCCGCCGCCTGGTCCGGCCGGTGCTCGCTCAGGTGCAGCGCCAGCCGGTAGGCGGCCTCCAACTCGCCGGCCCGCTTGCAGAGCCGGGCCAGGGTGATCCCCAGGCCGGCGTGACGGCGTCCCGCCTCTTCGAGCGCCTCGCCATGGACTTCCCGCAGGCGGCGGAACTCCTCCAAGCGGCCGCGCTGGAGCTGGGCCCGCAACAGACATTCCAGCGCCCGCGGATCGCGGGGCAGCTCCACCGACAACCTGATGTTGAGCGCTCCGATCAGCGCGGCCATGCCCACGAGGTCCAGCCGGTTGTGGTGAATCACCCCCTCCAGCGGCGCCGGATCGCACTGGCGCAAGTAGCGGAAGTACAGGTCCGGGATCTCCCAGCCGGGCAGGTCGCCCTCCCGCTGGAAACGCAGCGCCGCCTGTTCCAGATTCTGCAGGGTGCAGCTCCCGATGAGGGGCCGCCAGTACCGCCGGGACGGGTGGAGGAGATCCAGCACCGGCAGCTCCCGCAGCCGCATGCCGTTCAGGACCAGGCGCGTCTGCAGGAGCGGCATGTCGTACGTCTTGCCGTTGAAACAGACGATGAGGTCGTGCGCCGCCAGCTCCGCCGCGATTCCCTCCAGAAACGGCCGTTCCCACCGCGGGTCCGGCAGGAAGTACTGGCGCACCTCCAGCTCCCCGTCCTGCCAGTCGGCCAGGCCCATGAGAAAAATATGGGTGCCCGTGCCGCCCGCCAGGCCGGTGGTCTCGGTGTCCAGCAGGAGCGGGCGGCCGGCGTAGCCCGTCTCGGGTCCGTCGAGCCCGGCCAGCCGGAGCAAATTGCCGCTGATGGGCCAGCCGGCCGCCAGCGGCACGTCGCCATGGCGATGCGCCAGCGGGTAGCGCGTGATCCGGGGCGCCAGATCCGGCGCGGCGTCCCCGGCTGCGCCCGCCTCAGGCGCGGCGGACGGAAGCGGACTCGGCCGGCCGGCCAACAGATGGCGGAGCCTGTCTTTCCGATCCATGGGACAGAGTATACCGACAGCGCTTCCCGATTGGAAGCGCCGTCGATTTTTCATGCGTTCCAGCTATTCGCAACTTCCCGCACAAAATCGTGTTACAATGTGCCCGAATTCCGGCAGGAGATCGGCTATGGCAACACACCCGACGGCCAGACCGGTGAAGCAAGCGGGCAAGAAGCAAGTGAAAGCTGCTCGTCCTGCCAAGAAACAGGAGAAACCCAAGAAGCTGCCGCCGGTGAAACCGGCGGTGGCCGTGAAAAAGTCCCAACCGGCGAAGCCGGCGGCGGTTGTGAAAACGGTCGCCCCGGCGGCAAAAAAAGCGGTGCCGCCCAAGAAGAGCCTGCCGGCAAAATCGGCGGCGATCGTGAAAAAAGCCGCTCCGGTTGGCAAGAAGACGGCACCGCCCAAGAAAAGTCAGCCGGCGAAACCGGCGGCGATCTTGAAGAAGGCCGTTCCGCCCCTCAAGAAGGCGGCGCCGCTTAAGAAAAGTCAGCCGGCGAAACCGGCAACGACCGCGAAAAAGGCCGCTCCGGTTGGCAAGAAGACGGCGCCGCCCAAGAAGGGCCAGCCGGCGAAACCGGCGGCGATCGTGAAGAAGGCCGCTCCGCCCGTCAAGAAGGCGGCGCCGCCCAAGAAGGGCCAGCCGGCGAAACCGGCGGCAGCCGCCAAGACCCCGCCACCCCGGCCGGATCCGTCGCCGAAGACGGCGGGGACCATGAAGCCGGTCGCGGCCACAGCCGGCAAGCCGAAAAAACTCAGGAAGAGCCAGTCTATGGAACAAGTGGAAAAACCGAAGAAAACCCCCGCAGTCAAGGCCCCCAAACCGCCCCGGCTCACCGATGCCGAGAAGAAGAGCCAAGCCATCATGACGGAGTGGCGAAACGCCACCGCCGAAGTCGCCGAAGACGATTACAAGCCGTACATCATCAACGGCGTCTTCAACGAGGACGACCTGATCAGCCACCCCGTGTTCGGCAAGGGGAAAGTGGTCCAGATCACCGGCATCGGCAAGATGGAAGTGCTGTTTGCCGACGGCGTCCGCCGGTTGATCTTCAACCGTCGAACCTGATCCAGTGGTACAACCGGCCGGCGTCATCCCCCTGCCGGCGGTATGAGAAGAACAACGCGCCCCAGCAGCAGGTGCACAGCACGGCGGTGTCCGTGTGTTGGGGCGGCACGCCGGCTTGCCGGAGGGCCGCCGCCACACAGGCGCGCAGGTTCAGGTGCGCCCGGTCGTTCACCCGCCGGATGACCGAGCCGGTGAACTGCGCGGCGAACCGATCAGCCAGGTCATCCCCCACGGCGTAGCAGCACGCCTGGATGCCCGGTCCGATGGCCGCGCGGATGTCCGCCGGGTCACACCCCCAGTCGCCGGCCATCCGCCGCACGACCGCCCCGCAGATATCGGCGGCGGTTCCCCGCCAGCCGGAATGGATCGCCGCCGTCACCCGGCGGACGGGATCGACCAGGAGCACCGGCAGGCAGTCGGCGGTCTGGACGACCAGGGTGAGCCCGGCGGCGTCGGTGACGAGGGCGTCGCCCGCCGGGAGCGCGTCGTCGCGGAGCGGCGTCCCGCGCTCGTCCAGCACCGTCCCCGCCGCCGGCCGCGACACCCGGACCACCCGGGCGGAGTGCACCTGCTGCAGGGCCGCCCAATCGGCCCCCGCCGCCGCCCAGCCCGCCGTGCCGCCCCGCCGGGTGCCGAAGCCGTGTCGCACAGGCAAATCCCGAAAGAGTGTTGATTTCAAAAAGAGGCTGCTGTTAGTATAGTCGAAGTAATATGGCATTGCCCGTGGTGACCGACCCGGTGGACCTTGATGTCACATGAGTCATTATAGCCGCCAGCCTGCTTCCGCCTCAACAGGGACGGCGGCGCGCCGGTTCGCCGCGCGGCGATGAGTCCCGGCGCCAACACTCGCCAAGGAGTTCCGCATGTCCATCGAAGATCAGTTGCGCGTCAGTCCCGACGCCCTCCGTTTCCGGTTCAACGGCCACCAGTTCCCGTGGAACTCCACCCAGGACCAGCCCCCCTGCACCACCATCATCGGCCAGGAACGGGCGCTCCGGGCCATCCGGCTGGGCCTGGAGATGAAGAGCATCGGCTACAACGTCTTCGTCACCGGTCTGTCGGGCACCGGCAAGATGACCACCATCCAGTCGCTGCTGGCCGAGATCGACCGCTCCGGCCGGATCCCGGACGACCTGTGCTACGTCCACAACTTCCGCCACCCCGATTCCCCGCGCTGCCTCCACCTGCCGGCCGGCCACGGCAAGCTGCTGGAAAAGGAGATGAGCCGGCTGGTGGAATACTGCCTGGAGCACGTGCCGGAGATCCTCGAGAGCGACCAGTTCAAGAAGGAGCTGGACGGGCTGATGGAGCGCGCCCACGCCCGCGAGAAAGAGCTGATCCGCGGCTTTGAGAAAAAGGTGAACGAACGCAGCTTCGCGCTGGTCCAGGTCCAGTACGGTACCATCCAGCGCCCCGAGCTGATGCCGGTCATCGACGACAAGCCCGTGGCCATGGCCCAGCTGGAGCAGCAGGCCGACCAGGAGGAATATCCCCCCGCCGAATTCGAGCGGATCAAGGCGGTGCACAAGGAGCTGGCCCAGGAGATGGGCGAGCTGAGCAAGCAGCTCAAGGCGCTGCAGAAGGAGGTCATCGAGACCCAGAGCAACCTGGTCCGCGGCACGGTCCAGCCGTTCGTCGACGAGATCATCGGCGAGATCCGCACCCGCTTCCCCTGGGACGAGGTGAAAGAATTCCTGGCCGATGTGCAGGCCGACATCCTCGACCGGATCGAGATCTTCAAGGAGAAGCAGGAGGACAAATCGAACATCCTGAGCTTCCTCTCCGCGCCGAAGGAATCCGGCAACCCGTACCTGCCGTACATGATCAACGTGATCATCGACAACTCCGACCTCACCGGCGCCCCCATCATCATCGAGACCGTGCCCAGCTACCGCAACATCTTCGGCACCATCGAGAAGAGCGTCGAGCGCTCCGGCGCCATCCGGACGGATTTCATGCAGATCCGGGCCGGCTCCCTCCTGCGGGCCAACGGCGGCTATCTCGTGCTCAACGCGCGCGACGCCCTGATGGAGCCCGAGGTGTACAAGAACATGAAGCGGGCCCTCAAGTACAACAAGGTGTCCATCCAGAGCTTCGATCCGTACCCGCTGCTCGCGTCTTTCTACCTCACGCCCGAACCCATCGACATCGACGTCAAGATCGTCATGATCGGGGACCGCGAGCTCTACCACATGCTGTACCAGCTGGACGAGGACTTCCGGAAGATTTTCAAGATCCTGGCGGATTTCGACTCGGTGATGAACAACACCACCGCCAACATCAACTGTTTCATTTCGCTGATGAGCAAGATCATCGACGAAGAGGACCTGCTCCACTTCGACCGCGAGGGCATCCTGGCCGTCCTGGAGCAGGCGGTCCGCATGGCCGGCCGCCGCACCAAGCTGACCACCCGTTTTTCCGACGTGGCCGACCTCATGCGCGAGGCCAGCCACTGGGCCGGCCGCGACCACCAGCCGCAGGTCAGCCGGAAGCACGTGGAGAAGGCCTTCCAGGAGCGCATCTTCCGCAGCAATCTCCCCGAGGAGAAGCTGCAGGAGCTGATCGAGGACGGGATCATCCTCATCGACTCCGACGGCCGCCGGGTGGGCCAGGTGAACGGGCTGTCCGTCTATCAGCTGGGCTACTACTCGTTCGGCAAACCCAGCCGGATTACCGCCGAGGTGTCGGTGGGCGGCGACGGGGTGATCAACATCGAGCGGGAGGTGGGCCTGTCCGGCATGACCCACGACAAGGGCGTGTTCATCATCAGCCACCTGCTCCGCTCGCGCTACACCACCGACAAGCCGCTGAGCATGAACGCCTCTATCTGCTTCGAGCAGTCGTACGGCGGCGTCGACGGCGACAGCGCATCCTCCACCGAGGTGTACGCGCTGCTCTCCGCCCTGAGCGGCCTGCCCCTCCGCCAGGACCTGGCGGTGACCGGTTCCGTGAATCAGAAGGGGATGATCCAGCCGGTGGGGGGTATCAATGAGAAGATCGAGGGCTTCTTCGACATTTGCGCGGCGCGCGGGCTGACCGGCACCCAGGGCGTGCTCATCCCGGTCCAGAACGTCGAGGATCTCATGCTCCGGGAACCCATCGTCAACGCGGTCCGCGAGGCCAAATTCCACATCTATGCCATCGCCTCCGTCGACGAAGGCATCGAGCTGCTCACCGGCGTGGTCGCCGGCGAGGCGGACGCGCAGGGCAACTGGACGACCGGCTCGGTCAACGACCGCGTCAACCGCCGGCTGCAGGAGTTCGCCGACACGCTGAAGCAGTACAAGCAGTGATCCGACCGCCATCCCATCTGGAGGACATCCATGATCTGCACGTTCGATCAACTCTTCGAGGCCGTCCGGAACCGGCCCCGGCGCACGCTGGCGGTTCCGTCCGCCGAGGGCGGCTCCATCGTGGAAGCCTGCGCCGAAGCTTGCCGGGCGGGCATCTGTGACACGATTCTCATCGGCGATCCGGCCAAGCTCGACGCCCTGCGGCAAACCCACGCCCGGGACTGCGACGGCTTGCGCATCGAGGCCGAGCCCGATCCGGACCGGGCGGTGGCCCGCGCGCTGGCCCTGGTGCGGGCGGGCGAGGCCAACCTGCTCATGAAGGGGAAGACCGACACCCCGACGCTGCTCAAGGCGGTCCTCGACGCCGACACGGGCCTGCGGACCGGCCGGGTGCTCAGCCACGTGGCCGTGGTGGCGATGCCCGCGTACCCCCGCCTGATGCTGTGGACCGACGGCGGCATCAACATCCGGCCCACCCTGGACGTGCGGCTGGACATGATCCGCAACGCCGCCGAATTCGCCGGCAAGCTCGGCGTGGCCGTTCCCAACGTCGCCCTGCTCTCGGCGATGGAGAAGGTCAATCCCAAGATGGAGGAGACGCTGGACTATGAGCGGATCCTGAAGCTGCACCAGAACACTCCCGTGGTGCCGGCGACCATCGAGGGGCCCATCGCCATGGACGTGGCCCTGAGCGCCGAGTCGGCCCGCATCAAGGAGATCGACAGCCGCATCGCCGGCGCCACCGACATCTTCGTGACCCCGGAAATCTCCGCCTGCAACATCGCCGTCAAGGCGCTGATCTACCTGGCCGGCGCCCAGGCCTCCGGCCTGGTGGTGGGCGCCCGCGTGCCCATCGTGCTGCTGAGCCGCAGCGACGACGCCGGGACCAAGCTCCGCTCCATCGCCCTCGGGGCGATCTGGGGCTGATGCACAACCACCGCGCGCACCCGATTATCCGAACCGAGAGGATCACCGATGAAAATTCTGACCATCAACCCCGGCGGCGTATCCACCAAGATCGCCCTCTACGAGGGACGCACCCAGCTCTGGACGGAGGACATCCAGCACGCCGAGGCGGAGCTGAAGGGGTTTGCCTCCGTGCTCGGCCAATTCGAGTTCCGGCTCGGCGTAGTCCGGGCCAAGCTGGCGGAGAAAGGCGTCGAACCGGGCCAGCTGGCGGCGTGCGTCGGCCGCGGCGGGCTGTTCAATCCGCTGCACGCCGGCACCTACCGGGTCGACGCCGCCATGCTCGATGACATCCGGCAGGGGCGCACGAAGGCCGATCATCCGTCCAACCTGGGCGCGCTGCTGGCCGAGGCGATCGCCTCGCCGTTGGGGATTCCGGCGTTCATCGTCGATCCCGTGTCGGTGGACGAATTCGACGACGAAGCGCGGCTGACGGGTCTGCCCGGCCTGGAACGGCGCTCCCTCGTCCACGCCCTGAACGTGCGAGCCACCGCCTTCAAGGCCGCCGAGAAGCTGGGCCGCCGACTGGCCGATCTGAACCTCGTGGTCGCCCATCTCGGATCGGGCTTCAGCATCTGCCCCATCCGCGCCGGGCGGATCATCGACGTGAACAACGCCAACGACGGCGGCCCGTTCTCACCCCAGCGCACCGGCACGCTGCCGGTGACCCAACTCGTGGAGCTGGCCTACTCCGGCAAGTACCCCACAGCCAAGGCGCTGAACGACGCGTTGACCAAGAAGAGCGGCTTGCTGGCTCATTTGGGCACCCACGACCTGCGCGAAGTGGAGCGCCGGATCGACGCCGGTGACGCGGCCGCCGAACGGGTATTGAGAGCCATGACCTACCAGATCGTGAAGGAAGTGGGCGCCATGAGCGCGGCGCTCGACGGCCACGTGGACGCCATTCTCGTCACCGGCGGCCTGGCTCATTCCAAGCGCCTGTCGGGCGAGCTGCAGCGGCGCCTGGAATGGATCGCCCCCGTCGAGGTGTTCGCCGGCGAGAACGAGCTGGAATCGCTGGCCATGGGCGCCTGGCGGGTGCTGAGCGGCCAGGAGCAGCCGTCCGTTTACTGAAGCCGCGGTCCGCTGCAAATGCAACCGGCCGGAGCGTGGCTCCGGCCGGTTTTATTTTATGCGGACCGCGGGGGCGCGGCGCCGCGTCGACTGGGTCAGTTGATTTCCGAATACTCGGCGTCGACCACGTCATCGCGGCCATTCTTGCCGTCGGTGGGGCCCGCCTGAGGCCCGGCCGACGGGCCGGCACCGGGACCGGCGCCGGGGCCGCCCGCGGGACCCGCGCCGGCCGAGGCCTGCTGGTAGAGCTGCGTGGCGATCTGCTGCGTCAGGCTGTTGAGGCGGTCGCGCAGCGGCTCCAGGCCCGACGGATCCTGGCTGCCCAGTTTGTCACGGGATTCCTTCACCAGTTCCTGGGCTTGGCTGACTTGGGCGCCATCGATCTTGGCGCTGTTTTCCCGAACCAGTTTGTCCAGGTTGTAGGTCAGGCTGTCCACCTGGTTGCGGAGTTCGGCCTGCTCCCGCCGGTGCTTGTCGTCCGCCTCGAAGGACTGGGCGTTGCGGACCATCTGCTCGATCTCATCCTTGGCCAGCCCGCTGGACGAAGTGATGGTGATCTTCTGCTCCTTGCCCGTGGCCTTGTCGCGGGCGGACACGTTGAGGATCCCGTTGGCGTCGATATCGAACGTGACCTCGATCTGGGGAATGCCGCGGGGCGCCGGCGGGATGCCCACCAGGTGGAACTTGCCCAGGCTCTTGTTGTCGGTGGCCATGGCCCGTTCGCCCTGCAGGATGTGAATTTCCACCGAATCCTGAGCGTCGGCGGCGGTGGTGAAGATCTCGGATTTCCGGGTCGGGATGGTCGTGTTGCGCTCGATCAGCCGGGTGAACACGCTGCCCAGAGTCTCGATGCCCAGCGACAGCGGGGTCACGTCGAGCAGGAGCACGTCCTTGACCTCGCCGCCCAGAACGCCGCCCTGGATGGCCGCGCCCACCGCGACGACCTCGTCGGGATTGACGCCCTTGCACGGTTCCTGGCCGAAGAACTCCTGGACCATCTGCTGGACCTTGGGGATCCGGATGGAACCGCCCACCAACACCACTTCATGAATGTCGGACGGCTTCATCCCGGCGTCGGTCAGCGCCTGACGGCAGGGGGCCAGGGTGCGCTCCAGGATGTCGGCGATCATCTGCTCCAGCTTCGAGCGGCTCAGCTTCAGGTTGAGGTGCTTGGGGCCCGCCGCGTCGGCGGTGATGAACGGCAGGTTGATGTCCGTCTCCTGCATCGAGGAGAGTTCGATCTTCGCTTTCTCGGCGGCTTCCTTGAGCCGCTGCAACGCCATCTTGTCGCTTGACAGGTCGATGCCCTGGTCGCGCTTGAACTCGGCGATGAGCCACTCCATGATCCGCTGGTCGATGTTGTCGCCGCCCAGATGGGTGTCGCCGTTGGTCGACTTGACCTCGACCACGCCCTCACCCACCTCGAGGATGCTGATGTCGAACGTGCCGCCACCGAAGTCGAAGACGGCGATGGTCTGGTCCTTCTTTTTATCGAGGCCGTAAGCCAGGGCCGCGGCCGTCGGCTCGTTGATGATCCGGCGGACGTTGAGCCCCGCGATCTGGCCGGCCTCCTTGGTGGCCTGGCGCTGCGAGTCGTTGAAGTACGCCGGCACGGTGATCACGGCGTCGGTGATCTTTTCGCCCAGGTAATCCTCCGCGGCCTGGCGCAGCTTCTGCAGGATCATGGCGGAGATCTCCGGCGGCGAGTAGAGCTTGCCGCTGATGTCCACCCGGGCGTCGCCGTTCTGGCCCGCCGTCACCGTGTACGGCACCAGCTTGGTCTCCTGATTCACCTCGCTGTATTTACGGCCCATGAACCGCTTGATGGAAAAGACCGTGTTGACCGGATTGGTGATGGCCTGGCGCTTGGCGATCTGCCCCACCAGGCGCTCATTGTCCTTGGTGAACGCGATGACCGAGGGCGTCAGGCGGCTGCCTTCCGAGTTTTGAATGACGACGGGGTTGCCGCCTTCCATCACGCTGACCACCGAATTGGTCGTGCCCAGATCTATGCCGATGATTTTTCCCATGTCGACTTCTCTCCCTCATCAAAATGTCAGGTTCCCCAGTGCAAAAAACCTGCCAAACCGGCACCGAACCGATCCGTTTTTTTTACAATAGGTTACCGGTCAATCCCGCGAACCGTTCTAGGACAAAATGTCTCAAGTGGAGAATTTTTCACCGGTTGCTTCTCATTCATCGGCAGATCCTCTATAATCGGAAGCGTCAATCCGTGGCGGAAAGCGGTTGCCATGGCCGATGAACGCGATCCCTCGAATTTCGTGAATCTTCTGCGGACCCTCCAGGCGGAGGAAACCAACCTGATCTTTCAGCTCGTGGCGGACCGCCTGGCCCACGACACCGGCAGCATCCTGCACGCGCTCGCCGGCACCGCCAGCCTGCTGGAGGAGAATCCGGCGGGAGACCAGCGATCGCTCGTCGTGGATTTGCGCCGGGAAAGCCAGCGGCTGGAGCGCGCCATCACGCAGCTGCTGGAATTCCTGCGCGGCCTCGATGCGGCGCCGGCTCGTTTTCACCCCGCCGAGGTGCTGGCTTCGCTGGCGCAGGCGACGCAGCCGTACCTGCGCGAGCAGGGCGTGCGACTGATCCTGGGCCGGCTCGGCCGGCGCGCGGTCCTCGCGGGACGCCCCGAGCTGTTCATGGAGCTGGTCTGGAAGTTCCTGTCGGAATGCACCGCGTGGGCCGATCCGACCGCCGCGCCGCCCCTGCCGGAGATCCGGATGAGCTGGAACGACACCGGCGGCGGCGGCAGCCTCCGGTTTCACACTCGCGGGGTGCGGATCCCCGACGAGTTCCGAATGCTGACCGCCAAGTCGCCGCGCTGCCGCGACGTCCTGCTGCAATCGTTCCCCACACCGTGGCTGATCATGGCCACTCTGATTGACCGGTTCCAGGGCCGCCTGCGCCTGCTGCGCCGGCCGCCGGCCGGCTGGACCGTGACCCTGACCTTCAAAGGAGCTCCGCCGCGCGATGAGTAACACGTTCTCCATTCTGGTGGTTGATGATGACGAGGCCTCCCGCGTCATGATGGTCGAGGCCTTGCGCCGCTCCGGCTACCAGCTCCGCGGCGCCGACAGCGCCGAAGCGGCGCTGGCCCTGCTGGCGCGCGCGCCGGTGGACCTGGTCGTCACCGATGTGCGCATGGGCGGCATGAGCGGGATCGAGCTGGTCCGGAAGGTCACCGAGCGCTATCCGGACATCCTCGTGATCGTCGTGACCGCCTTCGGCAACAGCACCGTCACCATCGACGCCATCCGCTCCGGCGCGTTTGATTTCATCTCCAAACCGTTTCACCCTGACCGGCTGCGGCAGGTGGTCGCCAACGCCGTCGAGAAGCGGGGGCTTCTCCGCGAGGCGGAAACCCTGGAACCGGTGGACACGCTCAAGAGCCACGCCAACCAGCTCATCGGACAATCCGGCCGCATGATCGAGGTGTTCAAGCTCATCGGCCGCGTAGCCAACACCGAGAGCACCGTCCTGATCTACGGCGAGAGCGGCACCGGCAAGGAACTCGTCGCCCGGGCCATCCATGAAAACTCCTTCCGCCGTGAAAAACCCTTCCTGGCCGTCAACTGCGGCGCGCTGCCCGAAACGCTGCTGGAGAGCGAGCTGTTCGGCTACGAGCGCGGCGCGTTCACCGGCGCCGACAAGACGCACATCGGCATCTTCGAAGCGGTCCACGGCGGCACCTGCCTGCTGGACGAGATCGGGGAGATGCCCCTGGCCGTCCAGCCCAAACTGCTGCGGGTCCTGCAGGACGGCGAGATCCGACGGGTGGGCTCAACCCGCGAAATCCGGGTGGACGTCCGAATCCTGGCCGCCACCAACCGCCAGTTGGACTCGCTGGTGGCCAAGGGCCTGTTCCGCGAGGATCTGTTCTACCGGCTCAATGTCGTCCGGCTCGAGCTGCCGCCGCTCCGCGATCGCAGCGGCGACCTTCCGCTGCTGACGGAGCATTTCCTGAACCGCTACATGCTCCGCAACCGCCGCAAGGGACTCTCGTTCAGCCACGACGCCCGGCAGGCGCTGGACACCTATCACTGGCCCGGCAACGTGCGCGAGCTGGAGAACGTCGTCGAGTCGGCGGCGACGCTCTCACCCACCAGCGTCATCGGGCCGGACAGCCTGCCGCTCAAAGTCCGGACGGCCGGCTTTGAAGACTCCTTCATCGAACGGCAGGTCCCGGCCGCCGCAACCAGCCAAATCATCCCGCTGGCCGAAGTGGAGCGGCTGTACATCCTGCGGGTGCTCCGCCAGGTCAACGGCAACAAGTCCATGGCGGCGAGGCTGCTGGGACTCGACCGAAAGACGCTCCGGCTCAAATTGAAGCAGTATGGCTACGACGGGAGCGAAGACGAGAAAGAGTAGAACCGTTCGGCCAGGTCGATCAGAAATTCGTGATCGCGCAAACCGGCCACCAGGTTTTCCGGGATCCGCTCAAAGGTGTTGAAGGCGCCGGACAAGGCGCCGGCAAGAAAGCCGGTCGTGTCCGCGTTGTCTCCGGCGTAGATCACGCTGGACACGGTCATGAGAAAATCGTCCGGGTACTTCAGGAACGCGAACAGCGCCGCGAACAGCGTCTCCAGCACGCTGTAGCCGGTGCCCAGTTCCTCCAGGCCCTCCTCGATGCCGGTGTCCAGCAGCGACAGCACCCACAGGAGCATGTCACGGAACGCGGGGTGGTGGCCGGCCATGCAGTCCGCCGTGGCCCGGACGGCGTCGGCAAGCTCCCCGCTGTCGCGGCACAGGCAGATGTTTTTGAGCAGCAATCCGAAGCAGGCGCAGCCCGCCAGCACCTTCGGTTCCACCAGGATGCCACGGGCCAGGGCGGTGCCGTGGTGCACGATGGCGTCGTTGTCGGTGAAGTGGCGGATGACCAGCGGCGGCACGAACGCCAACGGTTTGCTCCCGTCGCGGTATCCGCCGGCCTCGAACCACGGCCGGCCCCGCTGCAGCTGGCGGCAGGCGGCCAGGACGGATCGTCCGGGAGTGATCCAGCCGTCCGTTTCATACAGCTGGAGCATGCCGGCCGCCACGCTGTCCACGTCCACGTCGCCACACTGGAGCAGCGACTCCGCGGTCAGGATCAGGAGTTGGGTTTCGTCGGTGTAGTGCCCCCGGCCGAGGGCGGCATTGACATGCCCCTCCGGCGCAGTGAGGTACGCTTCCGGTCGTTTTAGGAACAGCTCCCGCACGACCTGCGGATGCAGGAACTGGAACGGCATCCCCATGGCGTCGCCGATGGCGGCGCCAAGAAAGATCCCGCGCACGTGGTCCTGACTGGGCGCGCTGTTCACGGGGACTCCTTGGGCGGCGTCACCTGGTAGATGGTCTCACCCGGTTTCGCGTACATCATTTTCCGCCGGATCTCGTCTTCGACCGTCGCGGGATCCTTCTGCAGCTTGTCCACCCGCTCCTTCAACTGCTGGTTCTCCCGCTTCAGCCGGTCGACGTCCTGCTGGAGCGCCTCGAAGCGGGCCTCTTTTTCCCGCAGACTCAGCCATCCCCGCCGCCCGAACAGCGACGCCACGATGAAGCCGAGGCAACACAGAATGATCGCGATGTACAGCAACTCGCGGATGACGGCGCGCTTCTTGACGGGCATGGCTCTTACACCCGCGGATCCCTTTGTTATAATCATACTGCGTCGACCCGCGGTTTGCAAGCCTGGGCGGCAGCCGACGGGCCGGCCTCCGGCTGGAGGAAATCCATGACCGATGCCTGCGTTGTGCTCTGCACCGCTCCGGATCCCGCCGTCGCGGAAACCATCGCCGACCGTCTGGTGGCGGACCGCCTGGCCGCCTGCGTCAACGTGCTGCCCGGAGTGGTTTCGATCTACACCTGGCAGGGGGCGCGGTGTCGCGACACCGAATGCCTGCTGATCATCAAGACAACCGTCACCGCCTATCCGGCACTCGAGCGGACAGTCAAGCAGATCCATCCGTACGAGGTGCCGGAGATCCTGCGGTTACCCGTGATCGATGGCTGGAGGGCCTATCTGGATTGGATCAGCCAGTCGGTGGCGGCGCCGGCTGCAGGTACGGAATCTCCATCCGGATGATCCGGCGGTCCCGCTCGTCGTGGGGACGCACGAGTCCGCCATGGGCCGCCGCGATGGCATGCAATGCCCGGGCGGCAAACTCGCGGCGCGGATCCGCCAGCCGAGACGCGTCCAGCGGCGGCAGCGCCTCCGCGGCGCCCAATCCCGACCCCCTGACCGCCGTGTCGGAAAACACGACGACCGCGCACGATTCCGCGCTGGCCAGTTCGATCCGGATTTCCCCGCCGCTCCCCTCCGCCAGCAATCGATCCCGGGCGTCGAGTACGAACGTGAGCATGGCCAGAGCCAGCAGGACGGGGTGGCCGGACACCACGTGCGCGACTTCTCCCGTCACCTGCAGCCGGATACTGCGCTTGCTCAAATGGTGGTCCAGCACCTTGTGCACCTGCACGGCGCTCTGTTTAAGATCCATGGGCTCGAACACATCCAGATCGGTCCGGGTCAGGCTGTGGATGTTCTGGACCAGCTGATGCAACTGGTTCGTCACGTCGTTGAAATTGTGGGCGGCCTTCAGCAGGATGTCCTCCCGCTGGATCGCCAGCGCCATCTGCGCGTAACCGCTCAACGAGGTCAGCGCGTTGTTGAATTCGTGGATCAGCAGCTGAGTGAGCTGGCTGAGACAGAGCTGGTGGTACAGCCGGAGGAGCGGCGACCCGGAGAAATAGTCGATCCGGACTGTATCAAGATGTTGAGCGTGCATGTGTTGACCGCGGGTTCGATGTCGAACTCAGCATTATCAGTATATAATACAGGATAGATGGAACGCAGCAGATTTCACCGATCCCGGCCCTCCCGGCGGGGCGTGTGGTGCGCCCGGCTGGCTGCGGCATGCGGCGGCTTGATCCTGCTGAGCGCGGCCTGCCAGCAGGCCGCGCCCAGGCCACCGGCGCCCAAGAGCGTGCCGCAGCGGGGAGGGGTGTGCCGGTTGGTCATCCCCGGTGTGAGCACGCTGGATCCGCTGTACGTCACCGATGTGTACGAAGCGACGGTCATCGCCAGCCTGTTTGACGGGCTGGTGCGATACGACGACGCGCTGAACGTTCTGCCCGATCTCGCGGAGGAGTGGCGGATATCATCCGACGGGCGTATCTACACGTTCACCCTCCGCTCGGGGGTCCGATTCCACGACGGGTCTCCGCTGGAAACCGAGGACGTCCTGCACACCTTCCGGCGTTGCCTGTCCGCCGCCGGTCAGTCCGCCAGCAGTGGCTTGATTCTGGCCCGTCTCATCGATCAGGAGTACATCGACGGCCGGCCCCGCTTCCGCATCAGCGCCCCCGATGCCCGCACACTGGAAATCGTCCTGCGGCACGCCTATCCGGAATTCCTCAAGATCCTGGCCATGGACCAGCTCCGCATCGTCCCCCGGCGGTATTTTCCGCTGGACCGCAAGGTCGAGCAGCCGCCTTTCATCGGCACCGGCGCGTTCATGCTCGATGTGTTTCAGGCCGACCGGATCGAATTGAAGCGCAACGATCAGTTTCACGGATCGCCGCCCCACCTCGACCGGGTGCGGTTCACCGTGTCGGCCGAATATTCCGGCAGTCACAACCGCCGTCTCTTCGAGGCGGGCCAACTGGATATCATGGACGCGTATCCCGGCACTCCGAACGACGGGTTCATGCCGCAAGCGCAACGACTCGTCCAGGCCCAACTGACCACTTCGATGCTGGTGTTCAATTGCCGGCGCCCACCCACGGACGATCCGTCCTTTCGCAAGGCGGTGTCGCTCGCGTTCAACCGGACGGAATTTCTCACGCACAGCCATCCGACGCTCAAGCCCACCGAATCCTTCCTGCCGGCGCGCATGTTCGGATTCAGCCCGCCTTCCGGACGGTTCGGTTTCGATCCGGCGGCCGCCGCCATGCTCATGGAACGATCCCGCCACCTCGGCGGAGAATCGCCGTCGGTGGTCTACCTGGACTTTCAGCGTGAACCAAATTTTTTCCGCTTGATGACGGATACGGCCCACCGGCTCGGGTTTTCGCTCAACAGCCGGGAGACCCCGTGGATCGAGTTTCAGGAGGAGATCCGCCGCGGCAACTTCAACGTCACCATCATGGCCTGGACGGCTGACACCCCCATCGCCGAGCAGTACCTTGAAAACCTGCTGCATTCCGAGTCCCAACAGAATGTCGCCGGTTACCGAGACCCGGTGGTTGACGACCTCATCGACCGGCTCTACCGGGAGGCCAATCTCCATGCCAAGCTCCGGATCATCCAATCCATCGAGACCCGCCTGCAGGAAACCGTCCCCCTGATCCCGCTGGAGAGCTACGTGATGACTTATCTGCTGCAGCCCCACGTCCGGGGCGCGCGGCTGAATCCGTTCGGCATCTGTTCCCTCAATCTGGGGGAGATCTGGTTTGATCCCGTGCCCCGGTAGGCCGTATGCAGATCCTCGACTCGCTGCGCCGCCGTTTCGCTCGCGTCCACAACCGGTATCTGTTTTTTTCCTTCGTGATCCTGTTCATGGCCATGTTCCTGCTGGCCGTGTTCATCAGCTACCAGTTCCGGGACATCCTGCTGACGGAAACCCAAGAGCGCGGTGAGGAATTTGGGAGGAATCTCAGGGCCACCTTCACCCCGTTGCTGGTGACGTACAACTACGCGTCCATTTACAGCTACCTGGAAACCATGGTCGAGCAGCAGGACATCCTCTATCTGGCCGTTTACGACAAGGAACTGACATTGGCGGCCTGCAACGACTACTATCGCGAGAACCAGGACGCGATCCTCCGGATCCGGGGAGCGGAGCTGAAATATCTTCGGCAGACCGCGTTCACTGAGGGCCAGATCGCGTTGCCCGGCGGTCGGGAAAATTACGTGTTGGACATACAGGCGCCCGTGTTCGTCAAGCCCTCGACGGTCCGCTGGGGCATCATCCACGCCGGCCTGTCGCTGGACAACATGTACGCCCACCTGCACCAGATTCACATTTTCATCCTGGTGTCATTCCTCGTCGCCCTGGTTGTCACCTACTTCGGTCTGCAGCAGGTGGCCCGGATGATCCGGCAGCCGATGGACACCCTGCTGACCGGCGCCCGCAAACTGGCCACGGGCGACCTGAACCATCATTTCGATCTGGAGGGCACCAACGAATTCGGGACGCTGGCCCAGTCCTTCAACCAGATGGTGAGCGAGGTCCAGTTGCTCCAGAACCGCCTGGAAGACTGGAACCGGGAACTGGAGCAGCGGGTGGCCGAGCGCACCGCCGCGCTCCAGGAGACGCGGCAGTTCCTCGAAAACGTCTTCAACTCGCTTGCTGAGTGCATCATCACCATCGACCGGAAGGGGATACTCACCTACGCCAACGCCCGCTTTTTCGAGATCTCCGGCTTCACGCGGGACGACCTGGGCAAACCGTTCACCCGCCTGTTCCTCAATCGCGGCCTGTCCAGGACCAGGGCGTTCCGGACATTCATCCGCTGTCGCCGCGGCGAACCCGTCCGCTGGGAACAGGCGATGCTCTTCAATCGCCGCGAGCTGCTGCTGGAGCTGGCAGTCAGCCCGCTGCACAGCCTCACCGGCCCGCCGCTCGGGCTGCTGGTCATCGGCCGCGACATCACCCGCCAGCGCGAGATCGAGCAGCAGCTCCAGCACGCGCGCAAGATGGAGATTATCGGCGGACTGGCAGGCAGCCTCGCCCACGACTTCAACAACCTGCTGGGGGCCATCCTCCCCGCCGTGGAGCTGCTGAAACAGGACTTGCACGGGCCGGAAGACCGCCGGCGGATCGAGATTGTGGAACACTCGGCGCATCGGGCCGCGGACCTCATCGCCCAGTTGCTGTCTGTCGCCCGGCAGCGCGAGTTGCCGTTGATGCCGCTGGACCTGAACGAGATCATTCAGTCGGTTTTGGCCACTCTCGCCTCGGTGCTGGCCCCCGATCTCCGCCTCCAGGTCCGGCTGGACAGCGAACCGGTCCAAATCCAGGGCAACCGGAATATGCTGGAGCAGTTCCTGTCCGAGGTCCTGCTCCGGTCACAGGCGCAACAGCCGCACGGCGGTGAGATCCTGCTGATCACGGACCGCTTTCAGCCCGACGACGGGTTTCTCCGGCTGCATCCTGAAGTCCCGGTCGGCGATTACGTCCAGCTCCGCATCATGGACACGGTCACCGGGGTCGAGGAACAATATTTCCACCAGCTCTATGATCCGTTCTTCACCGCCAACGGCGGCACCACCGACGCCTCCATCAGCGACTCGCTGGTTTACGGCGCCATCAAGAAACACAACGGCTATATTTTCTGGAGCGCCCAACCGGACCGCGGCACGACCATCCAGATTCTGCTTCCCGCACTGGCGCCGGACGTGCCATTCCCCGCGAGCGCCGAGCGCCTGCTCGAGGCGGCCACGCCCATGCCGCGCGGGCATGAGCGGGTGCTGGTGGTCGATGACGAAGACATGGTCCGTGAGGTCGCGCGGGATTTGTTGGCCGAGCTCGGTTACGAGGTGGATTCCGTGTCCTCGGGTCAGGAAGCGGTCCGGTTGATCCAGTCCGCCCCGGAGCGGTTTGACCTGATCATCCTGGACATGGTCATGCCCGGAATGGATGGGCTGGAGACCATCGGCTGTCTCCGGCGCATCCGGCCAGACCTGCGGGTGATTCTGGTCAGCGGTTATGACTCCGACGAGAAGATCCGTCGCGCCCTGCAGTCGGGATACGTGGAATTCATGCAAAAGCCATACAAGATCAATGATCTGGCCACCTTGGTCCGGCGGATCCTACAATCCGAAAAACCGCCGCCGGCTACTCCATGAGCCAGGTTTCCCAAAAAGCGGTCATGGCCTCGAAGAGGTGAACCCGCGACTCCGGGCTCCGGATGCCGTGCTCCATGAGCGGGTAGAGCATCAGTTGGAACGGCTTGCCCGCCTCGATCAGCCGTCGGGAAAACTGAACCGTGTTCTGCAGATGCACATTGTCATCGGCCGTGCCGTGCACGAGGAAGAACCGTCCGGACAGCTCCCCGGCGAAGTGGACGGGTGAGGACTGGCGGTAGCCGTCCGGATTGTTTTGGGGCAAATCCATGTAGCGTTCGGTGTAGATGGTGTCGTAATCGAGCCAGTCGGTGACCGGCGCGACCGCGACGCCCGCTTGGAAGACACCCGCCGCCCGGGTCATCGCCAGGCAGGTCATGTAACCGCCGTAGCTCCACCCCCAGATCCCGATTCGCCGCGCATCCACGAACGGCAGCGTCTTGAGGTACTCCACTCCGACGAGCTGGTCCTGGAGTTCCTGCTCGCCCAGACGCCGATAGATCGCGTTCTCCCACGCCTTGCCTCTCCCGGCGGAGCCCCGGTTGTCCAGGCTGAACACCACGAAGCCGCGTTGGGCCATGTGCTGATGCCACAGGTAGTAGGCGCCGGCCCAGCTGTCGGCCACCACCTGGGCGTGGGGCCCGCCATAGACATAAACCAGGACCGGATACCGCCGGGCGGCGTCGAAGTCCGGCGGCTTCAGGATCCGGGCGTGGAGCTCGGCGCCGTCGGGGGCCCGGAGTTTCAGATATTCCCAGCGCGAAAACCCGTACGGCGTCAGCAGCCCGGGATCGGGACGCCGGAATGTTTTCCCCGACAGCGGCCACACCAGCCGGCCGATGCGGAATTCCGGCGGCGACTCATCCGTGGAGTAGGCGTCCAGGTAGCGGGTCGCGTCGGGCGAGACCAGGATGTCGTGGGTGCCCGGATCCGCGGTCAGCCGTCGCGGCGGACCGCCATCCAGGCTCACCCGGTAGAGGTGGCGTTCCCGAACGCTGTGTTCCGTCGCCGTGAAATAGACGATCCCCTGGGATTCATCCAGGCCGTTCAGCTCGGTCACCATCCAGGGCCCCCGGGTGATCCGGCCGATCAGGCGGCCATCCAGGTCGTATCGGTACAGATGCCGGAAGCCGTCGCGTTCCGATCCCCAGATGAATTCCCGCCGCTGGCGGAGCGGGTACAATGCGTCGTGCACATTGACCCAGCAGGAATCCTGCTCGGTCAGGATGACCTGCCAGGTCGCCGCCGCCGGGAGCATCCGGACCAGCTCCAGGCGGTTTTGCCGCCGGTTGAGTTGCTGTACGAGCAGGTACAGCGAATCGGGCGTCCAGGCCACCCGCGGCAGATACACGTCCGGCACGCCACCCACCGCCAGCTGGCGGAGTTCGCCGCTGTCGAGGCGATAGTAGAAAAGCGCCGCTACGGGATTGGTGCCGCCGGCCTTGGGGTACTTCTGGAGCGTGATGACGGGATGTTGCGGCAGCCAGTCCACGAGCGGATATTCCGCCACGTTGGACTGATCGAGGCGCAGGATCGCCACGGCCCGCGAATCGGGCGACCACCAGTAGCCTTGTGCGAGCGCGAACTCCTCCTGGTAGACCCAATCCACCACACCGTAAGCCGCCGCGCGGCTGCCGTTGGTTGTCGCGGCCACCTCCCGACCCGTTTCGCGGAAGAGGATCCAGAGATTGCCGTCCCGGACAAACGATATCTTCGCGCCGTCCGGGCTGTAACGCACCTCGGACTCCGCCTCCGGGGTGATCGTCCACCGGCGAATCGCGCCGCTCAACAGCTCGGTCTCATAGATGTCCCCACGGTGCAGGAAGAGCGCCCGCTCTCCCTTGGGTGAGAAGGTCACACCCGCCACCGCAGCCTCCGGCTGCGCCTTGCGGGCGAGATCCGCCAGGCCCGACAGCTTCTGGATCAGTCGCTCCGGGTCCATCGCCAGCCGGCTCTCGCCGGTGAGCGGATTAACCGCCTGGTACACGCCGCGGCCGGTATCCGGGTCTTTGACACGGCAGATGAGTTCAAGACTGTCGGCCCGCCAGACCGGATCTTCAACCACGCGGGACAGGAAGGCCGGGTTGTCGTAGATCTCCCTGACGGTGACGGACCGGAATCCGGCGGCCCGGGTCCAGGTCGTCAGTCCGACAGCCACCACCCCCACAACGATCGCCACGGAAATCGCACGGTGCCGACGGTGCGTCATCCTGTCGCCTCCCCACGCCGGGTTGAGGGGGAATTGCCCCCTCAAATGCGGCTGAAATCGGCCACGGTGGTCTTGTCGCCCAGGAACGCCCCCTTGCCGATGGTCACCGCCTCGCCCAGCACGCAGTTGCGCCCCACCGCGCTGTAGCGCAGGTAGGCGCCGCTCTTGAGGCGGCTACCGCTCATGATCACCGAATCGCGGACCTGCACCCCTTCCTCGATCCGGCATTTTTCGCCGATCACGGCGTTCTCGATGACGACGTTCTCTTTAATCACGCACGACCCGTGCACGAAGGATTTCGCGTCCATCCGGCTCGACGCCGGCAGGCTGAAGGGCTTCGGCTCGAACAGGCCGAAAAACCTCGGCAGCGGCACGCGTCCGGACAGCACATCGAAGTTGGCCTGCAGATAGCAGCAGGGATTGTCGATGTGGCACCAGTATTCGTCGGTTTTCTGGGCGATGATTTTGGCACCCTGGCCGATCAGCCCCGGAAACAGCTCGCGCTCCAGGGTGTAGTAGGTGCCGGCCGGGATGGCGTCCAGGATTTCCCGCTCCATGACGTAGACGCCCATGTTCACCCAGTCGTCCTGAAGTTCGTGGTCGCGCGGTTTCTCGATGAATCCGGTCACGCGGCCGGTCCGGTTCTTGAGGATGACGCCGAGCCGTTCCGGCCGGGTCGACCGGCCCTCCACCAGCGTGACCAGCGCGCGGCGCTCACGGTGGTGCTCGATGACCCGGCTCAGGTCCACTCCGGTCAGGATGTCCCCGTTCATCACCAGCGTGGGGCCGGTGATCAGGGAAGCGGCCGTGCGCAGCGCGCCGGCGGTGCCCTGGGGCACGGCTTCCACCGTGTAATGGATGACCAGTCCGAAGTCGGAGCCGTCGCCCAGCAACTCCTGGATATGACGGGGCTGGTACGACAGGGACAGGATCACTTCCTTGATGCCGGCTTTCTTCAGCCGGTCCAGCTGGTAAAAAATGAAGGGGATGTTACCCACGGGCACGATGGGCTTCGGCGTGTTCGCCGTCATGGGCAGCAGTTCCGAACCTTTCCCGCCCGCCAGGATCAGAGCTTTCATGGTGTGACGATTCCTCCAGCCAAACAGCGGCCGATTATACCCTGTCCGGCGACGGGGAGGGGCGGAAATTTACAACAAGTAGCTGTCGTCTTCTTCGTCCGGTTCCACGGGCGGCGGCGCCGGCGGGAGCAGCGGTTCCAACGACCAGCTGGTCCCCGGAGTCGGTCGCGGCGGGCGTGGCCGGCCGGCGCGCCGCGAGTCGGGCGGTGCGGTTGACACCGGCAGGGCGGCGGCCAGCCGCGCAGGATCGGAGTCGAAGAAATTGGCCAGAAACGTCGCCGCCAGCTCCCGGCGCACCTGTTCGGGCTGCGCGCTGGCGGTGTACCGAAACGCCCGGCCGCTTTTCCGCCGCAGCACCAGGTTTTTCCGGTGAAGCTGGTCCAGCATGGTCATCACCGTGGTGTAGGCCAGCGGGGGGGAATCGGGCAGACGGGTTCGTATTTCGGCGACGGATAGCGGTCCGTCCCGCCACAGGATTTCCAGAATGCCGAACTCCCGCGGACCCGGCAGCCGGAAGGCCGCATCGGATGACAGACTCGTCTTTTTGCATCGCGGAGGCATCACAGTGATTCTAACAATGCCCGAACCGGTTTGCAACGCGCCGGCCTCGGGTCGGCGGATGTTTTCACTTGTACCCGGAACCCAAATCCGCTAGATTAGCGATTCGCTTTTTTCTTTCAGGAGGTTGCCATGAGGAAGACGACGACTGGATGGATGACCCTGCTGGCGTTGGTGGTGCTCACGGCCGGGGTGTGGGCGCAGTCCGAACAGCCGCCCGCGCCGAAGACCGAACCGGCGCCCGCCGCCGCCGATCACACCAAGGAAATTCTGGTCAAGATGGGGGCACGCGTCGTGACCGTCGGCCAGATCGAGGCGGAGTTCGCCCGCATTCCGCCCCAATTCGTCAGCCATTTCAACGATCCCCAGCGGAAGAAGGACTACGTGCAGAACATCGTGGACCGCATGGTGTTCGCCGAGGAAGCCAAGGCCCAGGGGCTGACGGATCGTGAGGACATCAAGGAAAAGATCAACTCCTACGCCGAGCGGATCCTGTACACCGAATATCTGAAGACGGCCACCGAAGGGCTCCAGGTGACCAGCACCGAAGCGCGTGCGTATTACGAGGCCAATCCGAACGAGTTCCTGACGCCCGAGCGCATCCACGCCCGGCACATCCTGGTGAAATCGGAGGAGGAAGCCGGCACCGTCAAGGCCGAACTCGACAAGGGCGCCGACTGGAACGAGTTGGCGAAAAAATATTCCACGGACAAGAGCAACGCCGATCGCGGCGGCGATCTCGGTTTCTTCTCCCGCGGCCGCATGGTCAAGGAGTTCGAGGAAGCGGCGTTCACCATGAACCCGGGCGAGATCAAGGGACCGATCAAGACGCAGTTCGGATTCCACATCATCAAGCTGGAGGAAAAGCAGGCCGCCCAGACGCAGGATTTCGCCCAGGCGGAAAAAGCCGTGACCAGCAAGCTGATGACCCAGAAGCGTGAAGCCAAACTCCAGGAAATCCGGAACCAACTGGGCTCCAAATACGACGTGACGGTCAATTGGGACAAGGTCAACGACATCAAGGTGGGCAGCGGCGTCGCAGCCCCCGGCCGACCGGGTTCGGCGCCCACGCCGGTGCCCATCGGCCAGCGTCCGCGGACGGTGGTGCCGGCTGAGCAGCCGCCCGCCAAGAAGTAACGGGCTGTCCGATCCGTCGGCATGACCGCCTCGGTCATTCACGACATCACGGTCTCTCACCCAACCGGGGGCGGACGATTCCGCCCCCGGTTTCGTATCGGTGCCGCCATCGTGGCGGCGGTCTGCCTGTTGTTCCTGCCGCACGCGCGCCCGGCCGCGCCTGCGAGCGCCTTGTTTTCCGAGAACGGCTTGAGCGATCAGGTGGATTTCTGGGAGCAGGTGTTCACGCGCTGGGGCCAGAACCAGGTACTGATCCACGACCGCCAGGATCTGCGCCTGGTCTACGAAGTCATGCAGCTCGACGGCGATTACCTCCGTGATCCGGCGGTCGCCAAAGCCCAGGAGCAGGCTGTCCGCTCGCGCCTGGAGCACTGGGAGGGGCTGTTGCGCCATGCCGCCGGGCGCATCGAGTCCGGCGACTCGCCGGATCCGGCGACGGCGCGCGTCCTGGCCGTCGTCGGCGGCAGGCTGGGCCGCCCGCCCGCCGCCGCGGAGCTGCGCGAGCTGGCCGGCCGGCTGCGGTCACAGCGCGGCATCCGCGAGGAGTTTGCGGCCGGCTGGCGGCGCGCCGGGCGCTACTACCCGCACATGCAGACGATTTTCCGCGCCAACGGGGTCCCCGAAGAGATCCTGGCGATCCCCTTCTTCGAGTCGTCGTTCCGGGAGGATTCCCGGTCCCGCAAGGGCGCCACGGGCGTGTGGCAGTTCATCCGCTCCACCGGCCGCGTGTTCCTCCGCGTCAACCGGCATTTCGATGAACGGCTGGATCCGCTGCTCGCCACCCACGGCGCCGTCAAGTTTCTGCGGGACGCCCACCGCAAGCTGGGAAGCTGGCCGCTGGCGGTGATGGCCTACAACCACGGCACCAACGGCATTTCCCGGGCCCGGCAGCGGCTGGGCTCGGACCCGCCCACCATCATCCGCTACTACTCCTCGAACCAGTTCGGGTTTGCCTCGCGCAACTACTACCCGGAATTCCTGGCCTCGCTGCGGATCCTGCGGCAGCCGGAACGCTACTTTCCTGACCTTGTCCAGGCGCCGCCCTGGGAGTTCCGCGAGATTCATCTCTCCCGCAGCGCCACCTTCGCCCAGCTGCAGAAGCAGTACCGGGTCCCCGCCGACGTCATGCTGGATTTCAACCCGGCCGTGATCCGGCCCCGGGCCTCCGCCAAGCTGTCATTCCCCGCCGGGTATCGCCTGAAACTGCCGCCCGCCGAAATACCGGAAGCGGCCGCATCAGTCAAGGCGGCGCCGATTGTCACCACCGCCGCCGCGCCGGCCGCACCGGCTCCCGCTGCGCCCGCCGGATCCGGGCGGAAAATCCACCGCGTCCAGGCCGGCGAAACACTGTATCGCATCGCGATCAACCACAAGGTGACGGTGGCTCAACTCCGCCAGTGGAACAAGCTGCCGGACACCACCATCCGGGTGGGACAGCGCCTGGTAGTCCAGCCCTGAAGCCGGATCTTCCAAAGAAACCCGGTGACTACAACCAGCGGACCGCCGAGGTCTTGAAACTCAGGTAGACTTCGTCCCCCACCACCAACCGGTGCTCCTGCAGCGACCGCAGGGTGATCCGGGCTTCCAGACTGATTCCGCAGTCCACCGTGATATCCGCCGCCTCGTCCTGCTGGCGCGTGGCGCGGATCGTTCCCCGCAACTGGTTGCGGGCGGTGCCGTGGAGGGCCTCCCGACTGACGACGATCTCGGTGGGGGGGATGTGCACCAGTCCGGGCGGCCGGGTGAACGGCAGAATTTCCAGGGTCACGCCCCCCGTCCGGAAGAAGAACTGCCGGTTCTCCTGGCTGGCCGTGCCGCGCAGCACGTTCCGGGGATGATGCGGCACCAGCCGGCGCCTGGCGATCTGGACGATCTCGTCCGTCAAGCGGATCGCGATCTCCTCCTGGTGGGTCGTAAACACCACCGCCGCGCCCCGCTGCCGGGCCTCTTCCAGCAGCACGGTTTCCAGCAGCTCCCGGTTGACGGGATCCACATCGGCGAAGGGTTCGTCGAGCAACAGGAACCGCGGCTGCATCGCCAACACCCGGGCCAGGGCCACCCGACGCTTTTCCCCACCCGACAGCCGGGTCGCGCGTCGCTTCGCCAGCGCCTCCAGATTCAGTCGTCCGAGGACACCGGCGACACGCGCGTGCACCTCCCGCGGGGACAAGCCGGCGAGACGCAGGCCGTACGCCAGGTTGCGCTCCACCGAGAAGTCGAACAGAACCGGCTCCTGCGCCAGCAGCAGCAGGTCGCGCGGCTGGTTGCGCCCCTGGAAAAAGGCGGCCGGCGGCGTCTCATCGTAACGGATAGCACCGCCGAAATCGCGCTCCAGCCCCGCCAGCAATCGGAGGAACGTGGTCTTGCCGCTGCCGTTCTCCCCGAGGATGGCCAGGATGCGGCCGCCGGTGATGGCCAGCTGCGGCACGCGGAACAGTTCCGTCCCGTTGCGGCGGACGCCGACGTCATCGAGAATGATCCTAGAGAGCACGGAACCTCCGGCGCAGGACGACGATCAGGGCGTTCAGCGCCAGCGCCAGCGCCAGCAGGATGAATCCAAGCCCGATCCCGAGGGCGAACTCCCCCTTGCTGGTTTCCAGGGCGATGGCCGTCGTGATGTTCCGGGTGTAGCCGCGGATGTTACCGCCGATCATCATCGCGCTGCCCACCTCCGAGATCGCCCGGCTCAGGGCGGAAAACACCGCCACGGCCAGCGGGATCCGGCAGTGGTGCAGGAGCAGCCAGAGCTGCTGGAGGCGGCCCGCGCCCAGAGACCAGGCTTCCTCGCGCAACCGGGGATCCGCCTGCTCCAGCGCCGCGCTGACCAGAGACACCAGCAGGGGGAGAATCAGCACGGTTTGACCGATCGCCATGGCGGTCGGCGTGAACAGCAGGCCCAGCGGGCCGAGTGGCCCCTGACGGCAGAGCATCGCGTACAGCAACAGGCCCACCACCACAGTGGGCACCGCCATGAGGGTCTGACAGATCGTCAGGATGATCCGGCGGCCGGGAAACCGGCAGGTGCCCAGCGCGAATCCGGCGGGCACCGCAACCAGCGTGGCCGCCGTGATGGCGGCCAGACTGACCGTCAGCGAGATCCAGAGCGCGCTGTAGAGGTCGGCGTCACCCGTGACGATCAGCCGAACCGCCCTGACCAGCGCCTCCTTCAAAAAATCCACACGTCCTTCCTCGCCACGGAATTTCCATCAGCCGGTCACCCGCCGATGCGGGACATGGCCGACGTGCATTTCCACACACCGCCGATGACACCCGCCGGCCCCGCCGGCTTCTGGGCCGCTGCCGACCGGAACACGCCGGCCAGCGCCTCATCGTCGATGCCCGCCCGCAACAGCCGGCGCAGATCCACTTCCGCTTCGTGGAACAGGCAGGTGCGGAGCTTGCCGTCCGGGGTCAGGCGAAGCCGGTTGCAGCGCCGGCAGAAGTGGTCGGTCATGGGGCTGATCAGTCCGATCCGCCCGGCCGCGCCCCGAATCTGGAAGAGGCGGTCGGACACCGGCGCCCCCGCCGGATCATCCAGCGGCGCCAGCTCGTAGCGCTCGTTGAGGATCCGGAGCACCTCCTCGCCCGTCACCAGCTGGGCGGGATCCCAATAGGCGTGACCCCCCACGGGCATCAGTTCGATGAAGCGGATCTCAAAGGCATGGTGCAGCGTCATGGCTGCAAAATCCGCGATCTCGTCCAGGTTGACGCTCCGCATGGTGACCACATTGAGCTTGACGGGATTCAGACCGGCCGCCTCAGCCGCCCGGATGCCTTCAAGCACGCTCGCCAGGGCGGGCTGTCGGGTGATGGCCGCAAACCGCTCCGGCCGCAACGTGTCCAGGCTGACGTTGACCCGGTGGAGGCCGGCGGCCCGTAGCGACACCGCATAGTGCCCCAGCAATGCGCCGTTGGTCGTCAGACTGAGATCGGCAAGGCCGGGCAGCCGGGACAGCTCGGCCAGCAGGGGCACCACGCCCCGGCGGACGAGTGGCTCGCCGCCGGTGACCCGGATTTTCCGGATACCCAGCGCGACGGCGATTTGCGCGCAACGCAGGATTTCCTCGTAGGTCAGGATGTCGGCGTGGTTCAGCAACGGGATGCCTTCCGCCGGCATGCAGTACTGGCAGCGGAAATTGCACCGGTCGGTGATTGAGATCCGGAGGTAGTTGATCAGCCGGTTGTGATGGTCGGCCAGTGGCGTGGGTGCGTGCGTCATCGTCCGTGTCCCCGGGCAGTATACTGGAAAGCCCCGCCTGTTGCAACGCGGCCGGCCGGCGCTTTCGGCTGGCGGCGGATCCCGGTTGCCGACCGGGGCTCGTTTCCGCTATGATGGCGGTCAGCGCCTGCAACCGCGGAGGCGGCATGAACAGCGAAGAGACCCTGGATCGCGCCGCGAGCGCGTTCCGAAAATCCCGATTCAATCTGGCGTTCACCGGCGCCGGCGTGTCGGTGGAATCGGGCCTGCCCGACTTCCGTTCCCCCGGCGGATTGTGGGATCGGTATGACGTGACGGAATACGCCACGCTCACCGCGTTCCAGCGGCATCCGGAAAAAGTCTGGACCTTCGTTCGCGAGCTCCTGGATAGCTACGGCGGCGTCCAGCCTAACGCCGGTCACCGGGCCCTGGCCGCGCTGGAGGCAACCGGCGCGCTCCACGCGGTGGTCACCCAGAACATCGACGGCCTGCACCAGGCCGCCGGCTCCCGCCGCGTGGTGGAGTTTCACGGCAGCGTGCGGCGGCTGGTCTGTCTCGGCTGCGGGCGGATGTGCCCCGCCGACGACCCGTCCGTGCGCGCCCTCCCCGTGCCGCGCTGCGCCTGCGGCTGCGTCTTCAAGCCGGATTTCGTGTTTTTCGGCGAGGCGATTCCCGAAGCGGCGCTGATGGACGCCTTCGCCATGGCCCGAACATGCGGAGTACTGCTGGTGGCGGGCACCTCGGCCGAGGTGGCGCCCGCCAGCCTAATCCCGTATGAAGCCAAGGCGGCCGGCGCCACGATCGTGGAGCTCAACGTCCGGCCCACGACGCTCACCGACGGTCTGACCGATCACTTCATCGCCGGTCCATTCGCGCACACCATGGTCGAGCTCGCTCGACGGATCACTGGATAATCCAGATCTCCCGCTGGAACGACGACAGGAACCGGCCGCCCTCGGGCGTCACCACCGCGATTTCCTCCACCGTGGCCACGCCGTGGCCGGCGATGTGCACCCGCGGCTCCAGGGTGTAGACCTGCCCCGCCTCGAGCTTCAGATACGGGAGCTGGCCGTAACGCTCCCAGCGCGGACAGAGCAGGCCGGCGCCGTCGTGGGCCGAGCGGCCCACCTGGTGCCCCAGCGCGTGCTTGAACTCGTCGAAGCCGCAGGCCATGATGTGGTTGCGGGCGATCTCGTCGATGCGCCAGCCTTCCACCCCCGGCTTCAGGGCCTCGGCGGCGCGGGCGATCGCGCCCACCACGGCGTCGAATCCGCGCCGGACGCTCTCCGGCGGTTCGTGCTCGCCCTCGCGGAGCACGTACCAGGTCCGCTGGAGGTCGGACACGTAGTCGTCGACGCGCAGCCCGAAATCCATGTTGATCACATGCCCCCGCTCCACGGCCTTGTCAGTGGGCCCGGTGTGCGCCTCGCCATGGTCCGGAACGCCCGTGAACACGGCGGGGCAGTGCACCTCGTCCCAGGCCAGCTCGAAGCCCGTCTCCCGGACCCGCTGGAGCACGAACTCGTGGATCTGCCGTTCCGTCCGGCCCGGCCGGATGAAGCCGGTCACCGCCTGGAAGATCTTTTCCGCCTCGGTCACGGCGCGCTGGATGCGGCGCACCTCTTCGGGCGACTTACGGCCCCGCAGGGCGGCAATCAGGCGCTCCGAGGGCACCAGCCGGTCCGGATACGGTGTCCCTTCCAGGTTTCGCACCAACAGCAGGTACATTCCGTGGGACAGTCCGTCGGCCATGACGTCGTCATAGGAGTAATTGATGGCGATGGTGGCCGGATCCAGCTCGGTCAGTGTCTGCCGGAGCGCATCGCGCACCCCGCCTACGTAGGTGATCACCGTGGCGTAGTCGCCCCGCTTCTGGATCTCGGCTGCATCCAGGCTGCCGACGATGGCGATGGTCCGGCCGGTCCGGGTGATGATGAACGCAGAGGCCCAGGTGTAGCCGGCGCCCACGACCAGCGGCACGCACGGATCCGTCGACGTGTGCGATTCGCGGCCGAAGATCAGCCAGGCGTCAATGTTCAACTCCTGCATGATGCCGACTGCTTGTTGGATTTTTTCACGAATCATTTACAAACCCGGCCTCCTTTGACTAAAATATCGCAAATACTGTGCGAATGTTCGTTTGCGGACAGCAGCGCGTTTCTACGACCTCGACTCGATTGTTGCATCCTTAGTATACGACACGAACCCCCTTTGTTTGGGTTGAAACCGCACTATCTTTGATTGGCATAAGGAGGAGCTGTGAAACGTTTAATGTGGTCCTGCCTGCTCGTTCTGCTGGTTCTGGGCGCCTGGGCGCTGCCCGTGGACAAGAACGACTGGGAGGAAGTCAATTTCGTCTTCAATTCGTCCGTCCTCGTGGACGGGTTCCCGTCCATGCTCGAGGTGGCCGACCTCCTCAGCAAGAGTCCCGATCTCCACCTGCTGGTCGAGGGGCACTGCGACGTCGTGGGGTCCGACCGCTACAATGATCAGCTGGCCATCAAGCGGGCGACGGCGGTCCGCGACTTCCTGGTCAAATACGGCGCCCGGCCCGACCAGGTGGAAGTCACCGGCAAAGGGAAACGCGAGCCCAAGGCCGAGAACGAAACGCCCGAAGGCCGGTTCATCAACCGGCGGGTGGTATTCACGCTGTACCGGATGAAGGACGGCGTGAAAGAAATCCTCAAGCGCGATGTGCCCATCAGCGGCGTGATCCAGCAGCTGCAGCAGGACACCTGCAAGGACAAGCTGGCCGAGCTGGGCCAGAAGCAGGACGCCATCCTGAACAAACTGGCGGACCTCGACAAGATCCTGGGCGAGCTCCAGCAGCTCAGGGACCGCCAGGCACGGCTCGAGGACGAGCTCGCCCGGATGCGGGATCAGGCCCAGCCGGTTCCGCCGCCGCTCCCGCCGCCGGTCCCGGTGGCACCACCGGCCCTGGCCGAGGCGCCCGCCGCGCCGCTGAAGATGGCATGGGGCGACCTGGGATTGCTGGGCTTTGATCTGGGAGCCACCGAAGACGGCGATCTCACCGGCAGCGTGAGCGCCCGCTACTTCCACCGCTTCACCCCGAGCCTGGCGCTGCAAGGCCAGGGCGAATACCTGCTGTATCCCGAACGGCAGGAGTTCCAGTTCGATCTGGGCCTGGTCACGCGGTACAAGCGGTTCCAGGCCGGCGCGTTCGCCTCGCTCAAGCGCGTGGAGCTGGACGACTATGCCGACGGCGGCACCCTGGCCCAGGGCAGCGTGATCGCCGAGTACCTGTTCGACTGGGGCTCCGTCGGCGGATTCGCCACCCAGGGTCTGCTTGGTGAGAGCGTGATCGACCGCGACTACATCTCGAACCATGTGTTCCGGGAAACCTACCTGAACACGCTGAACCAGTACGGCGTCACCGCCCAGATCGACCTGCCGGCCCGGTTCATGCTCGAGGGGAACGTGGGCTACATCGATCGCGGCGAGCTGGCCAGCCGGGCGGGCGGGCTGGTGCGCCTGCTGCGGCCGTTGGGGGACAACTGGAGCTGGTTCGTCGAAGGCAGCTGGAACGAATCCCTGCTCGGCGACGAGACCACCGGCCGTTATGCCGCCGGCCTCCGCTACGGCGCCTGGAAACAGCCGATCCGCGGTGAGGTGGCCGAGGTGGTGCCGGTGGATGTGCCCCGCCTCAAGTACGACGTCCGAACCCGGATGGCCCGCACCGGCAACGACATGCCCATCGCCAACGCCGGCCCCGACCAGATCGATGTGCCGGCCGGTCTGATCGCTCTGGACGGCACCGCGTCCTACGATCCGGATGGCGACGCCATCGCTTTCCATTGGACCCAGGTTCAGGGCCCCGCCGTCTCGCTCAGCGGCGCGAACACCGCCACCCCGTCGTTCACCGCCGAATCCGGACATGTGTACGTGTTCCGGCTGCGCGTGACCGACACCGGCGCCGCCTATGCGGTGGACGACGTCGTGGTCACCACCCGGAAGATCGAGAACGTCGAGATCCTGTTCTTTTTGGCCGACCCGGCGGTGATCAGCCCCGGCCAGCAGTCCCGCCTGAGCTGGAAGGTGCTGCACGCCGAGTCGGTGGAGATCGAGGGCATCGGCCCCGTATCCACCGAGGGGACTACCTATGTGGCGCCGGCGGCCACGCAGGAATACGTACTGATCGCCCGCGCACCGGGACAGGAAGTCCGGGCCACAGTGGTCATCACCATCGCCGACGCGCAGATCCTGTTCTTCATCGCCGAACCCACCCAGATCAGTCCCGGTCAGCAGTCCCGGCTGAGCTGGAAGGTGAGCAACGCCACCGCCGTCCGCATCGAGGGCATCGGGGCGGTCCAGGCCGAAGGCAGCCTGATGGTCGCGCCCACGGCCAGCACCACCTACACGCTGATCGCCACCAGCAGCAGCGGCGCGGAGATTCTGGCCTATGCGGTCGTTCAGGTGATCACGCCCAACTCGCCGCCGGTCGCCTACGCCGGCTCCGACCAGATCAGCCGCCGCCTCGGCACCTACAGCCTGGACGGCTCGACGTCGTACGATCCCGACGGCGATCCGCTGACTTTCCTGTGGCAGCAGCTGGATGGGCCGGTCGTCACCCTGTCGGCGCCCACCAGCGCCGTCACCACCTTCGAAGTCACCGTCACCGGCACGTACGTCTTCAGCCTCCAGGTCTTTGACGGCAAAGGCGGCGTCGCCAGCGACACGGTCCGGGTGACGGTCTACTGATCCGTCAGCCGATCACCGGCTGTGTGTGTGCCCGGCCCGGACCATCCGGGCCGGGCTTTTTTGCACGCAACTTTTCGCCGGCCGGTGCGATAATACAGTGGAATTTGATTTTGCGGAGGATTTGATGAAAAAGAGTGTTCTCTTCCTCGGTCTGATGACCCTGTTCGTGACGGCGGCGGCGGCCGCTGACGCCCGTATCGCCATCGAAGGAATATTCCCGGACTCCGGCCCTCCCGGCACCACGGTGATCATCAAGGGACGCGGGTTCGCGCTCGGCGACGCCAACCGGGTGTGGGCCGAGAACATGAAGAACGTGTCCGCGCCCGGGTTCGTGGAGTTCAACGGCGCTCGCGCCCGGCTCATGCTCTGGCAGGACAATATGGCGGTGGTGATCGTTCCGGACCATGCCAATTCCGGCCCGGTGCGGCTGACCCTCAGTTCCGGCATCAGCATCCAGGGCAACCACTTCGAGCTGACCGACGCCGACGGGGTCAGCCCTGATGCCGCGGGCCGTAAGGACTACTCCTTCCTGGAGTCGGAGTCCGCCGGATTCTATCCCTCCCCCTACTACTACTACTACGGCTATAACCCCCGCGTGCTGGACGGTCGCTACACCCCGCCGTACTGGTCCTATAACGGGGACGGCTGCCTGGATTTTTTTCTGGTCTCCGGGCCGATCCTGTCCACCTGCGGCCTCAACACCGGTCTCGACAACGTGATGTTTTTCCCGAGGCGGTTCATGGGCGATTTCCGGACCCGCCACAACTGGTGGCAGAACGCGGTGCCCTATTACGACCAGGTAGGCAAGCAGAAGAAATCGTACAGCTTCCAGCAGTAATCCCGCCAGCAGTCTGACCGATCATTCGACCGGCGGCGGCACGGGCAGGTCCAGCTCCACACCGGTGCCGCGGCCGGGCTCCGACTGGACGCGGATCGCCCCCCCGTGCAGGGCCACGATCTTGTGGACAACGGCCAACCCCATCCCGGTGCCGCCGGGCCGCGTCGTGAAGAACGGTGTGAAGATGCGCCCCAGCGCCCTGGCGTCGATGCCGGGCCCGGTATCGTCGATCCACACCCGGACCAGCTGACCCGACAGTGCCTCCAGCCGGACATCCACCCGTTTCACGGTTGACTTCTCCAGCGCCTGGACCGCATTGAGCAGCAGGTTGTGCATCGCCTTCTTCAGCAGATGCTCCTCGCCCGAAACCGAGCAGGGAATCAGCTGGCGGCGGAATTCGATGTCGGGATGGCGCTCGGCGAACAAGTCCATCTGCTCGGCGATCACGCCGTCCAGCGCAACCGGCCGGTGTTCCAGGGGCATCGGCCGGGCGTATTCCAGAAAGTCGGTGATCACCCGAGCCATCTCCTCCACCTCCTGAACCAGCGCGGCGGCCCGTTTCTGTTCCGCGCCCGGCCGGGCATTGCCCAACAGCATCTGGGCATAGCCGCTGATGGTGGACAGCGCGTTCTTGAGCTCGTGGGCGATACCCGCCGCCATCTCGCCCTGGGCGGCCAGGTTCTCCTGCAGGCGCAGGCGCTCCTGAAGCTGCACCGACCCGGTGACGTCTTCGATGACGCCGACCACTCCCTCGGCGCCGCCCAGCGGGAACAACGACAGGCTGACCATCCGCTCCGGCTCCTCGCTGCCGGGCACCGACATCTTCAGCAGGCGGCGGGTGAGGCTCTGCTGGGCGCCCCACGCGGCATCGATCGCCGCGCGAATCTCCGGCTGATCCTGAAAGATCTCCCGGTACGACTGGTTCGTGAACGCCACCCGGCGGCGGCCCAGCAGCTCCTCCAGGGCGGGGTTGCACTCCTGGAAGACGCCGCGCGCGTCCAGCGACAGGATCGCCAGCGGCAGGCAGTGGAACACATCCCGCACACGCCGTTCGGACAAATCCGCCCGCTGGGTGGCCTGCTGGTGCAGGGCCTGCAGTTCCCGCTCCTTGTCGCGGAGCTGGCGGATCACGTCCTTGAACGAACCCACCAGGACCGAGACCTCGTCGGCGTACGGTTCCGGCGTGGACCTCAGCCCGGTGGACGAGTGCCGGATTTCACGGACCAGCGATTCGTAGGGGCGGACGGCGCGGCGCAGCAGGTACCAACCCAGCGCCAGCAGCGCCAGGATGGCGATCGTCTGGAAGAGGACCGCGAACTGCTCGAACGTCCCCATGAGCGGCGGCTCCGGATCCTGGATGAGCAGAAACACCAGGAAGGACGGTTTCAGACCATCGGCATACAGCATCGTCCGGGCCAGAATCGCCGGGATCTGACCATTGTGCGCAACGGTGAGTGCTTCCAGCAGCACCTGATCCGGGGCCGGGCGCGCGGCTTGCAACTCATCGAGCGACAGCTTGTCGGCGATCTCCGGCGCGATGCTGATCGAGGACTGGCCGAAGTGCGTGACGCCCTCGGGATCCCGGATCTGCAGCAGGTACAGACCTTCCCGCTCGTAGATCCCCTGCAGCCGGATCAGGCGCTGCTGGCGGGTCAGCGGGGAGTGCATGACCAGCTGCAGTTGGGTGATCACCCGGCCCACCTTCGCCGCCCGGAGCGCGTCGTTGCGCTCGGTCTGAACCTTGTGCACGTGGAGAGTGAGGAACACGTTCATCGCCACCGCCGACACGATGGCCAGCGTGACGATTCCGCCTAAAATGTAGATCGTGTGCCGCGGAGGCATGCCGCCGCTCACAACAGGCTCCAGTACCAGTCGAGCAGAATTTCCCCGAAGAACAGGGCAATGACCGCGGCGATGCCCAGGAAGGTCCCGAATGGAATTTCATATTTCCGGTCGCCGCCGGCCCGGCGGATGAGCACCAAGCCCACCACCGCCCCGAGAAATGATCCCAGGAAAACCGTGAGCAGGGTGCGCCCCCAACCCAGCACCGCGCCGATCAGGCCCATGAGGATGATGTCCCCATGCCCCATGCCCTCTTCCCGGCGGACGAGGTAGTAGCCGACGGCCACCACGAGCAGCATGCCCGCCCCCAGCAGCGAGCCGACCAGCGATCCGATCCAGGCGAGGATCCGCCCGTCCGCCGTCATCACATCCAGCAGACCCAGCAGCCGGGCGACGTTCGGCGCCTCGTACTGATGGATCGCCTGCCAGGGGGCGGTGGCCAGCCCGACGATCCAGCCGCCCATGGTGATGCCGTGGGGCAGGATGCGGTGTTGGGCATCGATGAAGACCAGGACCAGCATCGCGCTGCCGAAGGCGGCGTAGAGCAGCGCCGACGGGGTCAATCCCCACCCCAGATAGGCGGCGACCCACAGCAGGCCGTTGAGCGCCTCGACCACGGGGTACTGCCAGGAGATGGCGGCCCCGCACCGGCGGCATCGTCCGCGCAGGATCAGAAAGCTCAGGACGGGGATGTTGTCATAGAAGGCGATGGGCTGACCGCAGCCAGGGCAGGCTGAACGGGGGGTGACGATGGAGCGTTCGCGGGGCACCCGGTAGATGCAGACATTCAGGAAGCTGCCCACCACGATGCCGAAGGCGAAAATCGTTAAATAGATCATGACCGTCGGATGCCCTTCGATATTCGCCGGTATCGACCGGGTCGTCGCATACCGCCAAGCCGGATCCGAACATGTGCGGGGCGGATCCGACACCTTCAGGCGAGGTCACGTTAGCCGAAAAAGCCCTGCGAATCAACTAAAAAACTGCCCTGTGGGTACCAGGGCAGCCGTCACCATAAGGTGGATTGGGGAGGGTATGGAGAATGTTTCAAACAGTTTTAATTATACTGTTTTCCCAATACAGGTCAAGTGGAAACATCAACCTGCGGTCTCTCGCCGAACAGATGGATGCAGCGCGGTTTACAGCGGAACCCGGGCTCGGATCTCGATTCAAATATATCGTTATGGCGGACGCTGCGTCAGTGATGGTGGCCGTGGGTCACCGACTCGCCAAAATAGGCTTTGCGGAATGATTCCAGCAGTTCGCGCAATCGCGCCACGCGGCTCAGATCCGTGCTCTGCTTGGCCTGCATCGCCACGATGAGCATTTCGTGCAACAGGGTCAGTTGCCGGATGTACCGGGCGTGCGCTTCTGCGTTTGTCGCATCCGCCGGCTTGATTCGCTGGGTGAGGAAATACTGGGCGACGGTCTCCTGGATGTAGCCGGCGTGCGTCTCCTTGTTCACGACCCATCGCACCAGCTGGTTGTAGTTCTTCTCTCCCTGCGCCGAGAGCTGGACGATCTGCTGCATGGATTTCTCCACGGTATCGATGTCCTCGGCGATCGCCTGGACCCGCAGCTCGTCGCCGTAGATGCCGCACGGGATCTCGCAGTGGGCGCGGAGCGCCGGCGCCAGCACCGACAGCGCAACCAGCATCGCGAGCAGGAGCGTGACTTTCTTCATCATAGGAACCTCCTTGCCGAGGCGCGTCGGCGCCCGGTTCACGTACAACAGATTCAGTCCGGCTCGGATGGATTCAGGCTGCCGTCGCGACCGGCCCTGGCCTCGCCATGTGCGGCCGGTGCGCCCGCGGTCCGGCGGGCGGTTCCGTCAACGGTGATAGCGGGAGATGAACTCCTCCACTTCGGGGATCCCGCCCTGGAAGACGAGGTAGCCGTTGCAGGGCTCGCGCTCGGTGATCTCCCCGGCGATGGGCGTGTACATGATCCGCCGGACTTCCGCCAGGTCGCTCGTCTGCCCCAACGCCCAGCCCAGTTTCACGTACGCCACCTCGGGGAGCATGTTGGCCATGGGCACGACGCCCAGCTCCATCATGTCGCGCCCCGTGTCGTAGACGTACATCTGGACGTAGCCCCACAGCGTCTGCACGGTCATGTAGACGGCGATCTGTTTCTCCTTCGCCCGCTTCAGGGCCGGGTAGAGCGGCTTGTTGACGTGGCCGAGCCCGGTGCCGGCGATGATGATGCCCCGGTAGCCGTTGTCGATGAGCGAGTCGATGATGTCCGGCCGCATGTTGGGATAGTAGTAGACAATGGACACCATCTCTTCGAACGCCGTGTTGATGGTCACGTTTCGGTCCCGCCGGCGCGGCTTGAAGTCGGGGCGCAGCGGGGTGATTTTCTCCCGGCTGACCATGGCCAGCGGGATGTCGCCGATGGTGCGGAATGTGGACCGGTAGCTGGAGTGCATTTTGCGCACGCGCGTCCCCCGGTGGAGCAAGCCGTACTCGTCGGAGGTGGGCCCGAACATGCAGACCATCACTTCCGCCAGGTCGCCCTCGGCGGCGGCCTTGACGCTGTGCATCAAGTTCAGCGCTGCATCGGACGACGGCCGGTCGCTGGAGCGCTGCGACCCCACCATCACGATGGGCACCGGCGAATCCTGGACCATGAACGAGAGGATGGCGGCGGTGTGGTGCATCGTGTCGGTGCCGTGCCCGATGACGATCCCCTGGACCCCCTTGGCGATTTCGCGGCCGATGGCTTCGGCGGTGCCCCGCCACTGCTCCGGCCCCATGTTCTCGCTGAACACGCCGTAGAGTTTCTCGGTTTCCAGGTTGCAGATGTCGGCCAGCTCGGGGACCGATCCGTAGAGTTCACCGGGCGAAAAGGCCGGGATGACGGCGCCGGTGCGGTAGTCCAGTCGGCTGGCGATGGTGCCGCCGGTGCCCAGGAGCTTGACCCGGGGTTTCTTCGGATCGAAGGGGAAGTCCTTCTCGGGGATCTTGTAGTGGGCTTCCTTGCGGCCGGCGATGACGATGTTCGAGATGCCGGCGGCGGCGATGCCCACGTTGTACCCGTTGCGGAGCTTGAGCACGATATGGTACGGGTCCGCGGTTTCCGAACGGGGCAGGATGATGCCGATGAAGACGCCCTGCGAGCTATGGACTTCGACATCGCTCCAGACCATGGCGTTGAATCCCTTCAACACGGCCAAGGCCTCGCCGCGGTAGCCCTTGTAGCTGTCGTCAGCGCTCATGGATATCCTCCTGCAGCCGGGCCGCGAGGCGCCCGGCCACCCCGGCGCCAGGCGCGCGTCCGTCCAACTCCCGCATGACCAGAGCCATGGCCGCCCGGAACCGCTGCCCCGCTGTGGGGACGGCCAGCTCCTTCACGCGGGCCAGGCCGCGGGAGATCGCCGTCTCGACGCCGTCCGCCGGCAGCGGCGGCGGCAGCTGCCCGGGTTCAAATCGTGCGGCTTCGGCCGCGCGGACGAGGGCGGGCAGAATCCCTTCGCGGGCCAGCCGGCCGCTGCGGTGCGCGGCCAGGATCCCTTCGAAATCGGCGGTTGTCAGCTGCGCCGTCGAAAGGCGCTTCCGCTTGAGCCGCTTGGGCAGCTGGACGAGAGCCACGGCAACCAGAACCGGCGGCAGCCCCCACTCCCGAACAACCTTTTCGAACAGATCCCACTGGGGCGAGATGGCCAGGGGCCGCACCACGTCCTCGGGCACCCCCAACGTCCGGCACCATGCCTCGCGCGTCCAGTAGTACGCCGGCAGGTTCCGGCGGATCCGCTCCAGCCGCTCGCCGGCGATGCGTTTGGGGGGCAGGTCGGTGTCCGGGTACATGCGGTCGGGGCCGGGGAGGATCCGCTCGAAGCCGTTGGTCCCGTCCCGGAGGGCCTGCCGGGTTTCCGACGGGATCCCGACCGTGGCTTCGCGCGCCCGGATGGCGATCTCCCGGGCGCCCGTCTCGACGTCGGTGGGCGGGCCCCACACCACGACGACGGCGTCGTTGTCGCCGGCGCCGGTGGCCTTCTTGATCTCGTGCCACTCGGCGGCCGCCAGGGTCTCGCTCTGGCTGTCGCTGTGCACGATATTGGGCAGCGTGGTCAGGCAGGCGATCACCCGCACGCGGTCGGAGATCTCCCGGGAGAACGCGGTGTCGGTCTGGGTGGGCCAGCGCAGCAGGTCGCGGAAGCCCACCAGGTTCACGCCGAACACCACCTTCCCTTCGGCGATGGCCGTCCGGATGGGCTGGAAGCGTGTCTTGCGGAGGCTGCGGGTCACCTCCGTCGTCCGGGTCGCGAAGGTGGCCGCGGTCACGCCGCGCCGGTGCAGCTCGGCCCGCAGCCGCAGCAGGCTCCACTGGCGCATCGCCTCGTGGTAGGTCAGCAGCGGGATGTTGGGGATGCGCGGCACGCCCTTGATCTCGATCCGCGTGCCGTCGGTGACGCTGACGTTCACATCCTGCCGGGCGGCGCCGATTCCCGTGCGCACCCAGCCGGTGCTGCGCACCAGCCGGCGGCAGATCTCACCCACCTGGGCCACTTCGAGGGGCGTGCGCATGTCCGGCCCGGTGACCGTTTCGATGAGGGGCATGCCCAGGCGGTCGGTCAGGTACACCCGCCGGTGGCCGACGTCGCTCACCTCCCGGCAGGCGTCCTCCTCGAGCCCGAGCTGGACGATCCGCACCTCCCGGTCCTTGAACGGGATCCGGCCGTTGACGCCGACGATGGTCGTCCGCTGGAACCCGGTGGGGATGCTGCCGTCGAGGTACTGCTTGCGGGCGATGTGGATCTCGTCCACCATGGAACACCGGTACAGCATGGCGATGCCCAGGGCGATCTCGAGCGCGTCTTCGTTGAGCTCGAACGGCGGCGTGTCGTCGATCTCATAGGTGCAGACCGTGTTGCGGTTGATCCGGTAGATGATCTCCTTGTGGGTCTTGAACTCCATCAGGGCGGTGCCGTCGTACTCACCGAGCTCGGACAGCGTCGGGCGCATGTGGCGGAGGACCTCGGCGTGGTAGTGGTCGCTGTATCTGCCGGCGGGGCATCGGCAGAAGAGTTTCTTGTCCGTGAGGAGTTGCTGGTGAATCTCGAGACCGGAGCGGAACCCGATGCGGTGATAGTCCGCATCGGTCATTTCGGCGAACGGCTTGAATTCGAAATCGAGGAGTGCCTGGAGATCGGGCGCGGCGGAAGGCGGATCAGCGGGGGTCATACTCATGACCGTATCTCCCTGGTTGGAATCCGGAAACGCATGGGGCAGGCCGAGTCGTGCACACCCCGCCATCATAACGATGATGGTAGGGTGAGGCAATCATTTTCAAAAAAAACCGCCGGGGACGACCCCGGCGGTGGAATGCGGACGCCCGCTCCCGCCCGGACGGGCGGGACCGGTTGTCGCCATGTCGATCCGTTAGGCCGTCGGCGCCGCGCCCAGAATCGCAACCAGGTCTTCTTCCACCGTCCCGACGGGACGGATGGCGAACTTGTCCACCAGCACCTGGAGGACGGCCGGCGTCACGAAGGCGGGCAGAGTCGGGCCCAGGCGGATGTTGCGGATGCCCAGGTGCAGCAGCGACAGCAGGATCACCACGGCCTTCTGCTCGTACCAGGACAGGATCAGGGACAGCGGCAGGCCGTTCACATCGGTTTTGAAGGCCGCTGCCAGTGCACCGGCGATCTTGACCGCGGAGAACGCGTCGTTGCACTGGCCCACATCGAGCAGGCGCGGGATGCCGCCGATATCGCCGAAATCCAGTTTATTGAACCGGTACTTGCCGCAGGCCAGGGTGAGGATCATGCAGTCCTTGGGCACCGCCTGGGCGAACTGGGTGTAGTAGTTCCGCCCGGATTTGGCGCCGTCGCAGCCGCCGATGAGGAAGAAATGCCGGATGGCGCCCTTCTGGACGGCTTCGATCACCTTGTCCGCCACGCCGAGCACGGCGTTGTGGCCGAAGCCCACCCAGATGGAGTCGTCGGGGCCGTCCGCCGCAAAACCGGGCGCCGCCTGGGCCGCCGCAATGACCGGCGCGAAGTTCCGATCGGCGATGTGGGTCACCCCCGGCCAGGCCACCAGGCCCGTGGTGAAAATCCGGTTGAAGTAGGTTTCCTTCGGTTTCTGGATGCAGTTGGTGGTCATCAGGATGGCGCCCGGGAAGGCATCGAATTCCTGCCGCTGATCCTGCCAGGCCCCGCCGTAATTGCCCGCCAGGTGCGGGTACTTTTTCAAGCCGGGGTAGGCCAGCGCCGGCAGCATCTCGCCGTGGGTGTACACGCGGATTCCCGTCCCCGCAGTCTGCTGCAGCAGGGCGTCAAGGTCCTTCAGATCGTGGCCAGACACCAGGATGGCCTTGCCCTTGAGCGGGTGGATGCGCACCCGGGTGGGCTCGGGGTGGCCGTACGCGCCCGTGTTGGCCGCATCCAGGAGTTCCATGACCCGGATGTTGACCTCGCCCACCCGCAGCGCCAGCGCCAGCAGCGCATCGGTCTTCGGGTCCGGCCGGGTCAGTGCGTCCAGCGCCTCATGGAAGAAGGCGAAAACCGCCTCGTCTTCCTGGCCCAGGATCAACGCGTGATCGGCATAAGCCGCCATGCCTTTCAGGCCGTAGGTGATGAGCTCCTCGATACCCACCAGGTCCTGGCTCCGGGCACCCAGCCGGCGCTGGATGCCGATCTGCGCCCCCTGCTGGAGCATCTCGCCGCGGCTGGCAGCGGGGACCAGGCAGGCCGGATCACCCAAGCTCTCGGGAGTCCGGCCGGCCTGCCGGCAGGCCGCCGCGTACGCATCCCGAGCCCGGTCCCGCAATCCGGCGACTTTCCGGATCATGGACTCCAGCCGTGTCGGATCGAAGTTGACGTTGGTCACGGTGGTGAACAGCGCCTCGATGACCGCCAAATCGTACTGCCGGTCACGTACCCCGAGCGGCCGGAGCCGGTGGGCGTACATCGCCAGTCCTTTGGTGACGTAAAGCAGCAGGTCCTGAAGGGTGGCGGTATCCGCATCCTTGCCGCACACGCCGGCCTTGGTGCAACCGCTGCCCTGGGCCGTCTGTTCACACTGATAACAAAACATACTCATTGTCGCCTCCGCATTTGTAATGTCTCGCTTTCGGGGCTCATCTTAGATGCTCTACGGAACATTGACTTTGACTTAAGTCAAACCCGGGCCTGATGGATCAATTATAGTCGACTGCACCGGCTGCCGGTCACCGAACCGGCTCGCCGGGGTTGCAGCTAGGCGGATCGCATGCTCTATGCTAAGATGATGACCGGCCTGCGGCCCGTGCCGCCGTCTTAGGATCAACGAGCGGTTCCGATGATCGCGTCGGGCGGAAACGTCGCCGCCGCCCGGCGTTTCCGGCGCATGATCGCACCGCGACGATGCGGAGGGCCGGAGCGGATTCACCGGTCCGGGAGAGGTTCATGGGCACGATCGAAAGCTACTGCCCCGGCTGCTTCCATGAGAAGGGTACGGCGCCGCTCTGCCCCGCCTGCGGTTACGATGAACGCTCCCGGACCAGCCCCATCGCCTTGCCGCCGCGTTCCCTGCTGCGGGACAACTACCTCGTCGGCCGCGTCCTGGGCCGACCCGGCGGGTTCGGCATCACCTACCTCGGGTACGACCTCAGCCTCGAGACCCGCGTCGCGATCAAGGAGTACCTGCCCCGCGACATGGCCGGCCGCGACGATGACCACCGGACCGTGGTCCTGCACAGCCAGGATGACACCGAGAGCTTCACCTACGGGCTGGAGCAGTTTCTCCAGGAAGCCCGCACCCTGGCCAAGTTCAACCACCCGCGGGTGGTCCGGGTGCGCGCGTACTTCCAGGAAAACGCCACCGCCTACCTGGTCATGGACTACATCGAGGGGATCTCGCTCGCCGAATTCCTCGAGCGGCTGGATCAGCCGCTCACCGAACAGCAGGCGCTGGACGTCATGATGCCCATCCTCGACGGAGTCGGCGTCGTCCACAGCCAGGGATTCCTGCACCGGGACATCAAGCCCCAGAACATCTACCTGACCGCAGCCCGGCAGCCGATCCTGCTCGATTTCGGCGCCGCCCGCCTGGCCATGGGGGAGAAGAGCCGGAGCTTGTCGGTCATCCTGACGCCCGGATTCGCCCCGTACGAACAGTACCATCGGCGAGGCGAACAGGGACCGTGGACCGACATCTACGCCTGCGCGGCCACGCTCTATTACATGGTCACCCGCCAGGTCCCGCCCGACGCACTGGAGCGGGAGAAGGGCGATACGCTGACGCCGCCGGACACGACCCAGCCCGGCCTGTCGCCCCATTTCTGCCGGGCCGTTCTGCGGGCGCTGGCCACCGAACCGGCGTCCCGTCCCCGGTCCATCGCCGAATTCCAGTCGCTGTTGCGGGGATTGCCCGCCGCTCCGATAGCCGAATCCGATCCCACCCTGGCCATGCCGGCTCCCGTAAAAGTGTCCAGACGCGTCGCCGACACGGGTGCGTCCGCCACCCTGGCCATCGCACCACCGCCACCGACTCCAACCCGCCGGCCATGGGTTCCGATCGCGGCCGGCATCGCCGCAGCGGTGCTCTTGACCGCCGCCGCGGTGATCGGCTATTGGATGTTCCAGCCGACGCCCGCCGACTCCGGGCGGTTCACCGCACCGGTTGTTGCATCGCCCGCGGCCGAATCGCAGCCGGCGACACCGACGGCCGGCGCCGACGCCAAACCCGTTCCGCCGCCAGCGGCCACCGCAGCGGCCGATCCGATCCGCCCATCGACGTCAGCAACCGCCCGCACACCGGACACCACGGCCAAGCCGCCGGCACCGGTCTCCGCTCCGACCGGGAGCACCTCCCAGCCGGCCGCACCGCCGTCCGTCACTCCCGCGACCGACACCGCCCCGGCGCCGGCGGAAGAGTCCGCGCGGCGGGACCCTCTGCGCCTCAGCGAACCGGAATTGCGGGCCCGGTTGCGCGACTATACGCCGCCGCCCCATGTGCGGCAGCGCATCCGCTCGCTCACCCGATTTGTCAAAATCAGCTGTCTTGTCCCGATCGAGTTGCTGGTGGACGAGACCGGCGCAGTCGTCCGGGCCACGCCCCAGCCGTCGCCATGCCCCCCCAACGTGGCGCTGCTCTATGCCGAAGCGACGCGCCATTGGCGTTTCGAGCCCACCCGCTCGCCGGACGGCAGCGCGATTCCGGTCATAGGAATCGTCCACATCCCCTTTCCGCCCCCCGAGAAGGATGCCCCGGACGGCGCCAGACCTCTCCCGCGCCGCTGATCCCGCCCGCCGGCCATCGGCCGCGGACCGCCGCACGCCCGGTCGTGCCCGTCCGGCCGTGCTATAATACGGCTCGCGTTTCCGCACCGATCGCCCGTTCAGGAGCCGTCGCATGATCAGCCGTGAATCCCTCTCCGTCGCCGCCCGGTCCACCCGTGCCTTGCTGGTGGCGGCCGGCCTGCTGATGATCGCCACCACGCTCGCGGCCCAGGTCAGCGAAGGGAGTCTCCCCTACAGTTTTCAGAAGTCCACCCAGCCGGCGATCCACACCATCGTGCTGCCGCCCGTGGATGTTCCCGCCCTGCAGGCGGAAGACGGCCGGGAGGCGGCCCTGGGCCTGCCGTTCCGGTTCGGTTACCCCATCGAGCGGCGCCTGGACATGACCTCCGCCGGCACGTGGTCGCCCCTCCCCGATGGCGGCCGCCTCTGGCGGTTGCGCCTGGTGTGCCCCGGCGCCTATTCCATCAACCTGGTCTACGACGCGTTCTGGCTGCCCCGCGGCGCCCGCTTCTTCCTGTACAACGACGATGAGAGTTCGGTGCTCGGCGCCTTCACCCATCGCAACAACAAACCGCACGGGAAATTCGCCACCGGACCCACCCGGGGCGACGCGTGCACCCTGGAGTATCACGAACCGCCGGGCGTCGAGCAGCCCGGCCGCATCACCATCGCCCGGATCATCCATGGGTATCGGAACGTGTTCGACAAGCTGGACAAATCGTTCGGCGACTCGGGCGCCTGCAACGTGAATGTGCAGTGTCCCGAAGGCGCCGCCTGGGAGGCCCAGATCCGCTCGGTGGCCATGATTCTGACCGGCGGCGGGTGGCGGCTGTGCTCCGGCGCGCTGGTCAACAACGTCCGCAACGACTACACGCCCTATTTTCTCACCGCCAACCACTGCCTCGGCGGCGAGGAGACGTGGGTGATCATGTTCAACTATCAGAGCTCCAGCTGCGCCAACTTCGACGGACCGACGACCGACACGGTGTCCGGCACGACCCTATTGGCCAGCAACTGGGATTCCGACGTCGCCCTGCTCCGACTCAGCGAGGACCCGCCGCCGGATTACAACGTGCATTTCGCCGGCTGGTCGGCGGTGGACTCTGCGCCGTCGCACACGGTGTGCATCCACCACCCCAGCGGCGACATCAAGAAGATCACGTTCGATAACGATCCGCCCGTATCCGCCACCTATGGCGGCACCCCGGCTCATTCGCACTGGAAGACGGTCCGATACGAGTTGGGGACCACCGAACCCGGCTCATCGGGTTCCCCGCTGTTTGATGACTTTCACCGCGTCATCGGCCAGCTCCACGGCGGCACCGCCGCGTGCAACGGGATGGAACCGAACGACCAGCCCGATTATTACGGCAAGTTCGCCCTCTCCTGGAACAACGGCGCCACCGCCGCCCAGCGACTCCGGGATTGGCTGGATCCCGACAACACCGGCACCACCACGCTGGACGGCATCGATGCGGTCGACGACCACGCGCCGGTGGCGGAAATCACGGCGCCCGCCCAGCACGCCCTGCTCGTCGGGCTGGTCACCATCTTGGCCACCGCCACCGACGATGTGGGCGTGACCCAGGTGGAATTTTTCATTGACGACGTATCCATCGGCGTCGACACCGACGCCCCCTATGCCGTCGACTGGAACACCACCGCCTGGACCGACGGGTCGCACACGATCCGCGCCACGGCCACCGACACCGACGGGTTGAGGGGCAGCGATTGGATCGCGGTCACCCTGGCCAATTACGCCCTGACCTGCGCCGCCCAGGCGGCGCCCGCCGCCGGAGTGGCGCCGCTGGAAGTGACGTTCAGCGCCACCGTCTCCGGCGGCGAAGGCCCGTACCAGGTGGCGTGGGATTTCGGCGACGGCAGCGCTCCCGTCACCACGCTGGAAACCGTCCACACCTATGAGCGTGCCGGCACGTATCACTGGATCTTCACGGCGCAGGACGCGCTGGGCGGACTGACACGCTGCGAAGGCGATGTGCTGGTCTTGCTGCCGCTCGCCGACGCCACCGACCAGGTCATCGCCGCCCACGTCACCCGGCTGCCCGGCTGGACCAGCCAGATCGTGCTGACCAACACCGGCGACACGCCGGTCACGCCCCAGCTGTACGCGCTGGCCGCCGACGGCACCCACCTGGCCACCGCCACACTCCATGAGCTGCCGGCTCGCGCTCACACCGATCTGACACCCGACGCCCTGTTTCCCGGAATACCCGCGGCGACCGATTTCTGGGTGCTGGTCGCCGACGCGCCCCGGGTCGAAGGCGTAACTGTGTTCGGCACCGACGACGGCCAGAGCCTCGTCACCATGCCCCTCCTCCGCGGCGGGGATACCGCGCTGGTCTTTCCGTTCGTGTACATCTCCGATATCTATTATACCGGCCTGACGCTCGTCAATCCGGGTCAGGCGGCGGTGGCCGCCCGGCTGACCGCGCTGGCGGAATCGGGCGAAGAACTGGCGGCGATCGACCTGGTCATCCCCGCCCGCGGCAAATATGTCCGGCTGCTGGACGGCATCTTTCCGGGCGTCGAACCGATCCTCATCCGATTCGTGGCCGTGTCCGCCGAGCGGGAACTGGTGGGCTTCGAGTTGTTCGGTTCGTTCGTGGACCAGGGGTTGGCCGGTCTGCCCGCTGTCCTGATGACGCCGCTGACCGGCCCGCCGATGCTTCGGGACATCCCGCCGGCTGCTGATCCGGTCACCAAGCCTACGGGATTCCAGGGATGGGGCATCTCCGACACCGCCGTGCGCCTGCGGTGGAACGCCAATGTCGAGCCCGGCGTTCATTACGTGATCTACCGGAAGAACGGGATGTACACCACCGAGGTCGGGCAGACCGAATCGACCGCCTTCACGGTCACGGGACTGGAGACCGGCCGCACCTATACGTTTCTCATGAAGGCCGTCGACGGCGTGGGCACCTTCTCGGCGTACAGCCGGCAGATCCGGGTCGCGCCGCTGCCGTCCGGCCAGATGGATTGGCCGCACCGTCTGTTCTATGGCGCGGTACCCGATCCCGCGCGGTACTATACCGGTGTCACGTTCTCCGTCTCGGGCACAGAGCCGGTCACCGCACACGCGTTCATCCAGGACGCCGACGGCCTTGTGCTGGCTGATGCCGAGTGGCCGGCTGCGCCCGGCGAACAGATCACGCGCGAACTTCCAGCCTTGTTCGGGCAGACGGACATCCCAGGTGCCGCCTGCCTGCGCGTCGGCGCCGATGTCCCTCTGACCGGATTCTCGCTGTACATGACCCGGCCGGGCCTGGCGGAACCGTACCTGTTCGACGGGGCGCCCGCCTGCCCGTGGGGGAGTTACGGCCTGATTTTTCCCATGATCCCGGACGAAGCCGGTTGGACCGGTGTTCTCCGCCTCACCAGTCTCGCCGGACTGGACGGCGCGTTCACCGTGAGCGGGTACGACCGGGATGGTGCACTGATGGGCGCCCGGTCGGTGCCCCTGGCGGCCGGCAGTCAGTTCCTTTTGGCGGTGGACGATCTGTTCCCGGACGCGCTGTCCACACCCGTCTGGCTGCGGGTCAGCGCCGACCAGCCCGTCATCGGCCAATTGCTGTTCGTGTCCCCCGACTTCAACCGGCTGGGCGGTTACGCGGGGGTCGCCACCGAGTAGTCTCCCGCGCCACGGGAGAATGACGGGCATGTTCTGAACCGGTACGCGCCATGATCCAGCTTTCCGACGACGTGTTCCTGGACGAAGCCGAACTCACTTTCACGGCCACGCCGAGCAGCGGGCCGGGCGGCCAGCACGTGAACAAGGCCAGTACCCGCGTGACCGTCCGCCTGGATGTTGCCGCATCCGCCAGTCTGTCGGAGGCGGCCCGGCGGCGGATTCAGGCGCGGCTGGCCAGCCGGATGAGCCGCGACGGCGTCCTGTTCGTCTCGGCGCAGGATACCCGCAGCCAGAAGACCAACCGCGACCGGGCGCTGGCCCGCCTGGTCCGCCTCCTGCAGGCGGCCCTGCGCGAGGATCCCCCGCGCATCGCCACGGCCATCCCGCCGGCGGCCCGGCGCCGCCGTCAGGATGACAAGCGCCGCCGGTCCGCCGTCAAGACCATCCGCCGCAAGCCGCCGCCGGATTTGGAATAGGCCGGAGCCGCATCACCGTTACATCCGCATTGGATAGAAGTTGAAAAAACACCCACCTCAAGGTAGCATGGCCTGTTGGGCCGGTCTGCCACCCGCGTCCCCGTTGGCTTAAGGAGTCGATCGTGTCATCCAACCAAACCACTTCAGGTCGTGCCGTCTCGTGTGACGACGCTCCCTCCGCCGCCCGCTCGCCACTGGCGGCCGTGCTGCTGATCGCGCTCATCGCCGCGGGGCTCGGACCGGCCTGTTCCGTCAAGAAAATGGCGGTGAACCGCCTCGGCGACGCGCTGGCCGGCGGTGGTGAAACATTCGCCGCCGACGAGGATCCTGAACTGGTGAAAGCGGCGGTGCCCTTCAGCCTGAAGCTCATCGAGAGCCTGCTGGCTGAAAGCCCCCGTCACAAGGGGCTGCTCCTGGCCGCCGCCAGCGGTTTCACCCAATATGCCTACGCGTTTGTCCAACAGGATGCCGATGAGCTCGAAGATGCCGACTTCGCCGCCGCCACCGCCATGCGCCTGCGCGCCCGGAAACTCTACCTGCGGGCGCGCAATTACGGACTGCGCGGGTTCGACACAGCCCATCCCGGCTTCTCCGACGCCCTCCGGCGCGACCCGAAAGCCGCGGTCCAGCAGGCTCGCGCCGCGGACGTCCCCCTGCTTTACTGGACCGGCGCCGCCTGGGCCGCCGCCATCTCCCTGGGCAAGGACGACCCGGACCTGGTGGCCGACCTGCCCATTGTCGAGGCGATGATGGACCGGGCGCTGGTGCTGGATCCGAACTTCGGGGAGGGCAGTTTGCAAGCGTTCATGATCACCTTCGCCATGGGTCGCGCCGCCGGCGGGCGGAACCCCGAGACCGAAGCCCGACAGCACTTCGAGAGCTCGCTGCGGCTGTCCGGCGGCCAGCAGGCCGGACCGTTTGTCTCGCTGGCCGAAGCGGTCAGCGTGCAGACGCAGAACCTGGCCGAGTTCCGGTCCCTGCTGGAGCAGGCGCTGGCGGTCGATGTCGACGCCCGGCCCGAGTGGCGGTTGGCCAACCTGGTCGCGCAACGCCGTGCGCGCTGGCTGCTGGCCCGCGCCGACGAACTGTTCCTGACGGCAGATTCCGACGAGGAGACGGATCATGAGTAGACCTGTTGGCACGCTGGTGGGGGCGTTCGTCCGGCGGTTTTTCCCCGCCGCCCTGCTGCTGCTGGGTGCGGGCACCTTTGCAGCGGCCGCCGGCAAGGTCACCATCAAGCTCGGCACGCTGGCGCCCCGCGGCACCTCGTACCACAAAACCCTGATGGCCATGGGCGAGAAGTGGCGCACCACCTCCGGTGGCGCGGTCAAGCTGGTGATCTTCCCCGACGGCACGCAGGGCGGCGAAGCCGACATGGTGGGACTCATGCAGACGGGCAGCCTGGACGCCGGGATGCTCACGGGCGTGGGGCTGTCCGAGATCGAGAAAGGCGTGTCGGCCCTGGGCGGCACGCCCATGAACTACCGCAATCTGGACGAACTGGAATACGTGATCGAGAAGCTGCGTCCCACGCTGGAGAAGCGCATGCTGGAGAAGGGCTTCGTGGTGTTGTTCTGGGGCGATTCGGGATTCGTCCGCTTCTTCTCGAAAAAGCCCCTGGTCCATCCCGACGACCTCCGCCGGGCCAAGTTTTTCTGCTGGGCGGGCAACGCCGAAGAGTTCGACCTGTGGAAGTCCGCCGGCTATCATCCCGTCGCCCTCGAGACGGTGAACATCATGCCCAGTCTCCAGACCGGCCTGATCGACACGGTGGCCATGCCCCCCTTCTTCGCCCTGGCCAGTCAGCTGGACGCCCAGGCGTCCAATATGCTGCTGCTCAACTGGGGGCCGCTGGTGGGCGGCACCGTCGTCACGCGGAAAACCTGGGAGCGGATCCCGGCTGAGCTGCGTCCCGCCCTGCTCAAGGCGGCCGCCGATGCGGGCCGTGAGATCAAGGCCGCGGGACGGGCTGAGAACGAGCGCTCCGTGGAAGCGCTCAAGAAGCGCGGGGTCAAGGTCACCGTGCCCACGCCCGAGATCGAAGCCGCGTGGCGCAAAGCCGTGGATCCCTACCGGGACAAGATCCGCGGGCGGCTGGTCCCCGCCGACCTCTTCGATGAAGTCGCCCGGTTCCTGAAAGAGTACCGGGCCCAATCCGGAGCGGCCGGCCAATGAGTGTCGAAATCCCCGTCGAGCTCCCGCAATCGGAGCCGGGCCATGCGCGCCCCGCCTGGTTGCGCGCCCTGGTCGGCGGGGAGAACCTGCTGGTGGTGCTGCCGCTGGCCGCGCTGGTGGTGCTGCCGCTGGCTGAAATCGTACTCCGGGCTTTGTTCCGCACCGGCATTTCCGGCTCCAGCACCATCGTGCAGCACATGTGCCTGTTCGTGGGCATGTTCGGCGGCGCCATCGCCGCCCGCGAGAACCGGCTACTGTCACTGTCCACCGTCACCACCTTTCTGAGCGGTCGCGCCAAATCCGCGGCCCGGCTCATCAGCAGCGGCGTCGCGGCGGCGGTCACCCTGTTCCTGTGCATCGCCAGCTTCGAGTACACCCAGGCAATGCGCCCGCTGGCCAAGGTGCTGGTGTACGGGATCCCGGTGTGGGTCGTCCAGCTCGTGCTGCCGGTGGGCTTCGCCCTGGTGGCGCTCCGCCTGATCTGGCACGCCGGCTCCGGATGGCGGGAGCGCCTCGTCGCCAGCGCGCTGGCTGCCGGCCTGGCGGCGCTGGCCGTCGGGTTGCCGTTCGAGCCCGAGCAGCTCATGGTGCCGGCGCTGGTGGTGCTGGGCCTCGCCATCCTGCTGGGCGCCCCCGTGTTCACCGCCCTGGGCGGCGCCGCCCTCATCCTGTTCTGGGGACAGGGTGAGCCCACCCTCTCCATCCCGTTGAAGCATTACGGGCTGGTGACCAATCCCACCCTGCCCAGCATTCCGCTGTTCACGCTGGCCGGGTATTTCCTTGCCGAAGGTGGCGCATCGCGGCGGCTGGTCCGGGTGTTCCAGACCCTGGTGGGCGGGTTCCGCGGCGGACCGGCGCTGGTGGCCGTGCTGGTCTGCGCCTTCTTCACCTCGTTCACCGGCGCCTCGGGCGTGACGATCCTGGCCCTGGGCGGCCTGCTCATGCCCGTGCTGCTCGCCGCCGGTTACCGCGAGCGTCCCGCGCTGGGCCTGCTTACCGGCGCCGGTTCGCTCGGGCTCCTGTTTCCGCCGTGTCTGCCGCCGATCCTCTATGTCATCGTGGCCAACACCAGCGCCCAGGCCAACATCACCATCCAGCAGATCTTCCTCGGCGGCATGGGACCGGGCATCCTGCTGGTGATCCTGACGGCCTGGTGGGGGATGCGCCAGGGACCGAAGGTCAAAGCGGGCGGCCGTCTCATCGATTGGCGCGAGGCCGGGTCGGCGGTCTGGGCCGCCAAGTGGGAGCTGCTCATCCCGGTGGTGGCGCTGGCGGCGCTGTTCTCGGGCTACGCCACGCCCGTGGAAGCGGCGGCGGTGACCGCCCTGTACGCCTTCCTGTGCGAGAGCGTCATCCACCGCGACCTGCGCATCGTCCGCGACGTTCCCCGGGTCATGACCGAGTGCGGCCTGCTGGTGGGCGGCGTGCTGCTGATCCTCGGCGTCGCGCTCGGCTTCACCCATTTCCTCATCGACGCCCAGGTGCCGGACCAGGCGGTGGAGTGGGTCACCGGCGCCATCCATTCCCGCTGGGTGTTTCTGCTGGCGGTCAATGTGCTGCTCCTGGTGGTGGGCTGTCTGATGGACGTCTTCTCCGCCATCGTGGTGGTGGTCCCGCTGTTGGTGCCGCTGGGCACCGCCTTCGGCATCGATCCCGTCCATCTGGGCATCGTCTTCCTGGCCAATCTGGAGCTTGGATATCTGACGCCGCCGGTGGGCATGAACCTGTTTCTGTCCTCCTACCGGTTCGGCAAACCCATGCCCGAAGTCATCCGGGCCATCATCCCGATTCTGATCGTTCTGCTGCTGGGCGTGCTTCTCATCACCTACGTGCCTCCGCTCACCACCTGGCTGCCCGGCTGGCTGGGCTGACGGCCACCGCCCACGACCTTCACCGTTCCCAAGGCCCGTTGATTCTGTTAAGATAGCGGGCATTGGTGTCGCCAATTCATGGACAACCATTCCACATTCATATCCAGGAGGATGTATGGCCATCGTATTGGACGGTAAATCCCTGACCATTGATCGGCTGGTCCGGATCGCCCGCCACGGCGAGAAGGTGGAGCTCAGCGCCGACGCCCTGGA
>JAGOHA010000204.1 GCA_017996395.1 Acidobacteriota bacterium | reverse complement strand
CCGCTATGCTGAGGGCACATTCAGCGGTCGGAATGGAACCATCTGACCTGGAGTTCATCGGATGAGCGTGTTGGCCGATGGTCTCATCGTCCTGGGGCTGGCGATCGCGGTGGCGGTCATCTGCCACCGCCTGCGCATTCCGGCGGTGGTGGGATTCCTCCTGACCGGGGTGATCGCCGGACCCTGCGGCCTGGCCCTGGTGCCCACCACGGCCGAGGTGGATCATCTCGCCGAGTTGGGCGTGGTCCTGCTGCTGTTCACCATCGGAGTCGAATTTTCCCTGACCCAGCTGCTGGCCATCCGCCGCTACGTCCTGCTCGGGGGCACGCTCCAGGTGGGGCTGACCGCCGCCGTGGCCGGCGCTCTCGCGGTCGGCCTGGGCCGGCCCTGGGGGGAGGCGGTGTTCATCGGCTGGCTGGTGTCGCTCAGCAGCACCGCGGTGGTCCTGAAGCTGATGCAGGAACGGGCCGAAGTGGACACGCCCCACGGCCGGATGATCCTCGGCATCCTGATCTTCCAGGACATCATCGCGGTGCCCATGATGCTGGTCGCACCGCTGCTGTCCGCCAGCCATGCCGGTGGCATCGGCGCGATCGCCCTCCTCCTGGCCAAAGGAGTCGGCATCATCGCCGTCGCCGTCCTGGCGGCCCGCTGGGCGGTGCCCCGGCTACTGCACCTCGTGGCGCGCACCCGCAACCGCGAGGTGTTTCTGCTGGCGGTGATCGCCGTCTGCCTGAGCGTGGCCTGGCTGACCGCGACGGCGGGCTTGTCGCTGGCCCTGGGCGCGTTCCTGGCCGGACTCATCATCTCCGAATCCGAGTACGGCCTGCAGGCGCTGGGGAACATCATCCCCCTGCGCGACGTGTTCACCAGCTTCTTCTTCGTGTCGGTGGGCATGCTGCTCGATACCGGCTTCCTCGTCCAGCACCCCCTCCTGGTGACAGTGGCGGTGATCGGCGTGATTCTCGTCAAGGCGATGCTGGCCGGCGTCACCGCCTGGCTGATGGGCGGCATCCTGCGGGCGTCGGTCGGGGTGGGTCTGGCGTTGGCCCAGGTGGGCGAGTTTTCGTTCATCCTGGCCCGGGTGGGGCAGGCGAACGGTCTCATGGCGGATTGGGTCTTTCCGCTCTTTCTCGCGGCCGCGGTGGCCAGCATGGCCGCCACGCCCCTGACGATGGCTGCCGCGGACCGCGTCACCGCCTGGCTCAGCCACTTGCCGCTGCCGGAGCGGGCGTGGTCCGGCCGCTTTCCGGCTCTCCCGCACGACGTCGGCAACCTGAGGGATCACCTGGTGATTGTGGGTTTCGGCGTCAACGGCCGCAATGTGGCCGCGGCGGCCAGGCGGGCGGGCATCCCGTACATCGTGACGGAGCTCAACCCGGACACCGTCCGCCGCGAGCAGGCGGCCGGCGAGCCCGTCATCTTCGGCGATGCCAGCCGGGAGCTGGTGCTGGAGCACGCGGGTGTCGGCGCCGCGCGGGTGGTGGTGGTGGCCATCAACGATCCGGCAGCCACGCGGGCGGTGGCCGCCGCCGTGCGCCGGCTGCATCCGGCGGTCCACCTGATCGTGCGGACGCGGTACCTGCAGGAGGTCCAGCCGCTCGCGGCGATGGGCGTGAGCGAGATCATCCCCGAGGAGTTCGAGACCTCGGTGGAGATCTTCACCCGCGTGCTGTCCCACTACCTGGTGCCCAGCGACGCCATCGAGGAGCATGTGGCGGCGATCCGCGCGTCCGGATACGCGATGTTCCGCAGCCTGTCGACCGGGACGGCGCCGCTGCCCGCGCGGCCCGAGATCAACATCGCCGCGGTGCGCCTGGAGGCCGGGTCCGATCTGGCCGGGCAGACGCTGGCGGAGGCGCGGCTGCGCAATCGGTTCGGCGTGACCGTGGCGTCCGTCCAGCGGTGCGCCGAGACTCTCGATGCCGCCGCAGCCGATTTGCGGCTGCAGGAAGGGGACGTCCTGTACGTGATCGGCGCCCCGGACCGCGTGGCGGCCATGGGGCGGGCCTGCCGGGGCTGCCGGCCGGGTGATTCTCCGTGATGTCCGCTCACCGCCGCACCTGCCACACGTAACCCGGACCGTCTGCAGCCAGTCCTTGGATCAACCGTCCCGCCTGGAGGGAGACAGCCGATCCGATCCTCACCGGCCGCGGCCGGGTTCAGAGCGACAGATCGCCGCTGAGGCAGCCGCAGAGGATCATCAGGTCCTGCGTCGTCACGGCGGAATCGTCGTCCAGGTCCATGTTCACCCATCCCTGGGTGGTCAGGACGGCCTGCCCGGTGAAGTGGTACAGGCACGCCAGGACGTCCAGGACGTTCACGGTTCCGTCGAGATTCGCGTCGCCCGGTAATTCCGATGATCCCTCCGAGTAGGTGATCTCCAGGTACGAGCGGCTGCCGCCGGAGTACTCGCTGGCCTTGAGCTGGGTGATGGTGACCGAGTCGTTGACCAGCAGGAAGCCGAAGTTGTCCTCGACGCCATCCACCCATTGCTGGACCTGTGCGGTCACGTCAATGGCCGGGTAGAAGCAGTGGTCGCAGCCCTGGGTGATCTCCGAATGGCCCAGCCACTCGCCGTGGTCGCCGCCGGGCTGGGTCCAGCTCTGCCCGGACCGGGCGATGTTCCAGGTGGTCTGAGACTCCGACCAGGCGCGGGTGACCCGGTACAGGTCCAGGTATTGACCCGGCTGCCAGTTGCTTTGCCCCCAGCCATAGAAACCGACCGCCGCGGCCACGATCTGCTTGTCCTGCAGCTCAACGGGCAGCGCGAACCTGATGATGAAATGGTACAGGCGGGTGTAGGCCGTGTTGCCGAAATTCGTGTTGGGCTGGGTCGGATCCAGAAAAGCGTCCTCCACCTCGGTGGTGTTCTCCAGCCGGACGGTGTGACTTTCATTGGGCACGAATATGGCGGCCTCGTTGCTGTACGCCGAATCACCGAAACCGTTCCGGGCTTTCACCCGGTAGTGGCAGGTGTGCAACACCGCCGGATTGAGGTCCTGATAGGTGGTGGTATCGGCCGGCAGATTGTCGGCCAGAATTTCAAACGCGCCCTCGTCGACGGCCCGCTCCACCACGAAGTGATCCTCGATGGTGGAGTTATCGACCCAGGTGAGGGTGACGTGGACGCCGCTGAGCGTCGCGACGAGGCTGCTCGGGGCGGGCGGCGGCAGCGTCGCCAGCACCGCGGTGTCAACCGGGGACGGAGCGGAGGCGCACTCGGCGGTGAAGGCCACCACCCGGTACGTGTACGTGCCGTCGGGCAAGGGCCCACCCCCGTGGTTGTCGTCCGTGTAGGCGGTGACGTCAGCGGCGACTTCGGCGTAGTCATCGTCCCAGGCGCCGCCGCCGTATTGGCGCTGGATCCGGAAGCCGGTTTCCTCGGGGTCGCTGGAGTTGTCGGTCCAGGTCAGCTGCACCCGGTGCTGGTACTGGTCCGGCGTAGCTTGGAGGCCGGAAGGGGCGGGCAGGCATTCGTCGCCGTCCCAGCCGGCCAGCCGGGCGAAGAGCCACCAGGCCGCCCGGCCCTTGAGCACGCAGTTGAGATTGGCTGCGGCGGGATTGTCCGAATGGGCGCAGCCGGAGCA
>JAGOHA010000074.1 GCA_017996395.1 Acidobacteriota bacterium | reverse complement strand
AGATGTCCAGCACCCCCACGAAGGTGCCGCCGAAGGCCTGGATGAATGTCTGCAGCATGGCGCTGGTCCTGACTCGAGGCTAGAGGCTCGAGGCTAGAGGCTCGAGGCTAGAGGCTCGAGACTCGAGGCTCGTTCCTTTCCCTGATGTTCGTGCTCGTAATCGTAATCGTAATCGTAATCGTAATCGTGATCGTAATCGTGATCGTAATCGAGCTGTTTGAAAGTTTAAACGTTTAAAGGTTTGAATGTTAGCAGGTTCACAAGTTCTCAGGTTCCAGGGCCAGAATCAGTTGATAGTTGATGGTTGATCCGTCTCCCGTCTCTCGTCTCCCGATTCACCGACTCACCGATTCACCGATTCACCGATTGCCCCCGCTCACTTCAGCACATCGAGAAACTCGCGGTAGCGCAGCCGGATCCGGATATAGTCGTCGTGGGAGAGGAACAGGCCGGTGGCGATGATCCGCAGCTCCGCCTCCTCCCGCGTGCAAATCGAACCGTTGGCGGCGGCGACGGCGAACAGCGTATCGAGTATCTCCAGCTTGAGCGGCTCTTCGGCCACCGCGTTGACCAGCCGGGTGTAGTAGACGTTCTCGGAACCGAAGTAACGGTCGGCGTCCTGATCCACGAGGGTCATGATCCGGTCCACGCGGTCGGCGTCCAGTGTGGTTCGCCGCTGGAGGATCTCCCGGATCTTGTCCCGTTCGGACGCTTCGAATTTCAGGTCGCTGTAGGCCACCCGCCACAGCAGCCCGGCGAAGCCGGCGATGAGCTTCACCTCGGACTCGGGCAGGTCCGCCAGGCACCCTTCCAGCCGACCGTGCAGGCTGCCCCACTCGTAATCGCCGCGGGCGCCCCGCCTGGCATCGAGTCCCATGATCTTGAGGAAGTTCATGCGCCGCCCTTCCCCGCCCCGGCCGGTTTGCGGGCGGAGACCAGGCTGTCCATCCGCTCGCGGCCGGACCGCAGCCACGTCACCTCGACGAACCCGGCGGCTTCGAGGTCCCGGCGGTACTCGGCGAAGGTGTACGTGTCGCCGCCCGCCGTGCTCACCAGCATGTTGATGGCGAACTGCGCGCCGGCTGCCGGTTCCGTGCGGCTCGCGTCCATGACGTGGTCGCGGACGAACAGCGTGCCGCCGGGTTCGAGGGCGCGAAAGACCTTGGCGAACAGCGCCCGATTCTCCGCGGGCGAGTTTTGGTGGGCGATGGCCGACAACAGCGCCAGGTCGCAGCCGCCGGGCAGCTCGTCGCACTCGAAATTGCCCCCCGCCAGCGTGACCCGGTCCAGCAGCCCGTCGGCGCGGAGCCACTCCGCCGTCATGCGGATCACCCGCGGCAGGTCGAAGAGCACCGCGGTGAGCGCCGGATTGCGCCGCAGGAACGCCATGGTGTAGACACCCGATCCGCCGCCCACATCCAGGAGCCGGCGGTACGGCGACAGGTCCAGCGCCGCGGCCACGTCGTCGGCCACACGGCGGCCGATGGCGTGCATGGCGCCGATGAAGGCGGCCAGCGCGTGGTCGTCCTTGTCGTCGGCGGTGTGCCGGGCGGGGCTCTCCCCCGTGCGGACCGTCTCGGTCAGATGGCTCCAGGTCCGCCACATCACGGCGCTGTGGAGGGCCATCGCCCGCACCGGCGCCGGGTGCCGGTCCGAGAGCGCCGCCGCCGGCGCGGCGGTGCGGTAGCGGCCGTCCGCCTTCTCCAGCAACCCGTAGGTGACGAGGCAGTCGAGCACGCGGGTCAGCGGCCGCTCGGCGGCGCCGATCGCCCGGGCCAGCGACGGCGCGTCCATGGGCGCACCGTCGAGGCGGGTGAAGAGATCCAGTTCGGCCGCGGTGAGAATCACCCGGCTGCGCTGAAATCTCCGGATGTCTTCCAGCACGTCGTAATCCGGCTTCATCGGCCTCCTCGATCCGAACCGGCTCCCGGGCCGGCTGCTCAGAACTTCTGCCGCGGGTACGGCGGATGCTTCGGCCAGGTCCGGGGCTCCGCTTCGATTTTCTTCAGGAGCACCTCGACGCCCTTCATGAGCTGGGCGTCGTAGCCGCGGGCCATCTCGGCGGGATCCAGGTCCACCTCGATGTCGGGGGTCACGCCGACGTTTTCCACCACCCAGTTGCCGTCGCGGTCGTAAATCCGGTAGTCGGGGGCCGTCAGGTAGCCGCCGTCCACCAGGTCGATGGTCATGGAGATGCCCACCAGTCCGCCCCAGCTCCGGGTGCCGATGACGGGCCCCATCTTTTCCACCTGGAATTCGTGGGGCAGCTCGTCGCCGCCCGAGCCGGCCTGCCGGTTGGTCAGGCACACGAGGTGGGCCTGGGTCCAGACCGCCGGGGTCGCCGTGTCCTTGGAGTAGCGGCGAGTCCAGTAGGAGATCGCCCGCTTGCCCAGCCGCTGCAGGAAGATGTCCGGATCGAGGCCGCCGCCGTTGAAGCGGCCGTCGACGACGATCCCCTCCTTCTGGGTCTGGGCGTAGAAATACTTGGGGAACTCGCGGGCCGAACCGGTGTACGTGTCGGGCAGGTGCAGGTAGCCGATCCGGCCGCCCGAGGCCTCCGCCACGATCCGGCGGTTGTGCTCCACCCAGTCGAGGTAGCGCAAGGTCCGCTCCGAGGCCAGCGGCTTGACGGTGTACTCGCGGGCGCCGGCTCGTTCCGGCTTGTCGTTGACCAGGATCTTCACCTGTTTGCCGGCCAGGTCCTGGAAGTACGCGTACACCTCGCGGTCGCCGTGGACCTCCACGCCGTTGACGGCCAGGAGGTAGTCGCCTTCGCGCACGCCGACGCCCACCGCGGCCAGGGGCGGCTGCACATCGTCGGTCCAGTCGGGCACGCGGCAGATCTTCCGGAAACGGTAGCGCTGGCTCGCCGCGTCCAGCTCGTAGTCGGCGCCGAGCAGGCCCACCGCGATCTCCTTGGCCTTGCGCTGCTGGGCGCCGCCGCCCACGTAGGTGTGCGACGCGTTGAGCTCGCCGATGAGCTCGCCGAGGATGTACACCACGTCCTGGCGGCAGGTGGCCCGCTCCAGGAGCGCCAGGTAGCGCGCGTGCATGGCGGGCCAGTCGAGCCCGTGCATGCCCGGCTCGTAGAAGAAGTCGCGCTCCATCCGCCACGACTCGTTGAAGATCTGCCGCCATTCGGCCCGCGGGTCGATCCAGACCTTCAGGTCGGCCAGCGACAGCTCGTGGGTTTTCGGTTCCGGCGGTTTGAGCTCCAGCGCGGACAGCTCCGTCCCCTTCCGGCAAACGATCCACTTGCCGTCACCGGAGAGCCGGAAGTCGTCCGCACCCTCGAACAGGCGGCGCTCCTTGCGGGTGTCGAAAGCGAAGGCGCACAGATTCCGGGCGCCGGGCCCGCGATACTCGAACCGGTTGAAGTCGCCGTCGGCGGCGTTGAGGTAGTACAGCGCGCCCTCGCCGGCGGCCAGCTGGCGGTAGTTACCCCGCGGCAGCGGCACGGCTTCGATCCGTTCGGCCAGGCCGTCGAAATCGATGACAACGCTGGGCGGAGCCGCGGCGGCGGCCGGCGGTGCAGCCGGCGGCGCGGCCGGCGCGCCGGTCTCCTCGTCGCTCGCGAGCGGGAAGCGCGCCGCGCCATCGCGGCTGAGGGTCAGGCAATAGATCCCGGCCGCCTGCTTGTAGACCATCTCCCACTCGAAGTCGCAAAAGGTGGGATCGAACCGGCGGTTGGAGATGAAGAACAGGTGTTTCCCGTCGCGGGAGAACACCGGGCCGAAATCGTTGAACAGGCCGTTGCTGACGCAGCGGGAGCGGTTCTCCTGCAGTGAGTAGACGAACACCTTTGACACAAGGTCGGCTTCCATCTTGGAGTAGGCGAGGTACGCGCCGTCGGGCGACCAGGCGTAGTCGGAGATGGGCTTGACGTTCAGCGACACGTCCATGGGCTCGTAGTCGGCCTTGTCCACGCGGGTCACGGCGCGGCTGGCCACGTCGAGGACGTAGCAGGCCAGCGTCTGGTCGGCGAAGGCGATCTTCTTCCCGTCGGGCGACCAGCGCAGCGTGTGCCGGTAACCGTCCTTGGAGCGGGTCAGCTGGACCGCGGCGGCGGCGCCGCCGACTTCCGCCAGGTAGATGTTGTACTCGCCGCCGGCGTCGGAGACGTAGGCATATTGCCGGCCGTCGGGCGACCAGGCCCCCTCGCGGATCCGGGCGCCGCCGGCGCCGGCCATCAACCGCGTGGCGCCGTCCTTGCGCGGCACGCTGAACAGGTGGCCGCGGGCGGTGGCGAGCACCCGGGCGCCGGACGGGGACACGTCGAAGTGGGTGAGCCGGTCGGCCACTCCGGCCAGGTACGGCCGGGTTTCCGGCGCATCGGCGCGCACGGCGATGGGGAGGGCGCGGGACTGGCGGCTGGCCAGGTCCAGCAGCCAGACCGTCCCGCCCACCTCGTAGGCGATGCGGCCGTCGCCGAGGCTGGGCCGGCGGACGTCGTGCTCCCGGTGGCGGGTGAGCGGCTCCGTCTTTCCCGTGGCGACGTTGTAGCCGTAGATGTTCAGCACGCCGTCGCTGTCGGCGGTGTAGTAAATCATGCCGCCGTGCCACATGGGCATCCGGTCGCCGCCGGGGAAGTCGGTGATCCGCCGGTCTTTCTTCGCCGCGAAGTCATAGATGTAGACGTCCGGGGCCAGCCCGCCGCGGTAGCGCTTCCAGGTGCGCGTCTCGACGCTGACCCGGTTGTAGGCGATCTGCCGGCCGTCGGGCGAATAGCTGCCGTAGGCCGCCTCGTGGAGGGGGAGCGGCTCGAGGCCGGTGCCGTCGGGCGACACCAGGAACAGCTTCTCGAAGCGGTTGAAGCTGTCCCGCATCGACTTGAACAGGATCTTGTCGGCCGTGGGATGCCAGCCCACCACCTCGTCGTCGCCGGGGTGCCAGGTGACCCGGGTGATCCCGCCGCCGTGCACGTCCATCACGTAGACGTCGGCGTTGCCGTCGTAATCGCCGGTGAAGGCGATCCGCGTCCCGTCGGGCGAGAGCTTGGGATGGCGTTCCTCGCCGTCGTGGATGGTCAGGCGGGTGGCGGTGCCGCCCGCAACCGGCGCGGACCAGATGTCCTCGCCGCAGACGAACACAACGGTGTCGCCGCGCACGTCGGGGAAGCGCAGCAGCGGCTCGGCCGGGACCGCCGCCCAGAGGGCGGCCGCGAGGCCGAGGAGCAGCGCGGCGCACAGGCTGAACCGGACGCGGGGGGCATGACGGGTGGGGCGGTGGCTCATGATCAAACTCCTGAGGGGGTTCCGCGAGGGTGCAGAACCGGCGTTTAAAGAGAGATATTATACCAAAGCGGGGCTGTCCGGGTTTCACGGAACTTGGTCCGACGCCCGCTTTTATGGCACAATATGAGCTTATCTCACCGGGAGGCATCCGCCATGACCGACAACACCGCCATCGGCGCCGCCATGACCGTCCGCCTGCGCGGCAAGCTGCCGCCGCCGGCCGCGTTCGAACCGGGCATCCGCCGCGCGCCCGACCGCGGATACACCTTGAACCGGGGCGAAACCATCCTCGCCCTGAAGAACGCGCTCCGCTACGTGCCGCCCCAGTGGCATGCGGCGCTGGCCCCGGAGTTCCTCGACGAGCTGAAGTCGCGCGGCCGGATCTACGGTTACCGCTTCCGGCCCCCGGGCCGGATCTGGGGGCGACCCATCGACGAGTACAAGGGACGCTGCCTCGAGGGGAAGGCCTTCCAGGTGATGATCGACAACAACCTGGACTTCAATGTGGCCCTCTACCCGTACGAGTTGGTGACCTACGGCGAGACCGGCCAGGTCTGCCAGAATTGGATGCAGTACCGCCTCATCAAGCGCTACCTGGAGGTGCTCACCCGGAAGCAGACGCTGGTGGTGGAGTCGGGACACCCGCTGGGCCTCTTCGCCTCGCGCCCCGAGGCGCCGCGGGTGATCATCACCAACTCGCTCATGGTGGGCATGTTCGACAACCAGGCCGAGTGGCACCGGGCCATGCAGCTCGGCGTGGCCAACTACGGCCAGATGACCGCCGGCGGCTGGATGTACATCGGCCCGCAGGGGATCGTGCACGGCACGTTCAACACCATCCTGAACGCCGGCCGGCTCCGGCTGGGGATCCGCGACGACGAGGACCTGCGCGGCCATCTGTTCGTTTCTTCGGGACTCGGCGGCATGAGCGGCGCCCAGCCCAAGGCGGTGGAGATCGCCGGCGGCGTCGGCATCATCGCCGAGGTGGACCCGTCGCGCATCCGCACGCGGCACGAGCAGGGCTGGGTGTCGGCGGTGAGCGCCGACCTGGGCGAGGTGTTCCGCCTGGCCCAGGCGGCCATGGCCCGCCGCGAGCCGCTCTCCATCGCCTACCAGGGGAACGTGGTGGACCTGCTCGAATACGCGGTGGAGCGACGGGTGCCCATCGAGCTGCTGTCGGACCAGACCTCCTGCCACGCCCCGTATGACGGCGGGTACTGCCCCCAGGGGCTGACCTTCGAGGAGCGGACGCTGATGCTGTCGGAGGACCGCGCCGCCTTCCGCGCCGCCGTGGACCGGAGCCTGCGGCGCCACTTCGAGCTCGTCCGCACCCTGGTGGAGCGGGGCACCTACTTTTTCGACTACGGCAATTCGTTCATGCGGGCGGTCTACGACGCCGGCGTCCGGGAGATCTGCCGCAACGGCGTCGATCCCCGCGAGGGATTCATCTTCCCCTCCTACGTCGAGGACATCATGGGACCCATGCTGTTCGACTACGGCTACGGACCCTTCCGCTGGGTGTGCCTCAGCGGACGGCCCGAAGACCTGGCCGCAACCGACCGGGCGGCCATGGAGGCCATCGATCCGAACCGGCGCGGGCAGGACCGCGACAACTGGGTCTGGATCCGCGACGCCGAGAAGAACCGGCTGGTGGTGGGCACCCAGGCCCGCATCCTGTACCAGGATGCGCCCGGCCGCGCTCGGATCGCCCTGAAGTTCAACGCGATGGTGCGCGCCGGCGAAATCGGACCGGTGATGCTGGGCCGCGACCATCACGACTGCGGCGGCACCGATTCGCCCTACCGCGAGACGGCCAACATCAAGGACGGCAGCAACATCATGGCCGAGATGGCCGTGCAGTGCTTCGCCGGCAACGCCGCCCGCGGCATGAGCCTGGTGGCGCTCCACAACGGCGGCGGCGTCGGGATCGGCAAGGCCGTCAACGGCGGCTTCGGGCTGGTGCTGGACGGCAGCGCGCGGGCCGACGCGGTGATCCGCTCGGCCATGCCGTGGGACGTGATGGGCGGCGTGGCCCGCCGCGCCTGGGCGCGCTGCGCCAACTCCATCGACACCTGCGTGGCCTACAACCAGGATGCGCCGGGCAACCACGTCACCATTCCCTTCCTCGCCGACGACGCGCTGCTGAAGCGGCTGGTGGACGCCTGACGGAAACGCGCAGTCCCATCCACAGCGAAGGCGCTTCCTTGCAGGCCGCGTCCGGCGGACGCGGCCTACGGCAGGATCCCGCCGCGCGCAGCGGCGGCGGTGTGTAGCCCGGACCGATAGGTCCGGGTCAGCCGGGAGACTTGGTGAGACCGAGCTCCGCAGGAGCGACGGTAAGCGGCGAATGCGATTGGAAACCCCGCTTTCGGCCGCACTCAATGGCTGGGCCGAACGGCAAATGGGGACATCCATTTTCTCTTCGCAGCAAATTGGGACATCCATTTTCTTCGTGTCAAAGGCTCTAATCCTTTTCCCCCGCCGCTGCGCGGCTCGCCCCGGCCGTCTGTTTCCGGTCACCCGGGCCTCGCGGCCCGGGCTACACGCCGCGGCCGCCGACGCGGCCGGGCCTCGGAATCGAGCGATACGACTCCATGGATCGTGCGGATGCAACGGGCCGCGTCCGGCGGACGCGGCCTACGGCAGGATCCCGCCGCGCGCAGCGGCGGCGGTGTGTAGCCCGGACCGACAGGTCCGGGTCAGCCGGGAGACTTGGTGAGACCGAGCTCCGCAGGAGCGACGGTAAGCGGCGAATGCGATTGGAAACCCCGCTTTCGGCCGCACTCAATGGCTGGGCCGAACGGCAAATGGGGACATCCATTTTCTCTTCGCAGCAAATTGGGACATCCATTTTCTTCGTGTCAAAGGCTCTAATCCTTTTCCCCCGCCGCTGCGCGGCTCGCCCCGGCCGTCTGTTTCCGGTCACCCGGGCCTCGCGGCCCGGGCTACACGCCGCGGCCGCCGACGCGGCCGGGCCTCGGAATCGAGCGATACGACTCCATGGATCGTGCGGATGCAACGGGCCGCGTCCGGCGGACGCGGCCTACGGCAGGATCCCGCCGCGCGCAGCGGCCGTTCACCGTTTACAATACTTGGAAGATAATCCGCACCGGGATACAATGTCAGCCTTGTGCTCCTCCTCCATGATCTCGGAAACACCGGGCTGGTTCCGCCGGGACCCGGGGAAAAGGAGCATGCACTCCGCGCATTCGAGAGGCGCATGGAAGTCAATGTCGATGTGAACGGCGCTCGTCGTCCTGCCGGATCGGCACTACTGTCCTGGCTCTATTTCCTCGCGGGCCTGCTCCTCGCCGCCGTCATCCTGAGGATCGCCGCCTGGGACCCCGCCGCCGACGCTCTCTGGCTGCGGGTGGCGGCGGTGGCCTTTCTCGGCCTGAAGTACCGCTCCCTCCCGGCCGCCCTGGAACTCTACACCGTGTTCTGGCTCGGCGATATGCTGGGCGGCGGCGCGGTCCGCTTTCTCCCGCTGGTCGCCGCCGTGCCGCTCTACGCGGGCTGGGCCCCGCCGCGGCTCATGCGGGCCGCGGCCATCGCGGCCGCCGCAGCCGGTCCGACGCTGCTGATCGCCGCGGCCGCGCCGATCGCCGGCTGGGGCGCGTGGGCCGTGGTCGCGGCCACCGCGCTCACCCTGGCCCTCGCCGCGCTGAACCTGACCGCCGGAGCGCGCACCCCGCCCCACGCCGTGGACGTGGTCGTGAACTCGGCGTCGGGCAACACCATGCACCTGACGCAGCAATTCGTTGACGGGGTACAGTCAACCGGCGCACGGGTGACGGTCCACCGCTTTCACTACTACCGCGACTTCCGGGCGGAGCTGACGGGCGATGCGCTGGTGGTCGCTTTTCCCATCTACGGCTTCAAGCCGCCCTGGCCCATGCTGGCCTGGCTGCTCCGGGACCTGCCCCGGGGCGGCGGACGGCCGGCGTACGTGCTTTACAGCGCCGCCGGCGGCCCCGAAAACGCCCACCTGCTGCTGTGGCTCATCCTGCGGTGCAAGGGCTGGCGCCCCGTCGGGCGGTCGTGGGGCGTCTACCCCCTCAACGTGGCGACCTTCCGGTGGGGGCCGCGCGCCCTGTGGCGCTTCCTGGACCGCCTCGTGCCGCTGCCCACCGACGCGGCCGCCGTCCGGGCGCACGGCGCCGCCTTCGGCCGGGACGAGCCGGCCGGATATCCGTTTCTGATCTGGCCCCTGCCGCTTTTCATCGGCGGCATCCTCATCGACAACAAATGGGTGGACACCCCCCTGTACCGCAACTACGCCTGGCGTCGCCGCTGCAACGGCTGCGGGATCTGCGTCGCCTTCTGCCCGGCGCAACGCCTCTACCTGAAGGATGGCCGCCCCCGGGCCCGGGGCACCTGCACCCTCTGCCTCGGCTGCATCAACGTCTGCCCCCGCCGCGCCATGGAGCTGCGCTTCTGGAGCGAGTACGGCCGGCCCTACCCGCCCCGCTGGCCGAAGCTGGTGGTGCGCCGGCGGGCCCCCGACGGCCGCGCCGTGTGGCCCGGCGGGTCGTGATGCGACGGCATCGCTCCGCTCCTTGACGAGCCGGCGAATGGGCGAACCGGCGAGCCGGCGATCGGAAGCAAGATAAATACTCTGATGAAAATCAGACCCGCCACTGGACGGTGAATCCGCCCCACAACCGGCTTACGTTCAAGAAGCGGTTCCAACACATCTAGGCGCTCTTCATCCATTCCTTCAGGTTGGGGCCGGGGGATTGATCATGATGCCCCTCTCCAGTGGGCATTCTCCAGTCTTGTCCAGTCCAAACAAAAACAAGTGGATTTCTGCGGTGATGGTTCAGTAATATTTCACAAGTCATTGTCCTTAGGAAAGTGGATGCGATGATTCCGCGTACCTTTGCCTTTTTTCTCACCTCTCTGATTCTGTCTGTTGTGGGATGCACGTCTTGCGTGGCGGCACAGCAGGTTCACCGGGAGAAACGAACCGTCTCCGGGGAAGAGCTCCAAAAACTCGCCATCGAGCGTGCCAAAGCCGAAGCGACGCCGGTCCAGGCTATCCAGATGACCGCGCAGCAGCAGGGCGACAGCCGGCTGTACCGCCACTACAGCGGCGGCCCGAGCGTGCGGGACCTGCTCTCCTCCCAGGAGGGAGAATACATCTGCTTCGGCCGGAACACTGGCCTGCCAGGCGGATTGCCGGATCAGCCCGCCAAAAGCCAGCGCGAGGCGATTCGGGAGCTCGTCCGGAGCGCCGATGCGGTGGTGGTGGGGATCGTTCAAGACAAGACCTCCCTGCTGACGGACACCGGGGATTTCATTTTCACCAACTACTCGCTGACGCCCCAGGAAATCCTCAAGGACAATCCCGCCGATCCGATTAAGAAAAAGACCGCCCTGACCGTCAGTCGGCCCGGCGGCCTGATCCGGATCGATGATCGGGTCGTGGAAGCCGTGGACGAAGCCTTTCCGCTCCTCCAGAAAGGGTCGCGGTACGTACTCTTCTTGCGGTACATCGTCACGACCGGCTCATATCTGGCTCTGGGCAGCGTGGCAACCTACGACCTGCAGGACGGCCGGGCCTCCGCCCTAACCACTGAGTCCACCAATATCCCGACGATGGACGAGTTGTACTTCATTGGCGAGATCCGCTCCGCTGTCCTCTGTGGTGCCCGGTGAGAAGAGAGGGGAGCCGAAGATTCGTCAGTCCCCCTTACTCTCCCTAATGCCTTTGCCGTTCGCATCGGGTGGTTCCTGGCGATGGGCCTCCTGATGCTTCTGGAATTTCTGTAGTCCCAACCCGGCGGAGCCGGAACCGAGCAGTCGGTGAGGCAGAGCATGGGCCCGAGACCGTGCGCCCGGACACGTGCTTTCTCCAGCCCCGCGGCAGCGGGGCATGTGCCCCCCGTGTCGAACCGGCATACTCCATCGTGCGGCGGCTCGGCGGTCTGGAGTGCGGCGGCATGACGCCGCTCTAGATTTGCGCGGAGCGCGCCGGCAGGATTGTGGGATCGTTGCCCCAGTCGGTTCTTGATCCCTTCGCCTCACGGTTCACTGTTCACGGTTCACTGTTTACGCTATTCACTTCTCACTGCAAGCCCCCGACGTCCGCGTCCCGCGGAAAACCAAAGCCGCGCCGGTTCGCCGGATCGCCGTTTCGCCGGTTCGCCGGTTCGCCGCCGCGCCGGTTCACGTTGTGATCGAATCGGCTCAAACTCGCGTTGAGTGGGGACGGGCGGCGCGGCGGGCCACCTGCTGGAAGTGCAGGCCGTAGATGGCCATCTCCACCGCGATGGGAAAGGCGCGAAAGCGGGTGAGCGCGGTTCCGATGATCAGCCGCCAGTACAGCAGGCAGCTCCGGGAAAACACGCCGATGCGCCACATGCTCCGGAACAGGGCCTTGAAGTCGCTCCAGGACGGCTTTCCCCGCACCGTCGGGCGGTACGTCTTGAGGAAGGTGTGGATCCGGCGGTAGTAGTTCCGCGGCGCGTACAGCGTCGTGATGATGCGCCGGTAGCCCTCCAGTAGCCGCTCGCGGTCCATCCGCGGGACGAAGTTCAGGCTGCCGTCGGTGTTTTCGCCGCTGGCGGCGCTGAGCAGGCGTCCCTCGGCCTTGAGCCGGTGCCACAGGCGGGTCTGGGGCAGCGCCGTGAGCACGCTCACCATGGCCGTGACGATGCCCACCTGCTGGATGAACCGGATTTGGCTCTCGAAGATGGTGTCGGGGTCGTGGTCGAAGCCCACGATGAAGCCGCCCATCACCTGGAGGCCGTGCTGCTGGATGATCCGGACGCTCTCGCCCATGTTCCGCCCCACGTTGTGCATCTTCCCGCACTCGCGCAGGCTGTCGGCACAGGGCGTTTCGATGCCCAGGAACACGCGGAAGAAATTCGCCGCGCTCATCAGGCTCAGCAGCTCCGGATCGTCCGCCAGGTTCAGGCTGGCCTCGGTGAAGAGCCGGAACGGGTAGCGGTGGGCCTTCTGCCAGCGGATGATCTCCGGCAGCAGCTCCTTGACCCGGGCCTTGTTGCCGATGAAGTTGTCGTCCACGAAGAACAGCGCGCCGCGGCCGCCGGCGGCGTACAGCGCGTCCAGTTCGCCCAGCACCTGGGCCGGCGTCTTCGTGCGGGGGACGCGGCCGTTCATGACGATGATGTCGCAAAACTCGCAATCGAACGGGCAGCCGCGGGAGTACTGCACCGCCATGGTGGCGTAGTGGCGGAAGTCGACGAGACGCCAGTCCGGCGCCGGCGTCCCGGTGACGGCGGGCCACCCGGCGGCGGTGTAGAGCGGCTGCGGATCGCCGGCGGCCAGGTCCCGCAGGAATGCCGGCAGGGTTTGTTCCGCCTCGCCCAGCACGAAGTGGTCCACGCCGTCGAATTCCGCGTGGCCCGTGGTGAAGGCCGGGCCGCCGGCGACCACCCGCTTGCCGCGCCGGCGGCACCGCGCGATGACCTCGCGGGCGCTGTCGCCCTGCACCAGCATGGCGCTCACGAAGACCAGGTCGGCCCAGTCCAGCTGCTCGTCCGTCAACTCGGCCACGTTCAGGTCCGCCAGCCGCCGCTCCCACTCCGGCGGCAGCATGGCGCTCACCGTGAGCAGTCCCAGCGGCGGGAACGCCGCCCGCTTCTTCACGAACTTGAGCACATGCCGGAAACTCCAGAACGTGTCGGGATACCGCGGATAGACCAACAGCGTGTTCATGGTGACCTCACTGTGCCGTCTCCGGCACGTCATGCCCGGGTCCGGCGCTTCAAGGCGCCGTGCCGGGAGGGGCCCCGGCTGCCGCGGCAGCGGCCTCCGGTGGCAGCGGCGGCCGGTGACGCCGCGCGAACAGGAAGCCCGCGGCGTAAAACGCCACCGCCAGCAGGAGCGATCGGGAAAACCCCCAGTAAACGATGAGGCACTCGGCCAGACCGCCCAGGGCGCCGCCGATCAAGTTCCACTTCTGCATGGACAGGACCATCGGCGAGTCCATGGGCTTGAGATAAAGCAGGAACAGGTAGCCGGCGAAGAAGACCGGCAGCAACAGGCCGGCGACGAACAGCGGCAGCGACGGGAACAGTCGGCCGCTGAGCGGGTGACACCACCGGTTGCCCAGAAACGAGATCAGCAGCGCGCCGAACACCAGCGCCCAGGTCCAGCCGGGCGACAGGGCCCGCCGGCGGGTGGCGGCGAGGGTGCCCAGCAACGAGATCACGATGATGCCGATCACCACGAGCGACTGGCCGAGGTAGGTGGAGCCCACCACCGGCACCAGCGCCGAGATGGTGCGGATCTCGATGAAAAAGAATGCCGCACCGGAAAAGAAGGCGTACACCAGGATCGCTCCACCGGCCGCCGCCGCGCCGGCCGGGCTGTCCGACCAGCGCTCGCCCAGCAGGAAGACGGTGGCGAGCAGGAGGGCGAACATCGCGAGAAAGCGCAGGTACTCCATGGGAATCGCCCGCATGCGGTTGTAGAGGAACGGCCAGTCGTCGGTGGGCACGAGCCCCGGAGAGGTCAGAAAGCGGTCGGTCACATCCTGCAAGTGTCCGAATGCGCCGGTCACCGCCGGGTCCCGGGTGACCACGTACACGCTCGCCAGGGTGCCCGGGTTGACGTAGACCGCCGGTTGCGTGCCCCCGGCGGCCGCCAGGATGTCGAACATCCGTTTCTGTATCCACGCATTGCCGGTGGTGAAATTCAGGCACAGCGTCCCCCGATCGCTCAGGCGATCCATCGCCATGCGGACGCCCTCGATGGTGTACAAAAAACTGTCGAGGCGGAAACGAAGGTGGTTGGAGGCGTTCGTCTGCGAGTCTAGGTAATTATACCATATGACATCGTAACGCCCCCGGTCGGCGCCGAGAAAGCGGCGGGCGTCGGCGATCACGACGCGGACCCGGGGGTGACGATACGTGCGTTCCGGATCTAGGAGCATTCCCAGTTCCACAAATTCCGGATCGATCTCCACGGCCGTAACATCCCGAGCGCCGGCATGGACGGCCTCCCGCACATCCGTCGTCCCGCCGCCGGCCCCGAGCACGAGCACACGGTCCCCCGGCCGGATGCATGGCAGAGCGAGTGACGCGGCCAGCCGATCCTCCCGGCGGATCGCCTCGGCGGGGAGGCGCCAGGCGTACGACATGAAAAACCCGTTGGCCAGGAAGACGGCCTTGTCCTCGAACGCGTCCCGCACGACGTCGATCCGTTGGTACGGACTCCACAGGCGGGCGCCCGAATAGGCGTAACCCGCTCCCAGCAATGGCAGGAGCGGCAGGAGCGCCAGCACCGCCCGGGCCGGCCGGCGGTCTTCCCAAACCACCAGACCGCCGGCGAGCACGGCCCAGGTGCCCAGCATGAACGCCTGGCTGGGCAGAAACTGGTTCTGCAGCGTGAACAGCCCGGCACCGGCGACGCCGCCGGCGGCGATGATCACGTATCCGGCGGCGCGAAATCTCCCTTCGCACAACGCCGTCCCCTGCCGGCAGCCGATCAGGAGGAGGCTCGGCACGATACTGGCACCCAGGAGCAGAATCGCCAGTTGGAGATCGAAGTCCGCTTCGTTCGGAAAAATGTTCGCCACGCGGGACCACTGGAACTCCAGCGGCATGGTCTGGATCAGGTTGAACTGCCCGAGGCCGAGGCACAGGAAGAACGACCCGGCGACACACAGCGGCAGCAGCGGGACGAACCGCCGGAGGCGCCGGGCAAAAAAGCCGACGGCCTGGGCGAAAATCGCCAGCAGGAGGAAGGCGTTGCCGAAATACGCCGTCGCGCCGCACACCGTCGAGAACAGCCGCACGAATGCCAATTGGGAAAAGATCCCGAGAACCGACCAGAGGAACAGAACCATGCGGCCTCCAGAAAACGCTCCCGGCGGACTTCGGCTCGGCCGGGGGCGTCCGGCGCTGTGTCAGTCGCCCATCTTGAGGGATTCGGTGTACACGCGGCCCCACGGGTCGGTGGCCTCCACGACGACGTGGCGGGCGTCGGGCGGGGGCTTGAAGTAGAACAGGTGGTCGGTCCGGGTGGGCTCCACCCACGGGTGTTTGGCCGGGCGCTCCTCGCCTTCGTAGAGCTGCACGGCCAGCGGATCGCGGCCGACGCGGCGCGCCATCTCGCCGGCGCGCAGCCCGTCGGCGTAAGCGATGATTCGCCAGTTCCGGTCGGCGCCCCAGACGTTGGCCACGATCTCGTCGGGTGCCTCGGGATCGCCCCCCGCCGGGTAGACGCGCAACTGGTGGTCGGGCGGCCGGCCCACCGCCTGGTAGCGCCGGGTCAGTTCGACGCCCCTGACCTCGTACACCGTATACCCCCGCGGCGTGCCGTCGGGGCAGATCGGTCCCGTCCACCAGGCGCCGCAGACCGCGCCCCCGATGTGGATGTCGATCCCGCCGTCGCGCAGGTATTCGCACTCGTGCATGTGCCCGCACAGCGCGTAGGCGCGGTACGGCGCGAGGATCTCGTACAGGGCCTCCCGGTTCACCACCACTTCCGCCAGGTTCGGCTTCTCGCGGCCGTGCCGGACATGCTGCTCGTTGTAGGGCGGGATATGCACGAACACCACCACCGTCCGGCCGGGCTCCACCAGGGCCAGGTCCCCCGCCAGCCACTCCAACTGGGACTGGTCGATGTAGCCGATGTAGCCGCCGAACCAGTGAATGTCGTCCAGCACCACGTAGTGCACCGCGCCGCGGTTGAACGAGTAGTGGGCCGGACCGAACGCCCGCAGGAACGGACCGGCGGAGCGCCCGTCGGTGCGGGCGTCCGGATCCACGTCGTGGTTGCCCATCACCTGAAAAAACGGGAGGCCCGTCGCCGTCACCGCCGCCGTGTAACCGGACAGGAGCTCCGGATGGTCGTAGACGAGATCCCCCGCGGAGACGCCGAACAGCGGCTGGCCGCCCAGCCGGGCGGCCGACGCCTTCAGGTCCGCGACCGTCTCGGTCTGGAACAGGCGGACCTCGGCCGGCGTCTGCACCTGGGGATCGGCCAGCAGGCAGAAGGCGTGCCGCTCGCTGTTGACGCCCGCCGGGGCCAGGTCAAAGGCCACCGCGGCCTCGCCGGCGCCGTTGGGACGCAGGCGCTGGTGGAACCGGACCGGTCCGCCGACGGGAGTATCGAACCCGGCATCGGCCGGCAGCGACAGGTAGACGTGCGGCCGGCGGGACGTGGTGATCAGCTCGAAGGCGCCGTCCGCCCCCGTGGCGGCGACGGTGAGACCGTCGGTCACGGCGACCCCCGCCCGGCCGACGCCGCCCACCCGCACGACGCCCCGCACGCGGACCGGCGTCCACGGGGCCGGCGGCGCCACCGGTCGCTGGGGCGCGCCCAGGACGCGGGCCGCGGCCTCCGGCAGCAGCCAACCGGCCGCGGCCAATCCGGCCGCCCGCATGAAATTCCGCCGGTCGATCATCGGGACGCCTCCTGGTGGGCTCGTGCTGACTTTCATTCTGACACAACGGGGCACGAGGGTAAAGGGCTTCGGGCCGCCCGCCGCCGCTTGTCCCCCCGGCCGGCCGTCAACTCAAACCGATCCGCCCCGTCGCACCGGCGGGACGGAGACTTTGTGATCTACAGCACAAATCCAACAGATAGTTATTGTCCCTTATGGTTTTAATCATACAATATCTATCGGATACACCGATCGAAATCTGCACCGGCGAGTAGATTCCCCGCCGGTCGGGGCGATGAACCGGATGTCCATGGAACGAGACGGCAAAGCCACCGCCCACAAACTGCGCATCACCGCGGTGATCCTGGTCACCGCCTTCGCCACCCTGCTGGTGTTCAGCCAGTGGTGGGGACGCAAATACCGCGCCGATCGTATCGTGGGTATCCATATCGACA
>JAGOHA010000073.1 GCA_017996395.1 Acidobacteriota bacterium | reverse complement strand
GCAGGGTGGGTTTTTTTACGGTTTTCCGATTCGGATCAGAAGATCTTTTTCTTCTTCTTTTCCTCTTCCGCCTGCAGCTTCTTTTTCAGGATCAGCGACTGGGCGGCCAGGCGGTCGGCCTTGAGGGTGTAGTCGTCCTTGAGCGCCTGGTCGTCCACGAGCATGGCCTTCTTGCGGTAGCACAGGTTGAGGAAGCTCATGGCGTCGGCGTAGTTCGGATCGATCTCCAGGGCCTTCTGCAGGGAGGCGATGCCTTCCTCGATGACCTGGTCGGCCTTGGCCTTGTCCTCGGGGGTCAGGTTGGGCACGTTCTCCCCGTTGGGTCCGGTGGACTGGTTGACAATGTTCCAGTCGATGACGCCGATGCCGTAAAGGGGTACGGGATTGTTGGGTTCCAACTCGACGCGCTTGCGGTACCAGACCTTCGATTTGTCGTACTCGTTCATCGCGTTGTAGAGACTGGCGATGCTCTGGATCGCGTTCACATTCTCGGGATTGTATTCGAGCACTTTCTCAAAGGTCTTGATGGCCATGTTGGCTGTCTTGAGGTTCCGGTCGGTGAAGAGATTGGGCACGAACTGCTGCATGTAAGAAGTGGCCAGATACTCGTAGGCGATGTGGAGATCAGGGTCCAGTTCGATGGCTTTCTGGAAGTTGACGCTGGCCTCTTCGTATGCCTTGTTCTTGAAGGCCTTGACACCCTTGTTGAGCTGGTCGCGGGCTTTGAGGTTGTTCATCAGATCGCAACCGCACAGTCCCGCCACGAGCACGAGAGTAACCAGCAGCGTGAGGAAATGTTTGATTTTCATTTGGTCGCTCCCTTGTGGCTCACTCGAGCTCTGTCATCAGCCCGATCTGCTCCACGCCGGCTCCTTTCGCGATGTCGATCGCCTTGACGATGTCGCCGTAGATCAGTCCCTTGGCGCCCTTGATGAAGATGGACTTGTCGGCACGGGCGCTGTAGATCTGGGTCAGCCGCTGGCTCAACGAGTCGAAGGTGACCGGATCCTTGTTGATGAACATGGAGCCGTCAGTGTTGAGGCTGACGACGATGCCCTGGAACCGGTCCGCGATCTCCTGGGTGACTTCCGGCGGCAACTTCTCCGGAACCCGCACATCGAGGCCGTGTGGTGTGAACGGCGTGATGACCATGAAGATGATGAGGAGCACCAGCAGAATGTCGATGTACGGGGTCACATTGATATCCGATTTGGGGCCTCCGCCGCCCCCGACTGCCATTCCCATAGTGGCTCTCCTTTAGATTTTTTGCTTGTCGACCAGCAGGCCGATCTGCTCAAAGCCGACTTCCCGGATGAGGTCCAGCGTCTCGGTGACCTTCTCGTAGACGACACCCTGGTCGCACTTGAGGAACACCCGGTCCTGTTGACGGACCTCCATCGCGGTGATCAGACCATCTTTGAGGTTGGCAGCGTCCTGCGGCACGTTGCCAAGGTAGAGCCGCATGGTCCGGTCCATGCCGACGACCAGGGCCTCGCGGTTTTCAGCTTCGCGCATCTCGATCACGTTCCGGCCTTTCGGCAGGTTGACCGTGATGCCTTTCTGCAGCAGCGGCGTCGTGATCATGAAAATGATCAGCAACACCAGCATGATGTCGGCCATCGGGGTCACGTTGATTTCTGAGTTGACCCCGCTGGCTTTGTGTTTGACCTTAGAGGTTGCCACGGCTAACTGACCTGCGCTTGATGAAATAGTCAATCAGTTCGGAGGAGGAGTTGTCCATTTCCACGGTGAAGGCCTCGATCCGGGTGGTGAAATAGTTGAACAGCCACACGGCGGGGACCGCGACGAAGAGGCCGAACGCGGTGGTCACGAGCGCTTCCGAGATGCCGCCGGCGACGGCGCCGATGCCGGTGTCCTCGCCCTTGCTCATGCCGGCGAACGCGTTGATGATGCCGATGGTCGTGCCGAACAGGCCGACGAATGGGGCCGTGGCGCCGATGGTGGCCAGGGCGCCGGTGCCGCGCTTGAGCTCTTCACGGTTGATGGCGGCGGCGCGCTCCAGGGCCCGCTTGGAGGCCTCGATCAGCTCGCCCGGGAGCTCGCTCGAGGCGGTGTGGGCCTGGAATTCCTTCAGGCCGGCCACGACCACCTTGGCCAGGTGGGACTTGGTGTAGCGTTCGGACACCATGATCGCTTCTTCGATCTTGCCGTCCTTCAGCGCCTCGGCCACGGCCGGGGCAAATTCACGGCTCTGTTTCTTGGCGGCGCGGAACGTGAAGTAGCGCTCCAGCATCACCGCGATCGACCAGATGGACATGATGGCGAGGATGAAAACAACGCCGCGCGCGGTCCAGCCCATCTTGCCCCACATCTCCATGTAGTCCATGCCGCCTTCTTGAAGCAAAAATAGATACATCGTCGTACCTCCCAGTATTAGATTTGGTTATTGTGCGCCGAGCGTGAATCTGACTGTGACGGTGCCGATCACCGGGATCGGCTCGCCATTGAGCAAGGTGGGGGAGTACACCCACTGAGTCACCGCGTCAACCGCGGCTTGGGTGAGCAGGGGGTGTCCGCTGATGACCTTGGTCTCGCGGACCCGGCCCGACTCATCCACCACAACCTGGAGGATCACCGTTCCCTGGACGCGCGCGGCGCGGGCCAGGGGCGGATAAGTGGGTTGGACCTGATTGATCAACCGGGACGTCAGCACCTGGCCGCCGACCCGGACCGGTTCTTTCTTCGGTGGCGGGGGAGGCGGCGCCACATTGGCCGTGCCGCCGACAACCGCCGGGCCGGTGCTGCCCACCACACCGCCGACGACGCCGCCGGGCACGCCGCCGGGCACGCCGCCGGCCACGCCGCTGCCGCCTGTGTTCAGGCCGAGCAGGTCAGCCAGGTCGGACTTGTCCGACGGTGGCGGGATCTCGTTGGAGATCTCTTTCGGGGCGTAAGTTTTCGACAAGTCAATGTTGACTTGCGGCCGATCCACCTTGGGGACCTGCTTGGGCGCCTCGGACGGTGGCGGCGGAGGGGGCGGCGGGGGCGGTGGGGGTGGAGGCGCCGCGAGGAATGTCAGCAACTCGCCCACCTGGGCGGGAAGCGCCTCGGGAAAGAGCAACGGGACCAAGACGAGCGCCAACAGGGCTACACCGTGTATGATCAAGGCCACCACCATGGTCATACCGGTCTTGGTCTTTGCCCTGTTGGTTGAAGATTCCAACAAGTTCTCAAACATCTGCGCCTCCTGGCCCCCGCAAGGGTAGTGGTCCGACGCGGGAGCGAAGATATGACATTATCAATTCAGAGACCAGCCGAGATCAAGCGAATTTATAAACCTTTTTCTCCTTGGCGGTGCCAAGGTAGCGCATCCAGAGGTAGGTCAGCGGGCTGGCGATGGCGATCGATGAATAGGTGCCGATGATGATGCCGATCACCAGCACGAACGAGAAGCCGTCCAGCGTCTCGCCGCCGAGCAGCCACAGGCAGAAGACCGAGATGAACGTCAGGCCCGAGGTGATGATGGTCCGCGACAGCGTCTGGTTGATGGACTTGTTGATGATGGTCAGGAACGTGTCGGCGCGGTTGAGCTTGATGTTTTCGCGGATCCGGTCGAACACCACGATGGTGTCGTTGATGGAATAACCCACCAGGGTGAGGAACCCCGCCACGACGATCAGGGAGATCTCCTTGCCCAGCAGACTCATCAGACCCAGGGTGATCAACACGTCATGGAAAAGGGCGATCACGGCGCCGACACCGAAGGCGAACTTGAATCGCAGCGCGATGTAAATCAGCATGCCCAGCAGCGAGAAGAGCACCGCCTTGATGGCCTTGTCCTGCAGCTCCTTGCCGATCTTGGGGCCGACGCTGTCGACGCTCAGTACGGTGAATGCGCCCGGATAGTAGTGCTGCTTGAGCACGCCCAGGACGGGATTGCTGATGCCGGGGAGGGAGCCGAGCTGGCCGAAATCGGTGATCAGGCCGCCCTGTTCGGTGCGGTGGTTCACGATGCTCTCGGCCAGTTCCCGGTAGACCCGCTGGGTCTCCTCGATGGTCGCGTTCGCCGTGAGCCGGCCCATGTTCTCCAGGACCCGACTCTCGCGCAGGGTGGCGGCCAGCTGGTCGATCCCCACCCGGTTCAGGTCCTGCTTGCCCTGGCCCTTGTCCTTGTCGAGAATGCCGCGCAGCGTGTCGTAAATGTTCTGGCCCAGGTTCTGGAAGGAGGCGGAGTCCTCGCTCTCGATCTTCTTCATCCGGATCTGGACGAGGTTCTTCTCCTCGGCGTCAAATCGGGTGACGTCCGCAGCCCCGAGGCTCTGCTTGAGCGCGTCGCGCAGCCCGTCCACGTCAGGCTTCTGGGCTGTCTTGACCTTGATCAGGGTGCCGCCGGTGAAATCGATGCTGTAGGTGAATCCGCCGTGCTGGAACACCGAAAACCATCCCACAACCAGCAGAATGAGCGAAGCGGACAGGAAGAGCCACACTTTGCTCATCCAGTCCACGTTGATATTCTTGAACAGTTCCATGACGACTCCTCAGGCGATGAGATTAGACACGGGGTGTTGGATAATGTTCCGTCAGATAGAAAGTTTCTTGATCTGCACCTGCTGGAGCAGGGTGTTGAAGATGGTCCGGGAGACGAAGATCGCCGTGAACAGGTTGGCCAGCAGACCGAAGGTCAGGGTGACCGCGAAGCCGCGGATGGGGCCGGTGCCGAACTGATAGAGGAAGGCGGCGGCGATCAGGGTGGTCACGTTGGCGTCGAAAATGGTCCAGCTGGCGCGGGCGAAACCGGCATCCACGGCGGCGGCGACGGTTTTGCCCCAGCGCAGCTCCTCGCGGATGCGCTCAAAGATCAGGACGTTGGAGTCCACGGCCATGCCGATGGTCAGGATGATGCCGGCGATGCCGGGCAGCGTCAGGGTGGCGCGGAAGTAGCCCATCACGCCTAACAGGATCAGCACGTTGACGATGAGGCACAGGATCGCGTTGAAACCCGACAACCGATAATAGAACACCATGAAGAGGACGATCAGCGCCAGGCCCAGCAGGCCGGCGTTCACGCCCTGGCGGATCGACTCAAGGCCCAGCGAGGGACCGACGGTGCGCTCCTCCAGGATCACGATGTCGGCGGGCAGGGCGCCGGACCGGAGCGACAGGGCCAGCAGCTGCGATTCCCGCTCGCTGTCGATGCCCGTGATGATGCCGGAATCCGTGATCTTGGCCTCGATCCGGGGCGCCGAGATGGCCTTGTCGTCCAGGATGATGGCCAGCTGGCGGCCCTGGTTGGCTTCGGTGGCCTCGCCGAACAGCCGCGCGCCCTCCGAGTTGAGGGTGAAACTCACCGCCGGCCGCGACAGACCCAGCGAGCTGTCCTGGGACGCCCGGGCGTTGGTCAGATGTTTGCCGGTGATCACGGGCGCTTTCTGAACGACGATGTAGCGCTTCTCCTGCTCGCCCCGGTTCTCGCCGCTGTAATCGCCGGTGTAAAGCACGGCGGTGTGGTCGCCCGGCATCTGGCCGCCGAAGAACTGGTTGATGGTATCCAGTGACGCGGCGTACGGTGCGGTCGGGTGGACCATGTTCAGGCTCAGGGAGGCGGTCTCCTTGAGCAGCGTCTTCACTTCCTCGGGATTCTCCACGCCGGGCAGCTCGACGATGATCTGGTTCGACGTGCCCGCCGCAGTGGAGCCGAAGAGCTGAAGGGTCGGTTCGGCCACGCCGTAGGCGTCGATGCGGCGTTCCAGCGTGTCGCGCGAGCTCTGGACGGTGGTCTGTTCCAGATCGCGCACGGCGGCGGCGGTGAGATTCAGGGTGAAGGACACCGCGCCCCCCTCAAACTTGGAGCTGACGTCGAAATAGTGGCCGAAGAAATCCTTCAGGTTCTTGCGCGTGGCTTCCGACTGGCCCTCGGGAACACCGCTGAGGGTGATTTTCGTGTCCTCGGCGAGCACCTGGGTGTAGGCCGTCTTGTTCTCTTCCATCAGGCGCTTGATGCGCTCGCCGTACTGCTGGACTTCGGCGCGGATCACCTTGTCGGTCTTGACCTCGAGCACCAGGTGCATGCCGCCCTTGAGGTCGAGACCGAAGTTGATCTTTTCCTTCGGGGGAAAGAAGAGGTACGCGCATCCGGCGCAGACGATCAGAATGATGATGTAACGGACTTTGAGGCTTTTGAACATGGGGGAATACCTTGATGGGATTTCAGCTCTTTTCTTCGGGCGAGGTCGGCTGGAGGCCGGCGACGGCGCTCTTGCCCACTTCGATCTTCACGTTGTCGGCGATCTTCAGGACGATCGTATGGTCCTTGATCCCGGCGATGGTGCCGTAAATGCCGCCGGACGTGATCACGCGGTCGCCGTTCTTGAGGTTGGTGATGAGCGATTCCTGGTCTTTCTGGCGCTTGCGCATGGGCCGAAAGATCAGGAAATAGAAGATGGCGGCGATGAGGGCCATGGGGATGAGCATGCCGAAAATCGGGTCACCCCCTTGTGCCGCCTGCAGCAGGTACAAGGAGTGCCTGGATCCAATCATGAATGCACCTCGAAATTACCTGGATTTTTTGCCGCGTCGTGACCGCGAATTACTCGGTGGCGGAATGATACCTGGCCAGGAAATTCTGTTTGAAATCCGCGAACGCGCCAAGCTCGATAGATTGCCTGATCTGCTCCATGATGTCAAGATAAAAGTACAGGTTGTGGAAGGTGTTGAGCGTAGCTGAAAGCATCTCCGACGACATGAACAGATGCCGCAAATAAGCCCGCGAATACCGGCGGCAGACCCGGCAGCCGCACTCCGGATCGGGCGGCCGGTCATCCCGCGCATGGCGGGCGTTTTTGATGACGATCCGGCCGTCGCGGGTGAACAGGCAGCCGTTCCGGCCGTTGCGGGTGGGCAGGACGCAGTCGAACATGTCCACACCCATGGCGACGGCTTCCAGCAGGTCCTCCGGCGTGCCCACGCCCATCAGGTAGCGCGGCCGGTCCTCCGGCAGCAGCGCGGCGGTCGCGCCGGTCACCGCGTACATCGTGTCCTTGGGCTCGCCCACGCTCAGGCCGCCGATGGCGTAACCCTGGAAGCCGATCTCGGTCAGCCGGTCGGCGCATTCCGCCCGCAGGTCCGGATAGACGCTGCCCTGCACGATCCCGAACAGCAGTTGGGTGTCCTCGGCCGGGTGCGCCGCCCGGCTGCGCCGGGCCCACTGGAGCGTGGTCTCCATCGAGGCGCGCGCCTCCTCGCGCGTCGCGGGGTAGGGGGTGCAGTCGTCGAACGCCATGATGATGTCCGCACCCAGAGCCTGCTGGACCCGGATGCTGTCTTCAGGAGTGATGAAGTGGCTGCTGCCGTCGATATGGGAACGGAAGTGGACGCCTTCCGGATCGATGCGCCGCAGCTCGCGGTGGCTGAAGACCTGATAGCCGCCGCTGTCGGTGAGCAGGGCGCGCGGCCAGCCCGAGAATCGGTGCAGTCCGCCGAGCGCGCGCACGAGCTCATGCCCCGGCCGGAGGTACAGGTGGTACATGTTGGCCAGCAGGATGCGGGCGTCGAGCTCCTCGAGCCAGTCGTGAGGGACGGCCTTGACGGTGCCGGCGGTGCCCACGGGCATGAAGACCGGCGTCTCCACCACGGCGTGCGGGGTGACGAGGCGCCCCCGGCGGGCGGCGGTGCGCGGATCGCGATGGGTGACGGTGTAGTGGAATGCAGACATGGTGCGGCACCCTCAGATTCTGAAAGGGGGGATTATAAGCGAAAGCGGACCGGCGCCAACGAGTTTTTTCCATCCCAATACAGATGAGGCGGTTCGGCACATTTGGGGTTGAGTCGGCAACGGCGGCTATGCTATAAGAGTTGAAGGGTTTCTGTTTGAAAACCAGGACAGAGGGAATTATGAGTAAATCCTTGCGTCTGTTGGCCGCGCTGGCCGTGACGGGCTGCCTCCTGCTGGTGCTGGCCGGTTGCGACACGTTCCGCAATCTGCCGGGAATCCGGTCGGAACAGAACCCGGAGTACAAGATCGCCGACTGCGAGCCTGGCATCCCGTCCAAACTCCTGCGGATCAGCGTCCTTCATCCACCCCTGACCTTCAATCCGGTTCTGGCTCAAGATCGCGTCTCGGCGCTGGTCGCGAAACAATTCACCGCGGCCCTTTACCGGTACAATCCCATCGCCGACACCTTCGAACCGGGTCTGGCCACCGGCTTTGACCGCGACAAGGACGCCAAGGTATTCACCATCCACCTGCGCCGCAACGTGTTCTTCAGCGACGGATCGCCGTTCACCGCCGACGACGTGATGACCACGCTCAACTACATCGGCAACACCGACATCAAATCGCCCCTGCGCGCTTACCTCGAAGTCGCCGACCAGAAGCTCCAGTTCCAGAAACTCGATGCCGAGAGCATCCGGTGCAGCAGCCCGGAGCCGCTGCATGCCCTGGAACCCATCCTGGCCAAAATCGTCGTGCTGCCCCGCGCGCTCATTGAGGGCGCCGCCAGTCGCAACCGCATGGAACGTCTCTACAACGCCGATACGCCGCCGGCCGAGCTGGTCAGCATCGGCCCGTTCGTCTTGAAATCGTTCTCCCGCGAGGAGAAGAAACTCGTCCTCGCCCGCAATCCGTACTACTGGGTGGTGGACGCGGTGGGCCGCCCGCTGCCGTACCTGGACGAAGTGGTACTCGATTTCACCGGCACCTCGGCCGACATCTCCGTCAAATTCCGGACCGGCGAATCCGACCTCATCGATTTCATCGACCCGGCGGACGCCGCCCGGCTGGAGAACGTGCGCGGATTGCGCATCTTCGATACCGGCCCCAGCAGCGCCACCTACGTGGCCTGGATCAACCAGAACATGAAGACAGACCCGGCCAGCCGGGAAAACTACATCCCCGCATTCCGCCTCCAGTGGTTTTTCGACGCGAAGTTCCGGCATGCTCTCAGCCTGCTGTTCGATCGCGAAAACATCATCACCAACGTCTTCCAGCGGAAGGCGGTCACCACGGGCGGCCTGATCGCGCCGGGTGACGGCCCGTGGTGGTCCGGCCTCCAGGCCGACTCATTCTCGACGGCGAACGCCCGCCAGCTGCTGACCGAGAGCGGCTTCGTCATGAACACCAGCGTGACGCCCAACGCCCTGTACGGGGCCAACAAGAGCCCGGTGCAGTTCACGATCACCGTCTTGACCGGCGACGCATTCGCCGAGCGGATCGGGATTCAGACGGAGCGGGTCTGCGCCAGCCTGGGCATGAAAGCCACCATGGTGTCGCTCCCGTACGACTTGTTTTACCAGAAAATTCACTCCACGTACGATTACGACATGGCCGTCATGCTGCTCGAACAGCCCGCCCATCCGTTCTTCCTGAAGGAGCTGATGAGCTGGTCCAGCCCGGGCCACCTCTGGTATCCGGAACAGGGCGCGCCCGCCACGCCGCTCGAGAAGGACATGGCCACCGCCCTGGCCACGATGTACGGCAGTCCGGACTGGGGTAAACGCTTCGAGGCCGCGCACCAGCTCGAGCAGTACAACGCCCAGGGCCGGTACCTCATCCCCATTGCGAAACCCCACGGCCTGTTCGGCGCCAAGGGCAAGGTGCAGAACCTGCGGGTCAACCACCGTTGCATGAGCCTGATGTGGAATCTGGAAGAGGTGTACGTCCAGGAGTAAGGCCCGCGGTCGGGCCTTGCCCCGCCGACGGATTCAAACGACGCGAAGTGTACGATGCCTGACACCCCTCAACGGTTGTCTGAAACCACCGCCCGCCATCTCCGGGAGGGCCTGCGCGACCTGTTGCTGGCGTCGACGGTGGTGTTGTTCCTGATCATCTTCCTGGTCCAGCCGGTGCGGGTCGAGGGCACCAGCATGCAGCCCCAGCTCGATGACCAGGAACGGGTGTTTGTCAGCAAGATCACATACAGCGTGTTCGATATCCAGCGGGGCGACGTAGTGGTGTTCTATTTCCCCGGTGACCCGAAGAAATCGTTCATCAAGCGCGTGGTCGCCCTGCCGGGCGAAATGGTCCAGATCGTCGACGGGCGGGTGATGGTCAACAACCGCATCCTGCCGGAACCGTACGTCCCGCCCGCGTATTTCGACAATTCCTCGTTCGGCCCGCTGCACGTGGCCGCGGATTCATACTTCGTCCTGGGTGATCACCGGAATGTCAGCAACGACAGCCGGCACTGGGGCTGCGTGCCGCGCGGCTCGATCTTCGGCAAGGCCATCCTGAAATACTGGCCGCCCAACGACATCGGGTTGATCCGCTGATGCGCTGCGGTTGACGGGCGGGCGGTCAATCCCGAATTTTGAGTGAGGCGTTGCCCAGTCCGGGCTTCATCGACAGCTCGACGACCTGCTTGGCATCGCGATAGGCCGGATTCACATAGGCGCCCGCGCGACGCTCGAAGTGTTCCATCGGGATACACAGCGAATCGGACGCGTCGCCGGATTTGAGCACGCGCACGCCGAAATCGGCGGGCAGTTCAATGTCCAGATTGCCGATGCCCACGACCAGGTGCGCCCGGGTCCGGCCCGGCCGTGCGCCGTCAAAGCCGAGCCAGGCGCGGCCCAGACCGCCCTTGATGTCGATGGTCTCCGGCATCAAATTACCCAGACCCCGCAGCTCCATCTCCCCCACGCCACAGGCGATATCCATGGAGCGGCAGACCGCCTCCTGGGGTTCGTCGACGGTGACTTTCAGACTGCCCACCCCGTGGATGATGTTCACCCGGGTGACATTCAGACCGGTCAGGTCCAGGTGCGTTTCGCCGGCGCCGGTATCCACCGTCAGCTCCAGCGGGACATCCGGGGCCAGCGACAGGATGGCGTGGACCTTGTCTCCAGACGGCATCTCTCCCTTGAGCGTGAACACCAGGCTGGCGGCGTCGCCGGGAGTGAAATCCACGTGTCGGCTCATGTTGGCCGCGTCCCAGCGCAGATCCAGGTTGTAGAGCACGCCCGGATCGCTCCGGTCCAGTGTCAAGCGACCGCTGGATACCCGGGCGTCCACGCGCAGCAGGCTTTCGGGACCACGGTTCCGGTGGACGCTCTCCTGCCGGACCACCGGGCGGTCGGCTTGCGGCCGTCCGCAGCCGATGGTCAGGAGACCGGTGGCCCACAGCAGAGCGATAGCCAGGATGCGAAGCCGGTGCGGGTTCATTCGGATTCCTCGACTTCCTCGCTGGGCTTCAGGCGGATATCGCCGTAGGCGGCCTTGCACTGGACATCGGCCTGTTCCGGCGCGCCGGAAAAGTTCTTCCAGACCAGCGTGCGGTCGCCGGTTGAGGGCGTGACCGCAGGTGAGCGGAAACGGGAGACGATTTTGCCGTTGTCGGCCGACAGAAAGATCCGGTGCGATTCCGGGAAGGCCGGCAGGATGAGGAGGATGTCCCCCCGCTCCGTGGTCGCCCGGACCCGGGCCTTGCCCGCGGGAGGCAGCGAACGCAGGGTGATGGAGGCGTTCTTGTTGGAGCAATCGATGTCGGTCTCGGCGCCGGATATGGAGACGTCCTTGAGGGTGTTGCTGATCGTGAGCTTGCCGGTGATCCGCTCGATTCGGCAGCGGGTTTTCTCCAGGGTCAAAGTCGCGGAACTGGCGGCATCCTTGATCGTCACGGCCCCCGAAGCGGCCGTGCCCGCGATGGCGCCCCCGATCTCGTTGGCGGTCAGTGTGCAGGCGCGCATTTTGAAATCGACGCCGCCCTTGATGTCGGTGAGCTCGATTTCGTCATCGCTGTTTTCCAGGTTCACGCTGCCGGTGACCGTCGTCAGGGTGAGGGTGGCATTCTTGCCGGCGAGTTGGAAATCGCCGTTCAGCCGTTCGCCGGTGACCGTCACGTAGCGGACCGTCATCGCCGTCTTCCCCGCGATATCCGACAGCTCGATTTCGCCGTTCTTGTCGTCGAGGGTCAGCGGGCCGTTCAGGTTGAAGACACGGATGTCCGTATTCAGCCCGCGGATATCCGTCTCGCCCTCCGAATCCTCGACCGTGATCTTGTCATACCGGTTGGCCAGGCGCAGCGCGCCGCGATGCCGGCGCACCTGGATCGCGCCGTTCCGTGAGGTCAGGCTGACGGGATTGCGCAGATCGGTTGCGGTAATGCCGCCGAAGCTGTTCTCGAACTCGAGCGGGACATCCGGCGGCACGGCCAGTCGGATGCGGACCTCGACGGAAGCCGTATCGGCGTCCGGCGTCTGCAGCGACAGGCGCAGCCGTCCGGCCTCGCGTTCGCCCTTGATCCGGATGGCCTGGGCCACTTCGGTCGCCTTCGCGTCGGTGTCGGCGTACACCTTGGTGTCCAGACGGACCTGGATGCGGTCGTCCTCCGCAGGGACCAGTTCCAGGTCGCCGTTGGTATGGGTCAGCGAGATGGCCGTAGCTCCCTCGAGAGCCAGGGACTCCTCGGCCGTTTTCTGCACACTCCTGTGGAGCAGATCCTTGAGCCGGTATTCCTTGCCTTCGATCAGCAGGGGCGGCAGCCGGCTCAGGTCGAATTTCGCGACCTGCCCGGCGATCAGTCCGGCCAACAGGACGAAGATCATGAAGACGATCTCGCCGCCGGTCAGACGGCCGGTGCGGCCGGGGAAGAAGATGTCCACGAGCTTGCCGGCGCCCACGAGGATCAGGAACAGCGGCCACCAGGTGCCCAGCCAGGCGAAGAAGTTGGGGACGTACCCGAGGGTCCAGATGAGCAGAAACACGCCGCAGCCGATCCAGATGAGGGGCGAAGAAAACGACGGCGCCTTCTCATCGGGTGCGTCGGGCCGGTACCGGAAATAGGCGACCGCTCTGTTGATGCCCACCCAGATGAACACCAGCGGGCTGTACCGCCAGATCACCGACCAGATGGATGCATGGCCGACGATGTTCTCATAAATGAAACAGGCTCCGAGCAGAATCAGGAAGACGCCGATCTGGATCGAGCGCGACACGGCGCGGCTCATGACTGTTTACCCTCCGTGGATGCGGGCGGTTCGACCGGGATGCGCGGTGCGGCGGCCGGTGCAGCCGTGGGGGCCGGCCCGGACTTGAGTTTTTCAAAACCCTTCCAGACCATGTAGGCGCCGACGCCGATGAGCAGCAGCGGCCACAGCCGATGGAGCCAATCGAAGTCGAACAGCTCGAAATTCCGGAGGAGGAACAGCAGGCCCAGCACCACCAGGCCGACGCCGTAAAAGAGCTTGGTGCGCGGAGTGAGCACCAGGTCCGGCGTGCTGCCGTCCAGCAGACCCGCTTTCATCCTGGAGGCCACCCGGTAGGCGTCGATGATCGTGTACACGTAGAACAGGATGCTCCCGAGCGCGCCCAGGGGGCCGAGGTCGGCCGCGTCGAACAGCAGGATCAGCAGCGCCATGCCCAGGAACTGTGACAGCGCCCGGAAGTAGGTGCCGTTGTAAATCGCCCCGAGGAAGGGGATCAGGGCGAGCCAGGCCGAGGCCACCGGATTTATGGCCCGGTACTCCGGTGTCAGCGAGCGCTGGTAGCATTGGACGGCCTGTTTCAGGCATTCGGGGCAGAGGGGCCCGCCCTCCGCTGCGTGCTGGCAGGCCGGGCACAGCTCGCGCTGGCACAGTGCGCAAGCAGCGGTGGCAGCCTGGTCCGGATGGTAATGACAATTCATGGCCGATCTCCTCTAAGCGGTGGCGTCAAAGTCGTGAACCGCTTGCATGGATTGATTGATATTCTTCTGGCTGTCGGGCACCGGTTTCTTCTTCTCGTCCTTGCCCTTGAAAGCGTCCTTCACCTGCTGCCAGCTGGTCTGGAAGAAGTCCGCGGTCTTGTCGTAGTAATTGCCGGCGGTCTCCCACGTATCCTGGACACCGGAGTAGAACTGCATCATGCTGCTCAGCAGCCGATTGCCGGTGTAGTCGACGACGGTGACCAGGTTGGCAGGCTGGCTGGCGCCGGCAACGGTGTCGGGCGGGCGGATGAACATGTTGTACGACAGGGCCGCGGCGAACAGGATGAGAACCGACGCGGCCATGAGCTGGGGCGCCAGCTCGCGCTCGAACCGGACGAAGCCGAGCAGCCGCCGCCCGAGACTGGCGCGTCCGCCGGAAGTGGCGGCCAGGATCCGCTCGGCCAGCCCGGGGGGTGGCTCCACCTCATCCAGCTGGTGCAAGCGGGAGAGGCTGTCGTTGACGCTGTCCAACAGCATGGCGCAGAGGGGGCACTGGACGCGATGCAGCTCGAATCCGGCCAGCGCGTCGCCGTGCAGCGTGCCGTCCAGAAAGTCGCTGACGTGAATTTCAAATTCGTTGCAGTTCATCGGACTACCTCTCCAACAGGGGTTCCTGCTGCCCGGACAGGAGCCTGATCTTCTTCATGTTCATGATGCGGGCCAGCTCGATCCGACCTCGATTGATGCGGGACTTGACGGTCCCGAGGGGGATTCGGAACTGGTCGGCGATTTCCTCATAGCTCAAACCTTCGATCTCCCGGAGGAGCAGCGCGGCGCGCAGGTCGGGTGAGAGCGTCCGCAGGCAGTCATGGACGAATTCGATCCGCTCTTTCTGCTCCAGTTGCCTGGCCGGATCCGAACCGCCGCCGGTGGGGAAATCCAGCTTTTCCAACTCATCGGTACCGCCCACGCGGTTCCAGCCCTTCTTCTCCTTCCTCAGGTTGTCGATCAGGTGGTTGCGCGCCATGACCATCATCCAGCTCTTGAATTCACCCCGCTGTTTTTGAAAGGAGGCCAGCGACCGGTAGATCTTCATGAAAATCTCCTGGGTCATGTCCTCGGCTCGATCGAACCGGGTCGTGAAGCGGTACGCGAGGTTGTAGATGAGCTTCTGGTGACGGTAGACAAGCTGTGCCCACGCATCATGATCTCCTTGAAGGCAGCACTCGACTAAGACCTGATCCGATTGCGGTTCCAACCGGTGCTCCTTTCATGACTCCCACCTACAAGAACGCAGGCGGGTGTCGAAAAGTTCCACTCTTGAATAAAGATTAATAATCCAACCTGAGAATCTATTGTAACCGACCACGGGGCGGCCACAAATAAAAAAGCCTTCCGGTGCCGGAAGGCTTGAAATAATGGTGCCGAAGGCGGGACTTGAACCCGCACGCCCCGTAGAGCGCCACCCCCTCAAGATGGTGTGTCTGCCAGTTCCACCACTTCGGCATCCTCAAAGATCATCGCGGCGTTGGCTGACGATCAGCCAGCCGGTTGTCACTTCTTCTTTGGCTCGGACGCGGGCGCCTGCTGGCGCTTCTCGGCCTGCTCCTTCAGCAGCGCGTCGACTTCAGCTTGGGACAGAGGCTTGGCCTGAACGCCCTGAACGGTGCCTCCACCGACCTTGACATCCAGGGGCTGGGCGCCCTGCAGATCGGAGGCGGGTGCCGGGGCAGCCGGAGTGGGCTTGGCCGGTGCGCTGGTGGCGGGTTTGCCCTTCTCCGGTGATTTGCGGTCCATGATCGAGGAGCCGCCGCTGGCCGAACTCATCATGAACGACAGCGCCAGCGAACTGACCATGAAGATGATCGCTGCGCCGGTGGTTACCTTGCTCAGCAGCGTGGCCGTGCCCCGGGGACCGAAGGCGGTCTGGGAGCCCATCATCCCGAACGCGCCGGCCAGATCGGCGCTCTTGCCGGATTGCAGCAAGATCACCAGGATCAGGATGAAACAGCAAATCAGGTGAATCACCAAAATCAAGTTGACCATCAATCTCCCGCCTTCGTCAAAATTTCACGATCCGCACAAAATCATCCGCCTTGAGACTGGCTCCCCCGACGAGGGCGCCGTCGATGTCGGATTCGGCCATCAGGGCGCTGATGTTGTCCGGTTTGACGCTCCCGCCATATAGCAGGCGCAGACTGCCAGCCACCTGCGGATCATACAATTCGGTCAGAACGGAACGTATGAACGCGTGCATGGACTGGGCTTGCGCCGGGGTAGCCGTGCGGCCGGTCCCGATCGCCCAGACCGGCTCGTAGGCGAGGATAATACGGAAAACTTCCCCGGGTGTCAAGTCCTTTAAGGCCGTCCGGAGCTGGGCGCTGACCACCGGCTCGGCTTCGCCGCGTTCGCGTTGCTCGAGGGTTTCGCCGACGCACAGGATGGGGGTCATCCCCTTGCGCAGCGCGGTTATTACCTTGCGGCCGATCAGGTCATCGGTTTCCTGCAGGATCTGGCGCCGCTCGGAGTGCCCGATGATCACGTGGGTGCACCCGGCGCTCAGGAGCATGATCGGCGAGATTTCGCCGGTGAACGCGCCGGAATCGGCCGGGTAGAGGTTCTGGGCGCCCAGCAGGATCCGGCTGCCGTCCAGCGCCCGCCGGACATCCGACAGCGCGGTGAACGGCGGCGCCACCAGGACGTCCCGGTCCGCCAGCTGGCCCACCGCGGCCGTCAGTTCCCCGGCCAGCTTGACCGCCTCCGGGTTGGTGAGATTCATTTTCCAGTTGCCGGCCAGCATCGGCTTGCGTGCCATATTGACTATCTCCTTTGGGTATCTGTTTTCCCACGACCGCGGGTCGATCAGGTCCGGCCCGCGTCGATGATCAGCGGTCGCTGAGCGCGGTGACGCCGGGCAGCTCGAGACCGCCCAGAAATTCCAGTGAGGCGCCGCCGCCGGTGGATATGTGCGTGATCGCGTCGGCGACGCCGGACTGCTGGACGGCGGACACCGAATCGCCGCCGCCGATGATGCTGCAGGCCGACGACGCGGCGACCGCCTTGGCGACAGACTGCGTTCCGTTGGCGAACGGACGGATCTCGAACACTCCCATGGGCCCATTCCAGAGGATCGTCCGGGCTTGCTGGATCTTCCGGGCATACACCATGTAGGTCATGGGCCCAATGTCGACACCCATCCAGCCGTCGGGGATCGGGTCGCCGGGGTCCGTCGTATTCACCCGGGCGTCCTCAGCGATCCGGTCGGCAATCACATGGTCCACGGGCAGGAGGAACTCCAGGCCCCGCTCCGCCGCCTGGAGCAGGAGGCGGGCGGCCAGTTCGATCTTGTCCGGTTCGACGAGGGACTGACCCACCGCCTCGCCGCGGGCCTTGAGGAAGGTGTAGGCCATGGCGCCGCCGATCAGGAGCGCGTCCACCTTGCCCATGAGGTTGGTGATCACCTCGATTTTATCCGAGACCTTGGCGCCGCCGAGGATGGCCACGAACGGCCGCTCCGGCTCGCTCAGCGCCTTGCCCAGGTAATGCAGCTCCCGCTCCATCAGCAGGCCGGCCGCCCGTTCCTTGAAGAAGCGGGTCATGCCCTCCGTGGAGGCATGAGCGCGGTGGGCCGTGCCGAACGCGTCGTTGACGTAAACTTCCGCCAGGCCGGCCAGCTGCTCGGCGAAGCCGGGGTTGTTCTGCTCCTCTTCTTTGTGGAAACGGAGGTTCTCCAGCAGCAGCACGTCGCCGGGCTGCATGGCCTGGACGGCCTGCCGGGCCGGCTCGTCCACGCAGTCCGTCGCGAAACCGACCTTGCGGCCGAGGAGGCCGGCCAACTCGGCGGCGACGGGCTCCAGACTGAACTCGGGGCTCGG
>JAGOHA010000203.1 GCA_017996395.1 Acidobacteriota bacterium | reverse complement strand
AGGCACAGAGGACACAGAGTTTGTTTATGATTTAGCCCGGATCTGACACTCTTACCAACACTCCGATCCACCGATTCACCCATTCACCGATTCACCCATTTCCATTCCAACCTCGTCCAGCAAGCCCCGGCTCGGCTTCAAATATCCAATCACAATTAAGCAATTACCAATAACCAATAATTCGAAATGCCCGATGACAAATGGTCAATGAAAAATGATCAATGGAAGCCAAGTGATCCCTTTGTGTCCTCTGCGTTCTCTGCGGTGAAACTCGTTGCTCCGAATTCCCCCCGATTTCTCCGCGACTTCATTTTGTCTTCACACGCGGCCGCCATGATGGTCGCCGGCGGGACCCGTGACCGCCCATATTTCCACCGGAGGTGACCATGCGTCCCGTCTTCCGCATCCTGGCCATCGGGCTGATCTTCGTCGCCACCGCCATCGCCTGGCTGGCGCTGAGCGGCACCATCGTCTACCGGACCGAGAGCCAGCAGGACAAACTCCGCCACGCCGTGGGCCAGCTCTGGGGTTCCCCCCAGACCCAGCCGGCGCCCGAAGCCGGCTACACCGAGCGCGTGCTCCGCGAAGTGACCGTGTGGCGCGACAAGCAGCCGGTCGTGGAACACAAGGAGGACGAAGTGAGCCACGTCCTCCCCCTGGCCGGGAGCGACATCAAGGTGCGGCTCGCGGTGGACCACCGCCGCAAGGGCCTCCTCTGGTACGCCACCTACCGGGTGCATTTCGAGGCGGCCTACCGCTTCCGCAACACCACCGCCGAGGCGCGCGACGTGTGGATCACCTTCCCCTTCCCCGCCGGCGACGCCCGGCTCGACAACTTCCGCCTGGTCGTGGCCGGTCGGCCCGTGACCGAGGTCCCCGTGACCGACGGCAAGATCCGGGTCCGCACGCGGGTGGCGCCAGGCGGCGAGGCCCGGCTGGACGTGGCCTACGACTCCCAGGGCCTCGACGAGTGGTGGTACCGCTTCGGCGAGAAAGTCGCGCAGGTCCGGGACTTCACCCTGACCATGGACACCGACTTCGACGGCTTCGACTTTCCCGCCGGCGGCATCTCGCCCGCTGCCAAGGAGCACCGCGACGGCGGCTGGCGCCTGGCCTGGCGCTTCACCAATGTCTTCACCGACGACCGCGTGGGCATCGGCCTGCCCCACCGCCTGAACCCGGGGCCGTGGGTGGCCGCCGTCACCGCCGCGGCGCCCGTGTCGCTGTTCCTGTTCTTCTTCCTGGTGCTGGTGCTCACCACGCGGCGCGGGGTCAACCTGCACCCCATGCACTACTTCTTTCTCGCCGCGGCGTTCTTCAGCTTCCACCTCTTGCTGGCGTACCTGGTGGACCACGTGGACATCCACGTGGCGTTCGCCATCTGCGCCGCCGTCTCCGTGCTGCTGGTGTTCACCTACATGCGCCTCGTGGCCGGTCTGCGCTTCGCGTTGGCGGAGGTGGGCGTCTCCCAGCTCGTGTACCAGGTGGGCTTCTCCTACACGTTCTTCTTCGAGGGGTACACCGGTCTGGTGATCAGCGCGCTCTGCGTCGCCACTCTGTTCGCGACCATGCAGCTGACCGCCCGGCTGAACTGGGACGAGGTCTTCCGGCGGCAGGTCTGAACCGAACGGGCATCGGGAACGAGGCTCGAGGCTCGGGGCTTGTTACCGATCCCTAAGGAGATGGTTGATAGTTGATAGTTGATAGTTGATGATGGTTGGCGGTAGATCCCTCGACTGCGGGCCGGTTCGCTCCTTCGCCGGCTCGCCGGTTCGCTCCTCCCGAGGCGGCATCCCCTCAGTCGTGCGGGCCGACAATGATCCCGCTATCCCAGTGCACCCTCGGCCGCCTCCCCTTCGGGAACTCGCGGCGCAGGGAGCGCCGGCGGGGCGCCAAGGCGGCCAGGGCCGGCGCGATGGCGGCGCCGCCGGCCTCGATCAGCGTCGCGGCCTCCGCCGCCGTAACGGGGAGCACCGTCCAGTCCTGGGGATCCTCGCCGTCCACCCAGTCAATGAGCTCCGTGAACACGATGACAAATCGCTGTCCACAGCCCGCGCACGCGCGGATGGCGACGGCGAAGTGGGACTCGTCCACGAGTTCGGCTTCCACGGACAGCGCCAGGAACGCCTCCCAGGCCGCCGACGCCCACGGCGGCCAGCACCGATGGCAGCCGAAGGTCTCCGTGTTCATCTCACGCTCCTCCGTCCCGCCGGCACCCGGCTGGCAAGTTTCTTCAATTCACAGGCTCGGCATGGTCGATGGTTGATCGTTGATCGGTAATTGTTGATGGTTGATGGTTCCACATCCCACCGGGTCCGTTTCTACCCCACTCGCCATTCCATGGACAAAAAATCCGCTTGGCGCCTTCGCGCCTTCGCGAGCCGATTCACCGACTCACCTTGAGATATTCCCCGAACCGCACGGCGGTGGCGTGCAGGATGCGAACGAGTTCGTGAACGCTGGCCAGTTCCACCCATTCGTCCGCTTTGTGGCAGTCGCGCCCGCGCGGCGACAGGTTCAGGATGGGCAGCTCCGGGCGGGCCATGGCGAAGAGGTTCTCGTCGGCGTTGGACCAGCCCATGTTGAACGCCCGGAAGCCCACCGTCTCGTCCACGACGCCGCGGACGTATCGCGTGAACGGGTGGTCCGCCGGCGTGCAGAAGGCCTCGTTGAAGGGGGTGGGGCGCTGGCGCAGCGATACCCGCACGGGCCGGAACTCGCCGGACACCGTGACCCGCGCCAGCTCGCCTGAGGCGTACATCGCCGCCACCAGATCCTCGAGGAGCTTGAGGCGGCTGGCCACGGTGACGCCGGGTGTGAGCTGGAAGCTCACCAGGATCCGCCCCGCCGACGGGATGGAGAGCGACCCGTCGCCCGCCTCGACGCGGCTCACGAAGGTGCTGCCGGAGATCTCCCCGGTGGCCTCCGCCGCGGGCATCGGCTCGGCGCAGAAGGTGAACCGCTCCTGGTACTCGGCGCGGAGCCGCTCCAGCCGCGCGGCGATCTTCACCGTCTCGGCGGCGGCGCTCACGAGCGCCGGGTCGTGCGCCTGGGCGCCGTGTCCGCCGGTGCCGGCGACATCGATGACGCACTCGCAGCGCCCCAGCCGGCCCAGGGTGATGGTACCGGTGCCGTGGCGGGTGTTGGGGCCGTCGCCGGTTTCGGGGATGATCACGGCGCGGACGTCGTCGATAAAGTCGCTGCGCGACAGGACGTAGCCGCCCGTGGAGTAGAACTCCTCGTCCACACCGAACGCCAGCTTGATGCGCCAGCCGTCGGGCTCCAGCGGCGCCAGCGCCTCGAGCGCCGCGGCCAGCCCCGCCTTCATGTCGTTGGCGCCCAGGCCGGTCATGATCTCGCGGTCCATGCCGTCGATGCGGCGGATGCTCCGCGCCGGCGTGAGTGCCTGCTCGCGGCTCAGCCACGGGCGCGCCGTGACCGTGTCCATGTGGCCGTAGAACAGGATCGATGCGGGGCCCAGTCCCTTCTCCGCCAGGAGGTTGTAGTACACCGTGCCGTCGGGCCCTTCGTGCACCGGTTGCCGTCGCACGGTGAAACCCGCGAACTGCAGCAGCGGTTCCAGGTATTCGGCGATGCGGATCTCGTTTCCCTCCAGCTTCCAGGTGGCGGGATCCTCCGGGTCCGTCTCGTGGCAGACGAACGGGTTGGCCGAATCGAACCGGATCAGCTCCTCCAGCA
>JAGOHA010000072.1 GCA_017996395.1 Acidobacteriota bacterium | reverse complement strand
AACTGGATGTCCCCATTCGCCGTACGGTACAGCCATTGATTGGGTCCGAAAATGGAGTCCCCAATCGTCTCCCCTTTCCCCGTCGCTCCTGCGGAGCTTATTGCCCTTCCGCGCGCCTCGACTTCCCTGACCTTTCGGTCCGGGCTACACGCCGCCGCCGCCGGCACGGCGGGATCGTGCTTCGGGCCGCGTTCGTCGAAGACGGCAGAGGGCGGTGATGCGAGTATCGCGCGATCGTGCCGTGGCCGAACTCGCGGCCGGAGGCCGCGAGGCACTGTGATCGTGCCGCGCGAACAGTAAAAGGTGAACAGTGAACAGTGAACAGAAAAACGCGTGAGCGTTGGTTGGCTGCGAGCACTGAAACCTGACAATTCTGATTGCGTGTCCATCTGGAAAAGACACTGATCACACGCCATCGCCGGCTCGCCGCATCGCCGGTTCGATCCGGAGCAGGCGGAACGCCGGCGCCACACAGACGCGCGTTCGTCGAACGCGCGCTACGGCAGGCGGGATATCTGCACCACATGAATATTGCGGGAGGGCAGGGGTCAGGACGGCAGCTTGGCCAGCAGGTCGCGGGCCATCGCGGCGAACTCATTCTCCAGGGGGAGCAGTTCCTCGAGCAGCTCGCGGGCCCGGGGGACGTTGCCGGCCTGGTGGTGCAGGACCGCCAGGTTGTACACCACCTTCCAGAACAGGTTGTTGCGGGTGGTCAGGGAGTTGAGCAGCGCACTGGCCCGCTCGGTCTGGTTCAGCTGCATCAGCGTGAGCGCCTGGCCGATGATCGCGCGGATGAAGAACGGGTTCAGCGTGCACGCCTTCTCGAAATTCTGGTACGCCTCGTCGGGCTGCTCCAGGTAGTAGTAGAGCCGGCCCAGGTTGTAGTACAGGTCGGCGAAGCCGGGGTTCTGCCCCAGGGCCAGGTTCAGGATGTGGACCTCGGCGCGCAGCAGATCGGCCTTCTCGGTGCCGATCTTTTCGTCAGCCGGTGACTCGTTGCTGAACAGGATGGTCTCGGGAATGCTCTTGAAGTCGCGGTACGACTCCTCGAATTTCTCCAGAGCCTCCGCAGCGCGCCCCAGATCCTTGTAACAGAAGCCCATGCTGATCCTGGCGGGCACGAACTTAGGATTGCGGAGCAGGCACCGGCGGAAGTACTCCAGCGCCTCGGAGTGCTTTTTAAGGCGCTGGGCCTCGCGGCCCAGGCGGAAGTACACTTCCGGCAGGTCCACGCCGTCCACCAGCAGGTTCTGGTAATGCTTCACCAGGAGTTGTCGGAACCATGAGTTGCGGATGATGTCCCCCTCCGGATCCTGGAAGGGCAGGGCCTGCACGTCAATCTCGATGGTCTTGTGGAACCGCTCGTCCACCCACTTGTGCACGGCGGCCTCGGAGACGTCGATGTCGCTTTTTGGTAACGGATATTTGCGCAGCAGCGGGTGGCCGGCGTCCAACCGCAGCTGCCGGGCGAGAAAGCCGAGAGGGATCTGGAAGCGATTCCGCTGTTTGAGAAACGGGATCAGCTCCTCCAGGATCCGGAAGGCGTCCGCGTAGCGCTTGAGCACGATGTGGGCGGCCATCAGGTCCAGTTGAGCTTCGGGAAAGGGGCGCTTGAATTCCAGGGCCCGCAGAACCATCTTCTCGACCTCGGCGTACATGCGCCGCCGGAACCGGGCGATGGCCAGCAGGTGATAGACCGTGGCATCGAAGGGGGGCAGCGCGATGGCATCGTGCAGGATTTCTTCGGTGCGATCCAGGCTGCCCAGGTTGAGTAGAGCGATCCCCAGGCAGATCCGGATACTGGGGAAGTTGGGCTCACGGGTGAAGATCGCCTCGAACACCCTCACCGCCGCCGGGAAGTTGCCCGAGTTGTTGAGAATGATCCCCTTGTAAAGCAGCAGGATGCTGTGATCCGGGTATTCGATCAGCCCCTGGCCCAGGATGTCCAGCGCTTGCTTGTGCAGTTGTTGTGAGGTATATTTGATGCCAAGGAGCTTGTAGCATTCTAGAATGAAACCTTTAGAGAGGGACGCGTACGTGCCGTCGGCCTCGGAATCCCGGGCGGCGGCTTCGCGGAAGGACGCGATAGCCTTGTGGTAGAGGCCTTTCCCGAATTCGCCGAGGGCCTCTTCGAATAAAAGCGATTCCTTCATGAAACCGTAACGTCTGTCACAAGATGTTGATACTTTAAGTAAAATTGCAAACAGGGTCAAGAAAAAGATCGAGTCCGGCGGCTTAAATGGGTTCAGACGCAAGCAACCCCCCCAGCAACATCGTGTACGTCTACCAGGAGATGCTCCTCACCCTGGTGGACGTGTTCCAGCATGTGGCCGAACAGGACAACATTCAGATCAACCTGGAGCGCATTTTCGACCTGATCCTGAGCTTCCGCGACTACACCGCCGTCTGGATCTACCACCAGCCGGACGAATCCGGACCGGCCCAGCTCATTGCCCACAAAGGAGTGGACCGCGAAACGGTGGATCCCGAGCGGAACGCCGAACTGCGGGCGGCGGTGATGGACCACGTCTTCCGCACGGCCCAGCCCATCTCGCTCAAGCGCCTCGAGCCATGCTTCGGGCCGGCGGCCGGGACCGTGATCCGAACCCACCTGGCGGTGCCGCTCCGGCTCCCCGGCCGGGTCTGGGGCGTGCTCAATGTCGCTGCCGGCAACCACCGGCGGGTGTCCCGGCACGAGATCCAGTTCTTCTCCGTCATCGCGGGAGTGATCTCCAGCCTGCTGAACCTGGACCGGTGCCGGCGGCGGCAGGCCGGGGACCTGAGCCGGATGTCCGGCCTCGGCCTCCAGAAGCTGATGGAGAAGCTGGCCGACGGCGTCATGCTGATGACCGACGACTTCCACCTGACCCTGCTGAACCCGTCCGGAAAGGTCTTTCTCGGCGGTCTGAGCGAGTTCGAGAAGGGGGCGTTCTTCGACAAGTTCAGCGAGGTGCAGGGGGCGATCTGCGACCGGCTGGGCCGGCAGGGGCAGGAACTGATGGAGATCGAGCTGCCGCTGGCCGATCCGTACGGCAAGGTGATCCGCCTCGTGGCCACGCCGCTGCACGACCCGGTGTCGGGCTTCCAGGGCGCCATCATCGTCGCCAAGGACATCACGGGCGAGAAGAAAATGGCCCGGCAGGAGCGCCTCCAGACGCGGGTTTCTTCGGTGGGCTCGCTGATCGAGGGGATCTCCCACGAGCTGAACAATCCGCTGGCCGCGGTATCCGGCTACGTCCAGATGCTGGGCCGGAAGCTGGCCGACGACGAGGGAGCGCGGGATATTCTGGGCAAGATCGACCGGGAGCTGACCCGGGCCATCGTCATCGTCAAGAACCTGGTGGCCTCGGCCGAGCACCGCCCCGTGGAGAAGGTGCCGGTCCGGCTGAACGCGCTCCTCGAGCGCCTGGCGGCCGAGCTCCGACCCATGATCCACAAGCTGGGTGTGACCCTGAACCTGAACATGGAACCGGACCTGCCCGAGCTGTATCTCGAGCGCGAGAACATCGCCCAGGTGTTCCGCACCCTGATCGATCTGGCCGCCCAGACCCTGGCTCAGGACCATGGCGGCGGTGTCCTCGACATTGCGATGCTCAAACGCCTGGAGATGGTCCAGGTTGTGATCACCGACGGCAGCCCCGGCGTCGTGCCGTCGAACATGCCGGAAGTCCAGGCGCTCGTTCAAGCTCCGGATCAGCCGCTTGAAGACGCCAGCGTCCGGCTCGCTTTCTGCTTCACCGTAGTCCGCAACCATGGCGGCGTGATCTTCACCGAGGCCGAAACCGGCAAGGGCATCGGCTACGTGATCGAACTGCCCGTTTTCGCGGAAGAGTATTGGCGCACCGATTCCGGCCCGTGATCCCGGGCGTCCCCCCGCACCTCAGAGAAACGTTTTCCGCTCTCTGGCCATCGCCTCCAGCGTCTGCTGGACCGCGGTCTGGACCACGGCGATCTTGAAGTCCCCCCCAACGCTCTTCAGCCCGTCCTCGGCCTGGCGCGACGGCGTGGTCGACAGCAACTCGATGAGACCGGTGACCACCTTCGGGTTCAAGCCCCCGATGACGCGGCCCATGACGACGGTCGCCTTGCCCAATTCCTGGCGGATGGCGTCCAGGATCATCTGGACGGCCCGAGTATGCTTGGAGAAATCGAACTCGCCGGCGCCCTTCAGGACGCTGGACTTGAACTCGTCCAAAACCTCGGGCTTGTAGAATTTGTCCAGCCGGATGGCGTCCGAGACATGGGGCGCCGTGGCGATCTGAAGCACGAGCTGCAGCCCGCCCATGGTGTCAAAGTTGAGATAGCTGCGGACCGCCTCCTGCGTCAGGGCGGGGAAGACGTCCGGGTGGATGTAGGCGAGCATCATGTCGAGGATGTCCCGCACGGGGAAATCCGCCGGCTTCTGCAGCCGGCCCAGCAGGTAGATCAGGTTGCGTTTGTAGTACCAGCGGGTCAGCTGCTGGCTCTGGAGCTCGGCGATGATCTGGTAGAAGATCTCCGGCTCGTAGACCGTCAGGAACTGCAGCAGGCGCTTGCGCCCCTCGGCGCCCTGCTCCTGGACCAGGCTGCCCAGCAGGTTGGTGGGGCGGGTCTCAAATATGTTGGAGAACAGGGGCTTCAGGATTTTCTTCCGCTCCGGATCGCGGAGGTACTCGTCGAGGAAGGAGGTGTCGATGGAGCTCAGGGTGAGCACGCTGGCGACTTCCCGCTCCAGGAACTGGTCCTTGCGCTGATCCACCGTCTGGGCCACGAACCCGAGGATCTCGTTGGCCGCCTCGATGTGCCGCCGGTTGAGCAGCAGGCGGGCCTTCTCGATCAGGGCGATCAGCCGTTCCTTGAGGGTCTGGTCGTGGATGATGTTGGTGAAGGTCTTCTGAATCTCCTCCATCAACTCGTGAACCTGGGCCCGGCGGGCGTCCGGGGTTAGCGCGGGGTCGTCGATGACCGGGGTCAGCTTGTCCATGAGGAGGGCGAACCGCTCGCCGGTGATCTGGATCCACTCGCCCTCCGTGACCTGGGTGGTGTCGTCCACGTGGAACTGGACCTCGTATTCCGGCATGGCCGTCTGGGTTTCCGCCTCGAGTGATTTGAGGAACTGACGCTTGATGTTGGGCAGTTCCTCCTTGAAAATGTCCCGCTCCTCCGCCGGGCAGAGACGGTACAGCTCGTTGATGAACGGCTTGATGAATTTTTCCAGCTGAAACTGGCGCAGGGAGCAGAAGGAGTCGGCCTGGTAAATCCGCAGGACGGTGGTGCCGAGGCACTGGTAGATGGGGATGCCCGATTTCTTGTTCTGGCCGACGGCCCAGTGGTTGCAGAGCTTGGCCACCTGGGCCGGCTCCAACAAGCCCTTCCCCTCGGTGCGCAGGACGAGCTGGAGGGTGTCCTGGGCGTTGGCCGGGGTGATCTCGTCACTCAGGTACTTGAAAAACGAGGTCACCAGCTGGTTCAAATCGGTTTGGAACGCGGAGTCTCCCATCTCGTCTCCCGTTTCGCCCGTTCCGCCAAACCCGGCATCCGCGGGCAAAAGTCCGTGGGGGTCGCTATTGTGGGGCGATGGTAGCACAGATGTTTTCCCTTTGCAACGCGGGGGCGTTCTGGTACTTTGGATGGGTATTTCCATTCTCGTCCTGCGACGGAAGCTCCGGATGACGCTGTCATCGGATGAATTCAGCTGGAAGATTCTGGCCGTGAGCCTGTTCTGGGCCGTGCTCCTGTTCCCGGGGGTGCTCATCGGCCCGGTGCGGGTCTTCCTCGGCACATTCCCCGTGCTCATCGATCCGAGCTACGTGCTGGTGATCCTCGGGGGCATCCTGTTCGGCATCTGGGGCGGCGTCGTCAGCCCGTTCATCGCCGTCACCGCGGCCTACCTCATCCGGCCGGGGGAGCACTCGGCCGCGTTGTACCTGGCCTCGTTGGCGGTGTACATGATCAACGGCACGGTGGTGCCGATCGTCCGGGACCGCTGCTTCGCCCGGATGCGCCGCCTGGAAATGCGGGCGCTGCTGACGTACGGCGCGGCCGGCCTGGTGCTGGTGCCGCTGGTGAACGGGCTGTTCTACGCGGTGTTCCGGCGGGTGTACTTCCTGCAGTGGGTGGAGGCGCCGGGGTGGGAACTGCTGCTGTCCACCAGCCTCTACTTCGCCATCCTCCTCGTGTTCCCGGGCGAGCTCATCTTCCAGTTCATCCCGCCCGAGGCGCGCCGCATGGGCGTCCTGATCGAGAACCGCTGGGGCCTCTGGAGCCGCCGGACACTGGTTTTCCAGAGCAACTGGCTCGTCGTGGGGGCGCTGGCGTTGTGCCTGCTGCCGCTGCCGGTCCACGCGGTGCTGGCGTCCCAGGCGTGGTTCCAGCACCGTGAGGCGGCGCGCACCCAGTGGATCCGCAACCGGACCTACTGGAATAAGGTGCACGGCATGAAGATCCAAGCGCAGCTTGACGAACTGCGTCAGGTCCAGCGGCTCTGCGCCTGGCGGATCCGGATGATCCCGGAGAACCGGGATGCGATCGACGAGCTGCTGCTCCTGGTCCTCAAGTCCCACGACGGGATCCGGAACCTGGAGTTCGTCTCCCGCGACGACGCAGATTTCCGCAGCCGGACCGCCTTCTACGTGGGCTCGGAGCAGGGACTGGACGGTTGGGCGCGGGACTCGTTCGGGGTGACCCGGCTGTTCACGGATTCGGCGGAGCCGTGGTTCACCATGGGGGAGCGGATCTTCCTGGCCGACGGCCGGGAGGCGGGCTGGCTGATGCTCCGGTGCGGCGCCCGGCCCATCGTCGAGGAGTTCGTCCGCAACCAGGCGCTGTTGCCCGAGCGGGGGCGGGTGTTGCTGGCGGACCGGACCGGCCGGGTGATCTGGGGGGACACCGCCCTGTCGCGACTGCCGCTGGACGCGCCGGACCGCTTCCACCAGACGCACCGGGGCCGCGGATTCTTCCTCGACGCGTATCCCGTCCTCGACGCTCACTGGAACGTCGTCTACCTCGAGGAGTACGATTTCCTGCCCGGCATGCGCGAGCACCTGGCGGAGCATGCCGGGTGGGCCATCTGCATCCACGTGTCCACGTACTTGTTCCTGCTGGGCATCACGGTGCTGACCCGGGCGCTGGGGAAGGGGATCGAGAACCCGGCCGACCTGGGAGACGCGGCGCCGGGGGAGCCGGCCGGCGATTGACCCACCCGACACCGGACGCGCCCGCGCGGCTCGCCGGTTCCATTCGGCGGGCGACTGTATTACAATTGGGCGGATTCGGATACGGGAGGACGTCAGCCGGTGACACTGGACCGCATCGAAGAAGCCATCGAAGACATCCGCGCCGGGCGGATGGTCATCGTCATCGACGACGAGGACCGGGAGAACGAGGGCGACCTGACCCTGGCCGCGGAACGGGTGACCCCCGAAGCCGTCAATTTCATGGCCATGCACGGCCGCGGACTCATCTGCCTGCCGCTCACCGTCGAGCGCCTGGAGGAGCTGCAGATCCCGCTGATGGTCACCGAGAACACGTCGAATTTCGGAACGGCGTTCACCGTATCCATCGAAGCCAAGCGCGAGGTGACCACCGGCATCTCCGCCGCCGATCGGGCCACCACCATCCGCGCGGCCATCGACCCCGCCACGCGGCCGTGTGATCTGGCCCGGCCGGGCCACGTGTTCCCCTTGCGGGCCCGCCCGGGCGGTGTGCTGGAGCGCGCCGGCCAGACCGAGGCGGCCGTGGACCTGGCCCGGATCGCCGGGCTCTACCCGGCCGGCGTGATCTGCGAGATCATGAACCCGGATGGGACCATGGCCCGCCTGCCCCAGCTGCGCGAGTTCGCCGCGCGCTTTCACCTCAGGATCGTCAGCATCGCCGACCTGATCCAGTACCGGCTCCGCACGGAGCAGTTTGTCACCGAGGTCGAAAGCGCCGAACTGGACACCGAGTTCGGCCGCTTCACCGCCCGGGTGTTCCAGAACCGCCTGAACCACCGCCAGCACCTGGCCATGGTCATGGGCGACGTCCGGGGCGACGAGCCGGTCCACGTGCGGGTGCATGCCGAGTCGGTCCCGGGCGACGTCTTTCTGTCGCGCCACAATCCGTCCGGCGCCTACCTGCGCAAATGCCTGCAGTTCATCCAGGCCCGGGGCCGGGGCGTGGTGCTCTACCTGCGGGTGGGGCAGGACGAGCCGCGCCTGCTGCAGGAGATCCGCGCCTGCCGCGTCGGCGCGCACGGCCCCGGCTACTCCTATGGCGCGGAGTTGTACCAGCAGGACGACCAGAAGAGTTATGGCATCGGGGCCCAGATCCTCAGCTCACTGGGACTGGATCGCATCATCCTGCTCACCAGCCATCCGCGCCGGTTCACGGCGCTGCACGGTTACGGCCTGGAGATCGTGGAACAGGCGGACGTGGACCAGCTTGACCCGGCGGCGGACGACCCCCGCCCGCGATCCTGACGGCCCGCTCCGCGGCCGCACCGCCTCCCGCGCATGGCGCGATCGGTGGGATATCCCCCATAGAAAACAGCATTTCCCTTGTGCCGTGACCAGTATTTCCGCTTATAATGAGGGCACCGCTACCGAGGGGGCGTGCATGAAGAACCTGAGTGCCATCATCCTGGGCGGCGGCCAGGGCGCCCGGCTGTACCCGCTGACCAAGGACCGCTCCAAGCCCGCCGTCCCTCTGGCGGGCAAGTACCGCCTCATCGACATCCCCATCAGCAACTGCCTCAACTCGGACATCCGGCGGATCTTCGTCCTGACCCAGTTCAACTCCGAGTCGCTCAACCGGCACATCGCCCAGACCTACCATTTCGACATGTTCACCAACGGCTTCGTGGACATCCTGGCCGCCGAGCAGACCCACGAGTCGCGCGACTGGTTCCAGGGGACGGCCGACGCCGTGCGCAAGTGCTTCCGGCATTTTGACACGGGCCACACCAGCCACCTCCTCATCCTCTCGGGGGACCAGCTCTACCGCATGGACTACCGCGACTTCTTCCGGTTCCACCAGGAGAAGGGCGCCGACGTCACCGTCGCCATGATCCCCGTGCTCGAAGCGGACGTGCCCGGCTTCGGCATCATGAAGGTGGATCGGAACACCCGCATCGTGGACTTCGTCGAGAAGCCGCCGCTGGATCGGGCGGCGCCGCTGCGTCTCACGGCGGAGGAGATCGCGGCGATCCCCGAGAAGTACCACGCGGTGCTCAACGCCAAGCCGTACCTGGCCTCCATGGGCATCTACCTGTTCAATACCGAGGTGCTGGCCGAGTTGCTCCGCGTCGAGCGGTTCAACGACTTCGGCAAGGACATCATCCCCCACGCCATCAAGAACCTGAACGTCTACGGCTACCCCTTCGACGGCTACTGGTCCGACATCGGGACCATCAAGTCGTTCTACCAGGCCAACCTGGAGCTGACGAAGGCCAACCCCGAGTTTGAGATCTACGACGCCGCCTACCCCGTCTACACGCACGCCCGCTTCCTGCCGTCCTCGAAGATCTTCCGCTGCCAGATCCACAGCTCCATCGTCTCGGAAGGGTGCGTGCTGAGCGGGGCGCTGGTCTGGAATTCCATCCTGGGCATCCGCTCGCGGGTGGGGAGCGGCACCGAGATCCGGGACTCCATGATCATGGGCGCCGACTACCTCGAAGATACGGTCATGCTCAACGAAAACCGCCGTCTGGGCCGGCCTGACATCGGCATCGGCAACTACTGCACCATCCGCCGGGCCATCCTGGACAAGAACGTCCGCATCGGCAACAACGTCCAGATCCTCAACAAGGACAACGCGCAGAACTTCGAGACCGACCAGTATGTGGTGTGCGACGGGATCGTGATCATTCCGAAGAACACCGTCCTGCCGGACAACACCGTGATCTGAGCCGCCGGCGCGGGCGCCGGCTGCTATCAATGACCCCCGCGGCAAACAGATGCCGTGATCTTTCACAAGGAGATGTCCATGGATCCACGAGAGAAGAGCGGCAGCCAGCGCAACTGGCTCGAGAACATCCTGCTGAAGATTCCCGGTTTCAAGGGTTACTTGGAGAAGGAATACCGCCGGGAAACCGACCACCTGCTGCGGCAGTTTGTCAGCCAGCGGCTGATGGAGGGAAAAAAGAGCCTCCGCAAGGCCACCCGGGCGGTGACCGACGCCGGCAAGGTCAAGCTGCTGGGCGGGGTGACGCCGGTGAGCAATCTGCTGGACCAGGTGGAGAGCAAGATCCGCTACGCCAGCCACGGCTACAGCGGCTTCTTCGACGCCGTCAAGGTCCGCGAGGCCGAACTGGACCAGCTCTATGCCTTCGACCAGGCGGCCCTTCAGGACGTGGAGGAGCTGGTGGCCGAACTGGCCAAGCTGCGCGACCTGGCCAAGGACGCCGCCGCGTTCCAGGAGGCGCTGGACGGCTGCCGGGACAGGCTCGAAGCCTTGGACAGCCGGTGGAACGACCGCGAGAATTCCATTCGCGGCCTGGCTGGTGAGTGACCGAATCCGAACCGTAGAGGGATATCCACATGGCGCTTGAAATCATTCAGTATTTCGACAACACCGGCAAGGAGTTCGTCCACCGCTGGCCCGAGAGCGGCGGCTCGGCCGACATCAAGCTGGGCGCCCAGCTCATCGTGCAGGAAAACCAGGCCGCCGTATTCTTCCGCGACGGCAAGGCGCTGGACACCTTCCTCACCGGGCGGCACACCCTGACCACCCAGAACATCCCGCTGCTCGGCGGACTCATCGGCAAGCCGTTCGGCGGGACCTCGCCCTTCCGGGCCCAGGTCTACTTCGTCAGCCTGCAGACCTTCCTCGATTTCAAATGGGGGACGAAGGAGCCCATCGTTTTCCGCGACAAGGAACTGGCCATGGTGCGGCTGCGCGCCTTCGGCAAGTACTCGTGCAAGGTGCGCGACCCGCGGGTGTTCGTGGCCGAGGTGGTGGGGACGCGGGGCGTGGTCACCACCGACGGCATCGAGGATTATTTCCGTGACTTCATCGTCGCCCGGCTCAACGACGTCCTGGGCGAGAACCTCGAGAGCATCTTCGACCTGCCGAGCATCTACGACGAGCTGGGCGTCGCCTGCAAATCGCGCATCACCGACGATTTCGGCAAGTACGGCATCGAACTGGTGGACTTTTTCATCACCGCCATCACGCCGCCCGAAGAAGTCCAGAAGATGATCGACGAGCGGGCCGGCATGGGTGCCGTGGGTGACATGGGCCGCTTCATGCAGTTCAAGGCCGCCAAGGCGATGGAGAAAGCCGCCGAACAGGGCGGCGGTGAGGGCGGGGCCGGCGCCGGCATGGGCCTCGGCATGGGCGCCGGGTTCGGCATGATGATGCCCGGGATGATCTCCCAGGCGATGGCCGCCGGCCAGGCGGCGGGCACCGCCCAGGGCGCCGCCGCGGCCGTGTGCCCGCACTGCAAGGCGGCGGCGGTGGCGCCGGGGGCGAAGTTCTGCTCCGCCTGCGGCCAGTCGGTGAGCCTGAATCCGTGCCCCAAGTGCAAGGCGGACAACCCGCCGGGCGGCAAGTTCTGCTCGGCGTGCGGCGCGCCCCTGGCCGCCGCGCCGGTCAAGTGCGCCTGTGGCGTCGACAACGCGGCGGGAGCCAAGTTCTGCTCCGGCTGCGGCAAGCCGCTGGCGTGATCCGCCTGACGGAAACTGACGGTGAACATCGAGGCCGCCCCCGGGGGCGGCCTCGATTTTTTCATGTCCGCTGCGACCCGCCGGTTGGTATAATGATCGGCCATTGACGTGCGGAGAGGGACACCATGAGCGCGCAGAACCTGTACGATATCCTGGAAGAGCGGGGCTTCGTCTACCAGTGCACCGACGAGCCGTCCCTGCGGGAACTGTTCGGGCAGGGGCGCTCCGTCACCGGCTACATCGGCTTCGACCCCACTGCCGACAGCCTCCACGTGGGCAGCCTGGTGCCCATCATGGCCCTGGTGCACATGCAGCATGCCGGTCACCGGCCCATCATCCTCATCGGCGCCGGCACGTGCATGGTGGGCGACCCGAGCGGCAAGTGCGAGCTGCGCCAGATGATGACCCTGGAGCGGATCCGCGCCAACGGCGACGCCATGCAGCGGCAGCTGGCCCAATTCATCTCGTTCGACGCGGACCGGGCGCTCATGCTGAACAACGCCGACTGGCTGCTCCCCCTCAACTACATCGAATTCCTGCGCGACGTCGGCCGCCACTTCAGCGTGAACCGGATGCTCACCGCCGAGTCGTACCGGATCCGGCTCGAGACGGGCCTCACCTTCCTCGAGTTCAACTACCAGCTCCTGCAGGCGTACGACTTCTACGTGCTCATGCGCGACCACGACTGCCTCGTCCAGATGGGTGGGCAGGACCAGTGGGGGAACATCGTGGCCGGGACCGACCTGTGCCGGCGGATGCTCAACCGGCAGGCGTATGGCCTGACGTTCCCGCTGCTCATGAACGCCAGCGGCGAGAAGTTCGGCAAGACCGTCGCCGGCGCCGTCTGGCTGGCGGAGGCGCGAACCCCGGTGTTCGATTTCTACCAGTTCTGGCGCAACACCGAGGACGCCGATGTGGCGCGCTTTCTCGGCTTGTTCACGCTGCTCCCCATGGACGAGGTGCGGCGCCTCGGGGCGCTGCAGCCGCCGTTGCTGAACCGGGCCAAGGAGATCCTCGCCTACGAGGCGACCGCGCTGGCCCACGGGCCGGAGAAGGCCCGCCAGGCGTACCTGTCGGCGGTGGGCCAGTTCGGCTCGGCCGATCCGGAGGGGCGCGTGGCCACGTCGTCGGCCGTCGCCGGCATCCGCGTCGAGGCCGCCGACATCATCCCGTCGACGAAGATCCCCCGCGCGCGCTTCGCCGACGGCCTGGACATCGTCCAGGCGCTCATCGAGACCGGGCTCGTGCCGTCCAAAGGCGAAGCCCGCCGTCTCGTCAGCCAGGGGGGAGTGACCGTCAACGACCGGAAGGTGGAGAGCACCGCCCGTCGCCTCGGCGAGGCGGACCTGGCGGACGGCGCCGTCGTCATCAAGCTGGGCAAGAAGCGCTTTCACCGCCTCGTCGCGGAGTAGGCGGCGGCCGGAGCCGGGACGCGCGACAGCGCCCGATCAATCCAGCAACAATCGACCGTTGTCCATCAGGAGCCGGCCGTCCAGCTCCACGGTGGGCGACTGGATGATACCGTCCAGATGGATGGGGACGTTGACCGTGCCGCCCATGGAGACGTTGTTGCCGAAGGCGATGTGGATCGTGCCCATCACCTTCTCGTCTTCCAGGATGTTGCCGATGATCTGCGCGGCGTCGTTGGTGCCCACACCGAACTCGGCGACGGTGTACGCGTCGGAGCCCACGGCGCGGAGCAGCCCGTCGAGCTTCCGCGCGGCCTCGCGGCCGGTGATGGTGGTGGCGATGCCGCCGTTCACGGCGATCTGAATGGTCTCGCCCATGGCCAGCAGGTTGCCCACGCCGGCCATGGAGCCGTCCACCACCACGACACCCTCGGCGGTCCCCTCGAGCGGACGCATGTACGACTCGCCCGACGGCAGGTTGCCGAAGGCGCCCGGCTGGTGGATGAGCCCGGTGGAGGAAATCGCGTTCACGCCCTCGATGGAAAACGCCAGGTCGGTCCCCGCGGCGGTGGTCACGCGCACCCGGTGGCCGGCGTTGAGCAGCCGGGTGACCTGTTCGGTCCGCTCGGCGATGGCGTAGTAATCGGCGGCCAGGCACCGGACCATGGTCTCCTCCAGGATGCCCGGCATGGTGGCCACCCGCGCCCCGGCGCGACACGCCTCGCGGCGGGCGTCGGTGTGGGTGAGCGACTTGCTGGTGGCGGCCACCACGGCCGGGAAGCCCTTCATCAGCTCGGCCAGCGCCGGCGGCGGCTCCTGGCCGTTGCGCTCCATGGCGGGCATCTCGGTGTACACGGCGTAGGCGCCGATCTTCCGGGCGGCCTTGAGCAGGGCCAGCCCGATGCGGTGGCACGTGGGATCGGTCAGGATCAGCACGCTCTCGTCCGGTTTCAGCAGCAGGCAGTCCCGCAGGGCGATGAGGGCGGATCGGCTCAGTCCGGTTCTGGGGGCCATGGTTCCTCCAAAAGTGAATGTCGGGGCGACGGGGCGGTCGGCGCGGGCGGCCGGGCGTCAGTCGAAGTCGAACGGCTTGGGCGGCGGAGAATCGTCCCCTTCGGTCTGCTTCTGCGCCTCGCGGAATTTTTTCTCGAGCATGTCCTTGCGCTTCTTTTCCTGCTCGAAGGCCTGTTCGAAGAGGTTCTCCTTGCGGCGGTCCCAGTCCCGGGCGTTCGCCACCGCCGAGTCGAACGACTCGACCTCCCGCTTCTCATGCTTTTTCGACAACAGCACCTCGCCCGTCTCGCGGTCCACGGTGAGGCGGGACTGGCAGTGCGGGCACTGCACGTCGATGGTGTGTTCGGGCGGCTGGCTCATGGGCTGCTCCCGGGATAGGTTTGGCGCCGTCTGGACCGCTATTATATAATGGCGCGTCGGATGACTCAAGCCAACGGGAGCGCCCGCATGAATGCCGAAGATCTCAGCCGCCTGATGCGTTGCCGCCGCAGCGTCCGCGGATACGACAACCGGCCCGTGGAGCCGGCGAAACTGGCGGTGCTGCTCAAGGCCGCCCAGTGGGCGCCGTCGTCGTGCAACCTCCAGCCGTGGCACGTCGTGGCCGTGGACCGGCCGGAGCTGATCCGGGAACTGGCCACCGCCGCGCCGGTGGGCACGCGCGTCAACAAGTGGATGGACACCGCGCCGCTGGTGCTGGTGCTCTGTGCCAGGCCGCACCCGCTGATCCACCAGGCGGCGGGGTGGATCGACCGCGACTGCCACCGCCTCGACATCGGCATCGTGGGCGAGCACATCTGCCTCATGGCCACCGCCCTGGGCCTGGGCAGTTGCTGGATCGGCTGGTTCTCCGAGGGACGGGTGCGAGAGCTGCTGGCGGTGCCCGCCAGCCACCAGATCCTGGGCCTCATCGTCGTCGGCTATCCCGCGGGCGGCGTCCGGATGGACGAGCCGGTGGAGGTGGAGCGCCGGCGCAAGTCCTTGGCCGAGATCGTATCGGTGAACCGATTTGGAGATCCCTATCATGAACCTGAAACAAAAACTCATTAGATTGCTGGCCTGGGGACTGGCCGTTCTGGCCGCCGCCATTCCCGCCGCGGCCGCCGACAAGGCGGGGCTGACCTTCCGTCTGGAGACCAGAGCCGGCGGCGCCGGCGTCGAGACCCGCGACACGAGCCGGATCTACTGGTTCGACGGGCGCTGGAAAGAGGAGGCCGAAACCGCCGCAGTCATCATCGACCTGCGGGATGATCGGCTGGTGCTGATGGATCGCGAGGGGAAGACCTGGTGCGGCGGTCCGGTGGACGCCATGCTGGCGGAAATGGAAAGCGAGATCACCCGGCTGGCGAAGCGGGTCCGGGACACGTACGGCCCGCGGCCGGAGCCGCCCGGCGCCGCGACGCCGGCGCCGACGGCGCGCCTCGAGGAGATGGGGCGCGTGCGGGTGGGCGGGCGCCCGGCGCGTCATTTCAAGCTGTGGCTCGGCGACAGCCTGGAGGGCGAGTACTGGCTCGATGAGGCGATCCACCCGGGGGACTACTTTCCCGCCGAGCGGCTTCGGCAGGTGGTGGCGCGCTTTCATGCGGTGACGGCCATCTTCGAGCAGGAGCTCCGGAGCGCGGCGCGCAACGCGCGCGAGCAGGCGATCCAGGAGGCATTGGGCACGCTGTTTCTGCAAGGACTGGAGCTCCAGTCGGTGGACTACCGCGCCGGCCGGACGGTGGGCGGGAAGAAGGTGTCCGACGTCAGCGAGTGGGCGGGAGATGCCGCGGCCTTCCAGGTCCCGGCGGACTTCCGCCGGATCTCCTACCGCGAGTTCCTTGACGCGTCCCTCCCTTCGGGCAAGGAAGTGCTGGAAAGCGGTCGGTGAGTTGGTGAACAGTGAACAATGAACGGTGAACAGAGATAGGAGATAGGAGATAGGAGATAGGAGATAGGAGATAGGAGATTAGGGGAGCAAGGTGAGTCGAGGTCGTGAGACGTACTCGTAATCGTCATAGTAATTCGTAATCGTGATCGTAATTCGTAATCGTGATCGTAATTCGTAATCGTGATCGTGATCGAGGCTCGAGTCTCGAGTCTCGAGACTCGTTCCCGTAACGCGGACATGGGAGTTCGGGCAGCGGATATCGGAGCTCGGACCTGGGTTCTGGGACCTGGGACCTGGGTTCTGGATCACAGAACCCAGATCCCTGTACCCATTCACCGATTTACCGATTCACCCATTCACCGTTCCCCTGCCTGTGGCACGGTCCACCGGTTGGCGATTGGGACACGAGCATGATCTACCGGTTGGCGACGTGGATGTACCGCGGGCGGCAGCGAGCGGCGCGACAATCCGCTCGCCGCGCCTCACCCCAGGCGCGCAACCACTCTGTCTGTGCGGCTTGAATGCCCGTCCGGTCAAAGGTCGACCCATCGCCGCGGGGTCTGCAACGACACTCCAGGACGTGTGACACGCACTGCTGTTGCCGCGATGGAATGGTGTCACGGCGTCAGGACATCGAGGCGGTTGGCCGCTCGCGGTACCTCCCGCCTGCCGGCTGTTTGATCGTGTTCATATTCATGGCGTCAGTCAAAAACATCCTGCCAAGAATTATCAGCAAATTTAGAGTAACTGAGTAAACGTCACTCCAACCCGGCGGAGCCGGAACCAAAGGAGCCTGATGGTGAACTTCAGCTCCGGGCCGCGATACTGGGCCTCCGGCAAGCCCGTCCAGTTTCAAAGAAAATAGCCAGGCGCAGCCCCGCGAATGCGGGGCAGCGCCTGGAAAATCTTTTGACATCGCGCACCCCTGAACAGGGGCGCGGGGAAGCGTGGAGTCCGCCGACACTCTTTCCTCGCGCCCCGTACCCGGGGCGCGGCGCGTCAACTAGTTGGCCTTCCAGGCGCAGCCCCGCGAATGCGGGGCAGCGCCTGGCTATTTTCGTCGTGAATGCGGAGAAGGTGCCGGTCGGTGTTGGGATGAACGATCGGGGGCGAAGAAACCGGTGAAAGTTTTGCCAAATTCCAGCAGAATTTTGGGAGTAACTGAATAATCGAAGCTCGAGACTCGAGGTCCGAAGCTCGCTACCACCCCGATCCCGAAATGAACCCAACTTAACGGAATGAATGTGGCGCGACGAAATCTCGTCTTAAACTTCGGCATGCGTTCGGCGAATGCGGACGATTAGGTGAGGCGACTGAGGGGCGAGAACTTTCGAACGTTCCAACTTTGGAACTTTCTTGCGATTACGATTTCGATGGCGAATACGAATTACGAGTACGAAATCCGAAATCCGATGTCCGATATCCGAATTCCGATATCCGAATTCAGATGTCCACGTTACGGGAACGAGCCTCGAGCCTCGAGTCTCGAGTCTTGATTACGAGTACGAGTACGATTACGATTACGATTACGAATTACGATGATGAGCACGGACGGCGCAATGGTGGGTGGAAATGAAAGAGACGGGAGAAAAAAATGGCGGAGGAGGTGGGATTCGAACCCACGTGCCCCGGTTTTGCCGGGGCAAGTCGATTTCGAGTCGACCCCGTTACGACCACTTCGGTACTCCTCCGCGGATGGGGACCATCCAAAGACCG
>JAGOHA010000071.1 GCA_017996395.1 Acidobacteriota bacterium | reverse complement strand
GCATGCCGTGGTGGCTGCTCGGCGTATCCATGGTGGCGACCACGTTTTCCAGCGACACGCCGAACCTGGTCACCGACATGGTCCGCCAGAACGGCGTCGCCGGCAACTGGGCCTGGTGGGCGTTCCTCCTGACGGGCATGCTCACCGTGTTCGTCTACGCCCGGCTGTGGCGGCGTTCCGGCGTCCTCACCGACCTGGAGTTCTACGAGCTGCGTTACAGCGGCCGGGCGGCGGCCTTCCTGCGCGGCTTCCGCGCCGTGTACCTCGGGGCTTTCTTCAACGTGCTGGTGCTGGCCACGGTATCCATGGCCCTGACGAAGATCGCCGCGGTCATCCTGCACTGGCCCGCCGGATGGACCCTGCTTCTCGCCGGCATCGTGACGGTGGTCTACAGCGCGCTGGGCGGCTTCAGCGGCGTCCTGCTGACGGATTTCTTCCAGTTCATCCTGGCCATGGCCGGCGCCATCGGCGCCGCGGTGGTGGTCCTGGGCCGGCCGGATGTGGGCGGACTGACGGGTCTGCTCGGACACCCGGCGGTGGCGGCGAAACTGAGCCTGGTGCCCGACCCCGGCGACGGCCAGACCTTCCTCCTGCTGCTGGTGCTGCCGCTGGCGGTCCAGTGGTGGAGCGTCTGGTATCCCGGCGCCGAACCGGGCGGCGGCGGATACATCGCCCAGCGCATGCTGGCCGCGCGGTCGGAAGGGGGCGCTATCGCGGCCACCCTGTTCTTCAACGTCGCCCATTACGCCCTCCGTCCCTGGCCCTGGATCCTCGTGGCGTTGGCCTCGCTGGTGGTGTTTCCCGACCTGGCCGCCCTGCGGCAGGCGTTTCCCCACGCCGACCCGGGTTTGATCCGGCACGATTTCGCCTACCCCGCCATGCTCAGCTTCATGCCCGCCGGACTGCTGGGGCTCGTGACCGCCTCGTTGCTGGCGGCGTACATGTCCACCGTGTCCACCCATCTGAACTGGGGGTCGTCTTACCTGGTCAACGATTTGTACAAACGGTTTTTCCGTCCCGACGCCAGCGAGAAACGGCTGGTGCTCGTCGGCCGGCTGGCGACGGTGGGCCTGATGGTCGCCACCAGCATCGTCACCCTGCTGTTGGAAAATGCCCTCCAGGCCTTCCAGATCTTGCTCCAGATCGGAGCGGGCACGGGGCTGCTGTTCATCCTCCGCTGGTTCTGGTGGCGGGTCAACGCGGCCAGCGAGATCACGGCCATGCTCACATCGTTCCTGGTAGCCGTCTATTTCCAGTTCGTCCACCCCCACACCGGCCTCCCGCTGGTGAGCGCGCCGGTTCAGCTGGTGGCCGGCGTCGCCGTCACCACCCTGGCCTGGCTGGCGGCCGCCTGGCTGGGCCCGGCCACCGAAGCGGCCACCCTGCGGTCGTTTTACCGGCTGGTCCGCCCCGGCGGTCCCGGCTGGCAACGCGTGGTGAACGACGCCCGGCATGCGGGAGAGGATCTGGAATCAACAGGGAAACCGGGATGGGACGTGCCCCACGGCATCCTCTGCATGTTTCTCGGTTGTGTCATGGTCTACAGCGCCCTGTTCGCCACCGGCAATTGGATCTACGGCCGGATCTGGCCGGCAACCAGCCTGTCGGTGGCGGCGGTGGGCGTGGCCAGCCTGCTGATCCTGGTCTGGCGTCGGCGTCCCTCCGCCCTGTCGTAGCATGCGGCCGGCGGCCGGGAGGAACTCCCGCAGTACCTCGCGCACTCCGTGCGCGTGATCGACCACGGTCGGGTCACCCGACCAGCCGGAGCATCCGCCGCGCGCCATCCGGAATCCCCAGCTTTGTGCCGCTGAAACTCGCAGCCGGCAGCTGCGTGGAACGCGGCTTACTTCAAAAAAAGGCCGCCCGTGGGGCGGCCCTTGGATCGAAAATGATGGGCGATGGTTTCACCCGTCACACCGGTTTCTCACACTCCGGCTCACTGTTTTCCCATCGCCGCCCGGATCACGGCCTCCGGATCGACCAGATGGTCCGAATTGTTCGGGTCGTCGGTGATGGAGAGCAGAACGCCCCTGACTTCTCCGTTGAAGGCGTTCCCCACCGGGCCGTAGTCCGGGGACACGGGTGCGCCCGTATCCTCCCCGACATCCATGCCGTCGTCGGCGGAGAATACCATCGCCTGAGTCATCGCGACGGTGCCCTCGCCCACCGGCTTCCCGTCCAGGTATAAGGTGACCTTGCCGCCCTTCCCGAGGCCGCCGCCGGCGTAGGCGAATTCCATCCGCACCTGGTGCGGGCCGGCGGGAAGCGGGGTCGCGGATTCGACGTAGTAGTGGTTCACGCCGGCCACGTTGTAACAGTACTTGAGCTTGCCGTCCTTGGCGTAGAGGCTCCAGCCGCCGATGTTGGCGCCCTGGGCCGCGATGACGCCCGCGGCGCCGCCCTTCGGCACGACCAGCTCGGCGGTGACGGAGTGGGACTTGTTCTTCAGGTTCAAGACGCAATTCTCGCTCAGCCGGCCCATGCCGCCGAACAGGAGCTGGGTCTTGCCCCGGACGAGCACCGGCCGGCCGGCGATGTCCGGATTCAGCTTCTCGGCGACCCGGTCGTCGAGGGGGAGCACCTTGTAGCGAGCCGCCTCGATCAGGAACTGGCGTTGGAGTTCGTGCAGTTTTTCCGGCATCTGTCCGGAAAGATCGTTCGCCTGGCTCCAGTCCTTGTCCGCGTAAAGCTCCCAGACGTCGTCGTCGAAGGGCACCGTCTTCTGGCCCACGAGAAGCCATGGGGTGCGGTGCTTGGTCACCGCCGTCCAGCCCTTGTAGTATATGCCTCGGTTCCCGAACATCTCGAAATATTGGATGTCGTGCCGCTCGGCGGCTTTGGGTTCGTCGAAGGAGTAGGCCATACTGACCCCCTCGATGGGGTCCTGCTGGATGCCGTTCACGGATTCCGGCTGCGGCAGGCCGGCCACCTCCAGTATGGTGGGGGCCACATCGATGACATGGGTGAACTGCGATCGGACTTCGCCTCTGGCCTTGATCCCTCCGGGCCAGTGCACGACCGCGCCGTTCCGGGTGCCTCCCCAGTGTGACGCCACCTGCTTGGTCCACTGGTAGGGAGTGTTCAGGGCATGGGCCCAGCCGACGGCGTAGTGGTTGTAGGATTCCGGTCCTCCGAGCTTGTCGAGCCGGGCCGACAGAAACTCCGGCGTCTCCAGGGCGGCCAGGCCGTTGAAGTTGGCCATCTCGTTGTACGCGCCGTTCAACGTGCCTTCGGCCGACGCGCCGTTGTCGCCCATGATGTAGTAGATGAGGGTGTCGTCGAGGATGCCCAGTTTCTGCAGATTCTCAACGATGCGGCCGACGTGGTGGTCGGTGTATTCCAGGAACCCGGCGTACACCTCCATCTGCCGTCGCAGGACGGGCTTCAGCGCTTCCGGCATCTCATCCCACGACGGGATCTCTTTGGGACGCGGGGTGAGCTGACAGTCGGCCGGGATGACGCCCAGTTGCTTCTGGCGGGCGAAGGTTTCCTCACGCAGCTTGTCCCAGCCTTGGTCGAACTTGCCCTTGTACTTGTCGGCCCATTCCTTCGGCACGTGGTGGGGCGCGTGAGTGGCGCCCGGCGCGAAGTAGATGAAGAACGGCTTGTCGGGCATCAGGGCTTTCTGCTGCCCGATCCACTTGATGGCCTTGTCGGTCATGTCGGCCATGAGGTGATACCCCTCCTCGGGGGTCTTCCGAATCTCCACCGGGGTGGTTCCTTCGTAGAGCGTCGGATACCACTGGTTGGCCTCGCCGCCGATGAAGCCGTAGAAGTACTCGAATCCACCGCCGCCGGTGGGCCACGCGTCGAAGGGCCCGGCGGGGCTGGTCTGCCAGACCGGCACCTCGTGGCACTTGCCGAACTGGGCGGTGGAATAGCCGTTGAGCTTGAGCGTCATGGCCAGCGGCGCCATGGACCGGGGCAGCACTGAGCTGTATCCCGGAGCGCCGGTGGCCGTCTCGGTGATGTTGCCCATGCCGGTGGAATGGTGATTGCGCCCGGTGAGCAGCGCCTGCCGAGTGGGCGAGCAGAGGGCGGTGGTGTGGAAGCGGTTGTACCGCAGGCCACCCGAGGCCAATGTGTCCAGGGTGGGCGATTGGCAGGGGCCGCCGAACGCGCTGGAGGCACCGAAGCCGGCGTCGTCGATCAGGACGACCATCACGTTGGGCGCGCCCTGGGGCGGGCGCAGCTGCTCGATGGGGGGATACGTCGCATCCGGACTCTTGGCGTCGTAAACGACCGAGCCCGGTTGGGTCGTGTTCGGCATGGGCAGATGGGCACGGTTTTTATAAGCTGCCGCACCGGCCGTCGCTCGCTGCTGGTCCGCGGCTGCGGAGGCCTGCTGCCCAAGACAAGGAACGGCCGCCGCCAGGAGCGCGGCCAGCACCGTCCACATCCAGAGGGAGTTTCGATTATTCATTTCTTCTACCTCCTGATTGAGAATTGCATTTAAAAGTCCAATCCCAAGTTCAGTCCCAGCCGCTAGCGGAATTCGGCCACCAGGTTGTTGTCCTTGGTGAGATGCTGCCCGTCGTTCTCGACATTGTTCTTCCGGTAGTAGTTGAACTCGAACTGGTTCATCATCTGCCTTCGTTCCAATCCGCCCGTCCGAACCCTCACTGCGTGGGGATGGTGAGGACCGGCAGTTGCTCCGCCTGTCCGCTGCCCAGCATGGTGAACAGGAACATGATCGCGGCGAAGGTCCGCTTGGACCGCCAGTCGTCCTCGGCGATCCAGAACCAGGCGCCGTTGTAGTCCACGGCGGTGAAGGCATCGGCCGGCCGGTCCGGCCCGCTGCGGACATGCAGGAGCGGGCTGGCGCCGCTTTCCTCCGCCGACAGCGGCGGGGTGAGCCTGCGCTCCTTGTGGGCCGGCGGGATATCCACTCCCCGCGACAGCGCGATCATGATCTGCAGCATGGACCGGCTGCCCACCGCCAGCTCGTCGCCCTGACCGCGCACCGGCGAAAACACCAGGCGGAACTTACTCGCTTGGGCCGGCAGTCCCAGCAGCTCCCGAATCCGGACGGCTTTTGCCAGTGCGTCCGGATCGACGTCCTGCTGCCGGAAAAACAGGACGATGTCCGGACCCTTTTCCTTGGAGGCCGGTTCGACCCGCATCCCGAACCCGTCGGCGTCCTGGACCTCCCGCAGCAGCTGCAATGCCTCGAAGAACGCCGGGTCCGCCTGACGTTTCGAACCGATGTTCGCGGGGCGGTTGCGCAGGCCGCTGAAAGAATCCAGGCTCAGCTCCAGGACGAAATCCGCGGCGTATCCCGCCTGGAGCAGCTGGAACACCCGGGCCGGGGCGATCGGCGTGAGCAGGCTCTCCAGAAACTTGTCGCCGGTCTTCGGGGCGTAGGTGATGGTGGGCCGGTCGGTGTACTTGCCCGAGGCCCCCAGGCTGAGGAAGTCGCCCTGGACCGCCTTCGAGGAAGAGACGGTCCCTCCGGCGCTCGCCGCCGTCTCCCACTGGTAGCCGCTCACTACCGAAGCTACGTCCAAGAAGATGGGCACGTCCATGTACCGCACCTTGACGATGTTGAGCAGAGTTTGCTGCTTCCAGGAGTCGGCGATGGCCCGGCTGTAGTCGAAGCGGTCCCGGGGGATGGTGGGCGGGCCGATCGCCTTGCATCCGAGCAGGATCAGGAGCAGGGCCGGCAGGGCCAACCGGAAATATTGCGGGCGCTTCAAGGTTTCACCTCCCGGATGAAACATTCTGACGGACCTCACGGGCTGAAGACGGACCAGAGCGCGTAGAGGCCGGCCAGAGCGAGAAAGAATGCCAGAGTGATCGTCAGGGGCCACTGGGTCAGTTGGAGCGGCTCCTCGCGGCGCAGCCGGCGCAGCACCACCCAGTGCGATATCGCCGCCAGAATCGTCGAGACCAGCCCGATGACGATCAGGGCCACGCCGGAAGCGGTTCGCCGCCTGGTGCAGGCGGACCGCCTGCTCGCTCCGGACCGTCTGCGCGACCGTCCGGAAAAACCCTACCATCCCGAAGCCGAAGGTGGCAAACGTCAGCGTCGTCCGGATCCAAGCCAGGGTGGTCCAGTCGAACGCCAGCGCCGTGCTGAATTTTGCCAGGCGGGTTCGTTCTCCCGACAGGACGGTGCGGTGATCGGCCGGCTTCGCCCCGCCCTCGGTGTCCTCCCCATCCGCCCGAGGCTCGGGGAAATCCGGAGGAGTCCGTTGAATCGTCATTTGATCCGCTCCCTGCCGAACGCGCCGGCCGTCGGGACCGACCTACTTTTTCTTCGCCCCCGCCGGCAGCAACAGCGCCAGCTGCAGGCGCAGGGACCAGTCCGCCCCGTCGGTGGGCCGGACGGCGTTGTAATAGAACGTGGCATTCCCGTTCACGGGCAGCTTGCCCAGGCGGAAGATCTTGCCGAAACCGCCGCCGAAGGGCACCGTCCACTTCTCCCCTTCGGGCGCCTCCCAGTTGGCGGTCAGGATCGGCGACATGGTGAGGTACCAGCCTTCCTTCATGTTGTAGTTGATGAAGTACTGGAACAGGAACTGGTTCACGTCCGGACGCGCCGCCTGGCCGCCCACCGACCAGACGTTGTTGACCAGCCCGCCGATCACCCACGGGCCGTGCATGGTCAGGGCGACGAAGCTGGGGCCGAGGCCCCACTTGCCCTGGGTAAGCAGGGGATGGGTGCCCGAGGGGAGCTGGAACACCGGGCCGGCGCCCCAGATCAGCTTGCCCGGCTCTGCCGGCGACAGGAAGAAAGTGGCCTGGATGTCGCCGACGCCGCCGGTGCTCCCCTGGTCCGAACTGACATCCGGCTGATAGAGGACCGGGATGATGGTCCGGGTGACAAGGTTCCACTTCCCGCTCACCCGGAACGGGATGACCGGCTGGATGTTCAGCAGGTACTGGGTCCGGTCGGAGGGCCCCAAGCCGAAGTTGAAGTTGTTTTGGAAGGGGAAGCTGATCATGTCCGCTACGGGGTTCTGCGCGGCCTTGGCCAGCTCCGACTTGTCGTCCTGGGCCGGCGCGGCGCCGGCCAGGAGTATCAGGATCATCCCCGCCCACAGGCAATTTTTACGAATTTTGCGCATCGACCCCCTCCTTGTCACCTAGAACCGGAACGCCACGCCCAAGACGGGGCCCGAGGTGATCATGTCGTATTTGAAGGAATCTTCGCCGGGGATCGGCACATCGTCCTCGTAGCCCGTCTCGTAGTCCATGTAGAGGAACCGCCAGCCGCCGCCGATCCAGGCGCTCTTGGTCAGCTGGAACTGGAGGGTCGGAAAGACGTCCACCGCGATCTTGGAGCTGAGGCCGAATCCGCCGACGTTAGCCGGCACGCTGACCAGCCAGCGCTCGCCCAGCGGCTGCTTCCAGCGGAGGCCCACCACGGGATCCACCCACTGCTTCGTCTGCTCCACCACGGTCCCGGCGAGGATCGGCGAATTGTCCTTGAACTCGATCCGGCCCCGGACCACGTTCCAGCGCGCCCCGAACTGCAGGTCCAGGTTCGGGGCAAGCCGGCGGTTGGCGAAAAAGAGAAAGGCGGCCTGGCTGGGATCGAGGTTGATGTAGTCGGTGGACGCACCGAGCGCCATGTAGAGGACGTCCGTACTGAAGCTCCAGTTGCCCTTGCGGGCCTCGAAATACCCGAGGAAGCCCGACTGGAGGTTGTGCATGGTGTATACATTCACGTCGGCCTCTTGCCCCTGGACGCCCAGTGTCCCGTCCATGCCGGCGAACACCAGGTACGGCGCAACGGTGTATTCCCACTCATCGTCCGTTGCCTGCGCCTGAACCGGCATCATGAAGACGAGAGCAATCAGCAGCACTCCTGAAGCAAATCCGAATAATTTCCTTTTTTCCATCTGAAAACCTCCTCGATTTCCAAACCATTCGATGTGTCAAACGGATGCGGACCCGGTGGCGCAACGGATCGCCTTTCATGCCCACTCTGCAGGACGGAACAGACTCGCCGGCAACCAGCCGTCATTGTCTGACCTCTCATCGCTCCACGCTTCCCCGCGGCTTGACGCGGGGGAGCGGATCCGTTCATTTCACCTCTTCGATCTCGCCGGGCCGCCAGGTCTTGCCGAACCCCGGATTGAATCAAACCGGTTGATCTGTTCACGGCCGATCACCGGGAAATCACTCCTGCGACCGGAGGGCCGTGATCCAGGGCAGGCCCTTCGCTTCTACAAGCTCATAAAAGCAGATATCCGGCTCCTGGGACGCCAGTTCCATGGCCAAAAGCACCCGGAGGAAGAGGGCGGACCGGATGTGCCGCTCCAGGTCGGCGGCGGACCGCCATCGTTCCACATAGAGGATTGCGGTTCCGCCCTGCGCCTGTTCGAAAACGGCGCAATCCTGGCAGCCGGGCTGTCCAAGGAGGGAGGCCTCGACGTGGCGAAGGATCTCCAGGATGGCTTCCCGCTTCCCGGACGACGGACAGATTTGGACATGCGTGATGATCATCCCTTTGTATATTGCATGGCTCATGCCAATCCGCGTGGCAAAACCTCAGACACTAAATTCCTTATTCATTATCAGATAGTTACGATTATTTGGAATGAGGAGGGGCAGAATGGCTTGACCCCCAGGGGTTGATATTACGTCCACGGGACGACATATCAACCCTGCCGATCACTCCGCAGGGTGACGATTAAGAGGTCCGTCGGTGGAGGCCCAGCTTCTTCATGCGGCTATACAGGGTGGAGGGATTCATCCCGAGCAGCTCCGCAGCGCCGCCTGGGCCCTTGATCCGGCCGCCCGTCCGCTCCAGCGCCGCCCGGATATGATCGGCTTCCGCCTCGGCGAGGGTGGATACCGAGGGGATCTGCCCCGGCACCTCCGCCTGCAGGTCCACCTGCAGGGTATCGCCGGCGGACACGATCACCGCGCGCTCGAGGACGTTGCGCAGTTCCCGGATGTTGCCCGGCCAGGGGTATCGCTGCAGTGCCTCCATGGTCCGACGGGGCACGGTCCGGATCTTCCGGCCGAGCCGGCCGGCGAACTCGTGCACGAAGGACTGGACCAGCAGCGGGATGTCCTCCTCCCGCTCCCGCAAAGGGGGCAGGTGGATGGGGAAGACGTTGAGGCGGTAAAACAGATCCTGCCGGAAGCGCCCCCGGCGCACCTCCTCCGCCAGGTCCCGATTGGTGGCGGCGATGACGCGCACGTTCACCGTGAGCGTCCTCGAGCTGCCCAGCCGCTCGAACCGTCCATCCTGGAGCACCCGCAGCAGCTTGGCCTGGAGTTCGAGCGGCAGGTCGCCTATTTCGTCCAGGAAGAGGGTCGACCCGTCGGCGATCTCGAAGCGGCCGGCCTGCCGCGTCAGGGCACCGGTGAACGCCCCTTTCTCGCGCCCGAACAGCTCGCTCTCGATGAGCGTCGCCGGCAGCGCCGAACAATTGACCTGGACCATGAGGCGGGCGTGGCGGGGGCTGCGCTGGTGGATGAACTCCGCGACGAGTTCCTTGCCGGTGCCCGTTTCCCCCTGGAGGAGCACCGACGAGTCCGTGGGCGCCACCTGCTCCGCCTGCTGCAGGACGCGGCGGACAGCCTCGCTCTGCCCGATGATGCCGCTCTTCACATAATGGAAATCGTCCCCCTGGCGGAGATAGATGTTCTCCTTCTCCAGCCGCTCCTTCAGCTGCCTGATCTCCTGGTACGCCTGCTCCAGGGCCAGTTGGCCGGCCTTGCGCTCCGTGACATCCAGGGAAATGCCCATCAGGCGATCACTCGCCCCGGAGCCGCCGTCCCGGGGCCGGCCTCGGGAGGAGATCCAGCGGGTGCCGCCATCGGGCCGGACGATCCGGTATTCGACTCGGATTTCCTTTCGCTCCCGGATGGCGCCGTCCACCGCATTCCGGACCAGGTCCCGATCCTCTGGGCTGACGGTCTTGAGGAAGTTCTCCAGCGTGATCTCCTGCTCCGGTGAGAAGTCAAACAATGCCCGGGCTTGTTCGGTGGCCCAGAAGTGGCCGGTGGAAAGATCCAGGATCCAAAGGCCGGCGCCCGCGGATTCCGCCGCGAGCTGCAGGCGTTCCTCCCGGTCGCGCAGGATTTCATCCGCCCGCCGATGGGCCAGCGCGTTGGCGAACACCTGCGCGATCAGGCGCAGGCGTCCCTGGAGTTCCGGTGACCAGGTCCGCTCCCGGCATATGTCGTTAAAGGAGAGCGCGCCGAAGACGATCCCTCCGCCCACCGATAGCGGGAAGGACAGCCCTGTCTTGACACCGAAGTGGAGGTAGATCTCCCGATCGCGGGCCGCTTCCGGCGGCATGTGGTCCACCGATCCGACCAGGACCTCCCGGCCCGCCGTGAGCTGGGCCTGGCTCCACGGGAAATACTCCCGCCCGTCCATCGGTTCCGGAATCGGAGGGCCACCCAGCGGCCGGTAATAGTGGGTCAACGTCAACAGATAGGGATCGTCCGGCGACCACTGCCACAACGTGGACATGTCAAGCCGGAGGCAGTCGCAGACCTGGCGCAAGGCGTTGTCGATCTGCCTGTCCAACTGATCGCCCGGCAGGTTCACGAACTGCGACGACAGGTCGGACAACAGGATCTCGAAGCGGAGCCGCTCTTCGAGGTCCGCCTGCAGCATCTCGGTTTGTTCTTTCATGACGTCAGCTTCTTCAAGAAGATCACGTCGAAAATCTACCATAAAAGGGATCCCGGGGAGCACAGAAAGTCCGCGATGAAATCCCCTTCCGTTTTTCGGCGGCGGGCCACTCTTCTATCCGCGATACGGGTCGGTTGCCGGTCATCGGCCTTCAGTCATCCGCCGCCGGTCCCCCGGCGGGGGCACGCTACTTTTCCTGGCCCAGATCGAATTCTTCGCCGGGAAAGGCCGGCGGCAGATGGTACAGGCGCATCAGCTCCTGGAAGCCCGCCTCCAGCAACATGGGCTTGGCCGCCTGGGTGGCGAGCTCGTTGGCGCGCCGCTGCAGCCGGGCGACGATGTCCGGATGCCGGTCGGCCAGGTTGTCCGCCTCGGACGGGTCCTGCGCGATGTTGAAGAGCTCGATGCGTTGAGGGAGCGTGGTTTTCCAAACCAGCTTCCAGTCACCCTCCCGCACGGCGCAACGGAACGGCTCGACGTTGTAAACGACCTCGGTCCGCGGCGACGGGTTGGCCCCGGCGATCGCCGGCCACACATCCAGACCGTCGAGCGGCTTGCACCGGGCGGTGGAGGCTCCAGCCAGCCGGGCCAGTGTGGGGTACCAGTCCGTCACGTGGAGCAATCCGTTTGCCATGGCTCCGGCCGGGACGCGGCCCGGCCAGTTGGCGAACGCCGCGACGCGCGTGCCGCCTTCGTAGTTGGTGCCCTTGCCCTCGCGGTAGGGGCCGTTGTCGCAAGGGATTTTGGACTTGGACAGGTCGGCCATGGCGCCGGCGAACATGGCGTTGCGCGTGCCGCCGTTGTCGCTCATGAACACGATGAGGGTGCTGTCGCGCAGCCCCCGGCGGTCGAGTTCGGCGACCACACGCCCGACCTGGTCGTCCATCGCGGTGATGCTGGCGGCGTAAGCGAGCCGGCTCGGGTCGGCAATGTCCAGGTAGCGGTCGAGGTACTCCGGCGGCGCCTGGTAGGGCGTGTGCGGGGCGTTGAAGGCCAGGTAGAGGAAGAACGGCTTGGCCGAATCGTGGTCGCGGACGTACCGGACGGCATCGTCGCCCAACAGGATCGTGGAGTAGCCCTTCTCCTCGACCAATTCGTTGTCACGGTACCAGTCCACCTTCCCCTCGCACTCGTGGGTGAAATAGTCGATCTCGCCGATCAGCGGACCGTACTGGTAATCGAAGCCGCGCTGCCGGGGCCAGTATTTTCGGTCGGCGTGGCCCAGGTGCCACTTGCCGACGAGGGCGGTCGCGTAGCCCGCCTCCCGGAGCGCCTGCGGCAGAAGCCACTCGTCCGTGGGCAGGCCGTAGGTGCCGCCCGTCGGAATGACGCCGGTCTGCAGGCCGTAGCGCAGCGGATACCGCCCCGTCAGCAGCGCCGCCCGGGTCGGCGTGCACATGGGCTGCGCGTAGAACTGGCCGAGCCGGGTCCCGCCCGCTGCGAGCCGGTCGAGGCTCGGCGTCCGGATGTCCGAGCCGTTGAACCCGACGTCCTTCCAGCCGAGGTCGTCGGCGACGATGAACAGGATATTGGGTCTCGCGTCCGCGGCGGACACCGTTCCGGTCCCACCGGCGACCGCGGTTGCGGCGAGGAGGACGATCAGGCCGATCCCACGCCAAGTGCTTTGCATTGTTCACTCCTTGTCCCCGGAAGCGGGGATCCGCTGCATTCACCGATCTGTCTGGCATCCAACGGTTTCCTCTTCAGCATGGATGAGGAATCAGATTGGAGGCGAATGCCCTTTAGATCACGGAATTCCCGGTGGGGATTCGGCCCGGTTGCCAATACCTTCCGGCTTGCCCGGATCCAGTCCGCATGGTAGATTGGGCCGGATGTTCAACTGAGAGATGGGAAGGACATGACGGCCCGACATCGGAAGCGCCATCCGCTGGCGGATCCACTGAACACGCTGCGAGAGGAGCCTCGGCGCCAGGCCGCTGTTCCGCCCTCCCCGGTGGCTGCCCCCGCGCCTGCGGCCGCCATCCGGAACGGATCGGACAAGAAGAAAGGCGGCTTCGCGAACCTGATCCTGCACATCCACCCGCGGCAGGTTCCCGTCGCCGCGCTCCGCCTGGACCGGACGCTCGGCCTGGGCGGTGCGGCGGTGGCGCTGTTCTTCCTCCTGGTGGCGACGGGCGTCCTTCTCCTGTTCGCCTACGAGCCGTCGCCGGCGTCGGCGTACGCCTCCATTCAAGCCCTGCGGCACGAGGTGCTGTTCGGAGACTTCGTCCGCAATATCCACCACTGGAGCGGCAATCTCCTGCTGGTCGTCACGGTGCTCCACTTGCTCCGGGTCTTCTTCACCGGAGCTTTCCGACCGCCGCGCGCCCTGAACTGGATTGTCGGACTGGCGCTGCTGCTCCTGGGAGTCGCGTCCAACTTCACCGGTTACCTGCTCCCGTGGGACCAGTTGGCGTATTGGGCGGTGACCATCAGCACCGGCATGCTGGATTATCTGCCCCTGGCCGGTCGGTGGCTCCAGACGCTGGTCCGGCGCGGGCCGGACATCGGCCCGGCCACGCTGGCCACGTTCTTTGCCCTGCACATCGCTATCCTGCCCATCCTGACAGTGTTCCTGATGATGTTTCACTTCTGGCAGGTCCGCAAAGCCGGCGGGGTGATCCTGCCCATGGCCGAACCGGCGGGGCCGCGGCCGGCCATGGTGCCGGTCTCCCCCCACCTGACGCGGCGGGAGGGCGCGGCGGCGCTGGCGTTACTGGCGGCCGTCTGCCTCCTGGCCGCTCTGGTGGACGCCCCGCTGGAGGCGCAGGCCAATCCGGGCATGAGCCCCAATCCGGCCAAGGCGCCGTGGTACTTCATGGGCCTGCAGGAGTTGCTGATCCATTTCCACCCCGTGGTGGCGGTTTTCGTCTTGCCGCTGCTGGCGGCGGCCGTCCTGGTTGCGCTGCCTTACCTGCGCTACGGCGGCCCGCCGAGCGGCCGGTGGTTCCACTCGCCGCGCGGCGCCCGCCTGGCCCTCGCTGCGGCGGGCGTGGCCCTGGCCGTCACGCCACTGGCCATCCTGGCCGACGAATGGCTGCCTGGCCTGCGGACGCTGCTGCCGCGCGCTCCGGAAATCGTCCTCGACGGCGTGCTGCCACTGGCGCTCCTGGTGGCGGTCGGGGCCGCGACGTTCGCGCTGCTGCAGCACCGGGGCCATCCCCTCCATGAGACCGTCCAGGCGTTCGGCGCCGCCGGAGTGGTGATGCTGCTGGTCCTCACAGCCATCGGCATTTTCTGCCGCGGCCAGGGGATGGCGCTGGTCTGGCCGTGGGCCGGGCACCTGCCGCCCCCCTGATCGGAGACCGGAGGGCTCGATGAATGAACAACCCCAAACACCCGACGCTCCGGAGGAGCCCTCGCGCCGTCGCTGGCTGGGCACAGCGGGCAAGATCCTGGGACTCGTCGCTGCGGCGGAGTTCGCCGGCGTCGCCGTGGCTTTTCTGTGGCCGCGCCGATCCCGCCGGAACGAGGGGGCATCCGCCATCATCTCCTGCGGGCCGGTGGATGAATTCACCCCTCATTCCGTGACCGCCTTCCCGGCGGGCCGTTTCTATCTGGTGCGGCTGGCCGACGGCGGGTTTCTGGCCTTGTCGCGCACCTGCACACACCTCGGCTGCACCGTGCCGTGGGACGAAGCGAAGGGCCGCTTCGTCTGCCCGTGCCATGCCTCAGCCTTCGACATCGCCGGCGACGTGCTCAGTCCGCCCGCGCCTCGGGCGCTGGACCTTCATCCGGTGCGCATCGAAAACGGGGTGGTCCGGGTGGACAGCGGCCGCGCCATCCAGCGCCAGCGCTTCGAACCGTCCCAGGAGGTGTACCTCTAAGCCGCCATGACCACCGCGCCCGACGACACCCATCCGCCCGCCGGCCCGGTCAACGGGGCCGACGCGAAGCCGGCCGAGTCGGCATGCCCGGCCGCCCCGCGCCTGGCGCCGCTGCAGTCATGGGAGTCGGTCGGCTTCATCGCGCTGGTGGTCCTGCTGCTGTCGGTGCCGGTGTACCTGGTCCGCTCGGCGCACACCGTGCGGCCGACCGGGGAGCGCGCGGCCGCGCGGTACGTGGGGAGCGAAAAGTGCCGGCCATGCCATGTCAAGGCCTGGACGGCCTGGCAGGATTCCCACCACGCCCAGTCGATGGCGGCCGCCACGGACGCGACCGTGCTCGGCGACTTCAACGGCGCCGTGTTCGAGGGGGATGGGATCCGCGCGCGATTCTACAAGAAAGGGCGCATGTTCTGCGTGGAAACGGAGGGACCGGATGGCCGGCCCACGGAGTACGAGATCCGGTACACCTTCGGATTCTATCCGCTCCAGCAGTACCTGGTGCCATTCCCGGGGGGGCGGTTCCAGTGCCTGTCGGTGGCCTGGGACTCCAAGGACCGGAAGTGGTTCTTTCTCTACCCCGGCCAGCGGATCCCGCCGGGGGACTGGCTGCACTGGACGCGCCAGGCCGCCAACTGGAACAGCATGTGCGCCGAGTGCCACTCCACCGGCTTGCGCAAGCGCTACAACCTGGAAACGGAAACCTACAACACCACCTGGACCGACATCAACGTGGGTTGCGAAACTTGCCATGGCCCCGGCTCGCATCACGTGGAGTGGGCCGCCCAGCCGCCCATGGCCCGGCCGGCGGTGGAGAATTTCGACCTGACCGTGCGCACCGGCGGCCTGACCAACCGCGAGCTGGTGGAGCTGTGCGCATTTTGCCACTCCCGGCGGGCCAGCCTGGGGGACTACGACCCGACCGCGAAATTGCTGGACAACGAGCTGCCGGAGCTGCTGCGGGAGGGGATGTATCACCCCGACGGCCAGATCCTGGAGGAGGTGTACGAGTACGGCTCCTTCACCCAGAGCAAGATGTACCACAACGACGTCCGCTGCTCCGACTGTCACGACGTGCACAGCGTTCGGCGGCGCCTGGAGGGGAACGCGCTCTGCCTGCAGTGCCATCGGGGCGACACGTACGACACGCCGGCGCACCACTTCCACAAGCAGGCCGTCGATGGCCGGCCGAGCCCCGGCGCCCTCTGCGAACGGTGCCACATGCCGGGCCGCTTCTACATGGTCAACGACTGGCGCCTGGACCACAGCCTGCGGGTCCCCCGCCCCGACCTGAGCCGGGCTCTCGGCACGCCCAACGCCTGCAACGCGCCCGCCTGCCACGACGACAAAGGAGTGGAATGGGCGGTCCAACACTTCACCCGTTGGTACGGCCTGACCCAGAAGCCGCACTACGGCCCCGTCCTGGCGGCGGGCCGGGCGCGAAGCCCCGACGCCGCCCCGCGACTCGTGGAACTGGCCCGGGACCGCCTGCGGCCGGTGATCGTGCGGGCGACCGCCCTGGAACTGCTGCGCGGCTACCCGGGAGCCGAAACCGAGGCCGCCCTGCGTGAGGCTCTCGGCGACGAAGAGCCCCTGCTCCGGGCGGCTGCCGCAGACACGCTGGAGGGGCTGTCGCCCGACCAGGCCCTGAAACTCTTCTTCCCCCTGCTCAACGATCCGGCGCGGGCCGTGCGCCTGCAAGCCGCACGCCACCTCGCGGCGGTGCCCGCCGGCGCCTGGCCGGCATCGAAGCGGGCGGCATACCAGAAGAGTCTGGAAGAGCTCAAGCGAGTGTACGCCTTCCAGGCCGACTTCCCCCAGGGCCGCTACAATCTCGGCAACCTCTACGTCGACTTCGGCCAGACGGGGCCGGCCGAGGCGCACTATCTCAAGGCGATCGATTTCGACTCGAAATTCTTCCCCGCCCGGATGAACTTGGCCCTGCTCTACAACGCCACCGGCCGCAACGCGCCGGCGGAACTGCAATACCGCGCGGTGCTGGCCGACTACCCGACGAACGGCGAAGCGGCCTACTCCCTGGGGCTGCTCCTCGCGGAGGAGCGCCGGACGGCCGAGGCGGAAGCCTGGCTGCGCCTCGCCGCGGACCGCCTGCCGGCCATGCCGCGGGTGCACTACAACTTCGGCCTGCTGCTCCAATCGCTGGGCAAGCCGGGTGAAGCCGAGTCGGCGCTGCTGCGGGCGCTGGCGCTGGAGCCGGACGATCCCGACTTCCTCTACGCGGTCGCCTTGCACTACCTCCAGCGCCAGGATTGGTCACGGGCCGAGTGTTATGCCGACCGGCTGGCGACACGCCACCCCGCCAATCCGGCCGGGCCGGCGCTACTCGACGCCATCCGGCGCCGGCGGACGCCCACCCCGCCCGAACCGACTTCCGGAGGTCTCCAGCCATGAGCCGATCCAATACCCGTCCGGCGCAACGTCAACAGGCCGCCTCCCCCGGCGGGCCCCGGCCGTGGGCCTGGTGGGTGGCCGGGGCGGCGGCCGTCGTGGGCGCCGCCGCGTTCGGGTACGTCCTCTGGACGGGCGGGCCGGCGGAACCGGCCCGCGCCGCTCCCGCGGCCGCCTCGCCGGCGGCGGAATCCCCGGCGCGCCGTCCGCTGCAGCCAATGGACCCCGCGGAACTGGAAGCCGTGCGGGGACGATGGCTGCGGGAGGACGGCGGCTACCTCCTGGAAATCCGCGGCATCGACGCCTCCGGCCGGGTGGAGGCCGCCTACTTCAACCCCAATCCGATCCACGTGGCCCGGGCGGAAGCCTTCCGGGAGGGCGCCCGGCTCCGGGTGTTCGTCGAGCTGCGCGATGCGGGCTACCCTGGCTGCACGTACACCCTGTCTCACGACTCAAGCCGAGACACGCTGGCGGGCGTCTACTACCAGGCGGAAGTTGGGGAGAGCTTCGACGTCACGTTTGTCCGCGCGCAGACCGGCCGCTGACGTGCGCCTCGGCGCGTGAGCGGGGATCGGCCGGAGGCGGCACGGCACTCGTTCCGGTCCGGTGCGGCGGTCACGGAAGCGCGCGGAGGATCCGCTGGAGGTCGGCCTGGCGGGCTTCCAGGTCCGCCAGCAGATGAAACTGGTTCCGGCAGCGGTCCAGGTTGTGGCCGGGCCGGTGCGTCTTGAAATAGACATCCCCCCGCAGGTGGTCGGTCAGGAAGCGCGTGCCGATGAGCAGAATGATGAGGCGCGCGCCCAGCAGCA
>JAGOHA010000070.1 GCA_017996395.1 Acidobacteriota bacterium | reverse complement strand
AAATCGCGCCGCCGGACGGCATCGTCCGGGGGAAGCGTGAGCGACACTTCCGCGAGCTTCTTGCGCGTGGCCGCCAGCAGGTCCCAGCCGCGGTTCTTCTCCGGGTGGCCCACCCAGGTGGAGAACGAACCGAAGATCCACGAGCCGGCCCGCACCTTCGGCAGGTCCGGGGCCGCCTCGCCCAGCGCGAGGTACTCGGAGAAGCTCACCGCCTTGAGAAACGGGCTCCGTTCCAGCCGCTCGTACAGGGCGCGCAAGAAGGGCACCCCGTTGTCCTCGTAATGCTCCCAGGCGTTCTCCCCGTCCAGGATGATAGGCACGGCGAAGCGCCGCGCATCGTCGGGCAGCAGCTTCCGGATCAGCAGCAGCCGGCTGACCAGATCGTCGGCCGCCGCCTCGCCGTCGTACGTCGAGTAGGTGAACCCGATCATGTCGGAGAGCAGGTGGTCGCGGAAGAAGATGTGAACCGGGTCGGCGGCGTCGCCGCAGCGGTACGGCAGGTATTTGCGCTCCGGCAGAAAGGGATCGCCCTCGCGCAGGAGCCCGGACCGGCGCAGGGACGCGTGCAGGATCTCCTCGTCGGTGGCCACCCAGCGGATCCCTTCGGCGCGGGCGATGGCCAGCATCTCCTCGGAGACGGAGCCCTCCGACGGCCACATCCCCGCCGGCCGGTCGCCGAAGAGGCGCTGGTGGGCGCGGACCGCCTGCTGGACGTGCCAGACGGCGTCCTCGGGATGGTGGAAATCGTGCCGGGGCAGCTCGATGTTGGGCAGGGCCTCGCGGGCGGAGTTGATGTCGCACAGGAGCGGCAGGATGGGGTGGTAGTAGGGTGAGGTGGACACCTCGATCTGTCCGCGCGCCGCGGCCGCCTGGTAGGCGGGCAGCACCTGGCCGATGAACCGGCGCTGCGCCTCGAGCAGCCGCCGTTTGTCATCCTCGCTGAAGTTGCGCCCCTGCGACAGGAGCGTCTGGATCTCCGGCGACTGCTGCAGGCGGTGGCCGCACCAGGCCAGGTTGAACCACACCTGGAGGTCGCGGTAGTCCGGCTCGGTGAAGAGGGCGGTCTTCTCGCGCAGCTTGTCCAGGTCGCCGACGTGCCCGCGTTTCTCGAACAGCTCCTTGTAGCGCGCGTACGGCAGAACCATCTGGTCGAAATTCAGGGAGAAGAAATTCTTCAGCAGGAACAGCCGGTCGTCGGCGGTCAGCTCGGCGGCCGGCTTGAGGGTGAGGTCCAGGAACGGGTCGGTGGCGTCCCGGTCGGCGTAGTCCTGGATCTGCTCCATGAGGGAGGGGACCAGGTTGAACGTGACGTGCACGCCGGGGAAGTCGGCCAGCACGTCCACCATGTCGTAGTAGTCCTTGAGCGCGTGGAGGCGGACCCACGGCAGGAGGAACCCGCCGTCGCCCACGCCCTTGTAGATCGGCTGGTGCATGTGCCACAGGATGAGCACGTGCAACGGATCGTTCCGCTTGGGCTGTATTTCCATGCTGTCCATGCCGTGACCCCTCGCCTCCAAGCGCTAATGATACCATCGAACACGCGGCCCGCCGCACCAAAATCTGCGGCGTCCCCGCGCAGCAGAGGGCGCCGCGACCCGCCCGCGCCAGCGGCCGTTAGTTCATTGTGGCGCAGGCGTCCCGCCTGTGAAAGTAAACAGTAAATAGTGAACAGTAAACAGAAAGGGAATAAGAAAGAGGCGTTTCACCTGCCGTAACGCGCGTTCGCGGTGAACGATCGGCGGCCGGGCCGAGGCATGGAGCGGGACGATCCCATGGATCGTGCCGCTTCAGCGGGCCGCGTCCGGCGGACGCGGCCTACGGCTGAATCCAAAGCGCAGACGTGTCTGCGCACTCCAAACCGACACCGCATCCCCGCAATTGTGCCCAGCGTGCTCCGCGTCCGGCGGACGCGGCCTACGGCGGAATCCGAGGCGGCGGCGAACCGCCGCACGCCCCACAGTCGTGGCGACACCAAGCCGCTCACCGCGCCAAGATGAATCTGACCGGCGATGCGGAGGGTCGCCGTCGGCGCGCGTTCATCGAACGCGCGGTACGGTGACATACCGCGTTTGTGAGACCGAACTAAGATTGATAAAAAAAACCCGGCGGGGATACCGCCGGATTGTTGCCGTCGTGAGGATCGAAGTGGTTATTCGGCGCTGCTCCGCAGGCCGATGTAGGCGCTGAGCCGGGTCAGATCTTCCGAGAAGTAGAACAGGTCGCCGATCAGCTGCTGATCCGATTCGACCTGGATCCAGACGATCTGGTCGACGACGTCGGGGAAGATCGTCTCCAGCCCTTCGTCATACTTGCCCAGCGGCGGGATGACGTCGGTGACAGTCCCCAGCAGCGTGCCGTCGGCCGCGAACGCCTCGATGGTGAAGTCGTTCTCGCTGGCGGCGATGTTGGTCAGCCGGACCCGGCTGAACCACTCCGCCCCGGTCCGGACCAGCGGGAAGTGATGTAGGGTGGCGCCGCTGCCCACGCCGATGACGCCGTCGAACTGGAACGGCGCCGCGAGTTCGTCGGCCGTCCAGAACAGCTCGAAGCCCAGCAGCTTCTCGGTGGCTCCCACCTTGAGATAGGCGGCGCCTTCGGGCAGCGCGTTGTCGAAGAAGTTCTCGATGTACCGGGTCATCTGCTCCAGCACGGCGACGGGCCGCTCGTTCTCGGCCAGCAGGTCGCCGTTGGCGTCGTAGACCGACAGGTGCACCGTGACGGCCTGGGCGCCCAGGTTCGAGAAGGTGATGCCGGTGTCGTAGAACGCCCGGTCGGGGATCTCGTTGTAGTACACCCGGTAGGGGTAATCCTGCTGCCCCTGGGCCAGGGTGGTGACCAGGATCGGCGTGGTGGATTCCGACTCCTCGTTGCCCTGATTGACCGCCTGCAGCGAGAACCGGTAGGTGGTCTGCGGCGCGAGGCCGGACCGGGTGTAGTGGGTTTGGTCGGTGGTGGCGATGAGGTTGGGGACCGGCCCGTCGTTGCTGTAAATGGCGTAATGATTGAGGTCCGGTTCGGGATTGGGGTTCCAGCTCAGGTAGATCTCCGATTCGGAAATTGCCGTCCCCTCGAAGCCGGTGGGCCGGCTGGGCCGGGTCAGCGGCGTGTCGCCTTTCGCTTCCGGCTTGGCCTCGGCCTTGAACAGCTCCACCGTGGGCGAGAACGCCGGCAGCCCGGCCAGCCCCTTGTCGATGAAGGAGCCGAACACCTCGAAACCGATGAGCGCCTTGTCGGACTCCACGCTCAGGAACTTGATGTCTTCCGGATGCTCAAAGGTGAAAATCTGGTCCACCAGGCAGACAAACTTGCCGTTGGCGGGGATGCTGACCACTTTTCCGGTCAGGTATTCACCTTTCTCGGTGAACGCCCGGATGAACGGGCTCGCCTGGTCAGCCCCGGTGTTGATCAGGGTGATGCCGGTGTACCAGATGTCCGTCGTGACGACATACGGGAAGATCAGGTCAGCCGCGCCGCGGGCGAACATGGGGATGGTCACCAGCGACTCGTCGTCGCGCGTCCCGAAGGTGAGCACGCCGCGGAGCTTGGATTCGCTGGAAATCTTCACCCAGATGTCCTGCGCCAGCGTTTCCGGCGCGAACACCGCGTCGGCATCCACGTCCAGGGCCGCCTGGGGCGCCAGGGGGTCGGCTTCATGGGTTTCCAGCAGCTCGCCGTCCGCGTTGAAGGCGTAGAATAGCACCGGTTTGGCTTCGTCCCCGATGTTGATCAGGGTGAAGCGCGTCTTCCAATCGGCGGTGCTGGTGACGTGGGCGCACATCAGGTCGTCGGTGAGCCCGAACGTGGCCGCCTGGACGGCGGGGCTCAGGCCCGACAGATTGCCGGCCTTGTCCGCTGCCTGGACCTGGAAGCTGTAGATGGTGGCGGGCTGCAGGTTTTCGACAACATGATAGGTGGACGTGGTGGTTGTCAGCTTGTCGCCGTCCATGAACAACTCGTAGCCGGCCAGGCCGCTGCCGCCTGTATCCACCACCGCGTCCCACGAAACCCGGATGCTGATGGAGCTCAGCGGATTGGCCGCCAGGTTGGCGGGGATGGGCGGCGGCGTCGGATCATCCTGGGGGGTCATGATCGCCAGCACCGGCGTGGACATCTCGGAGAGACGACCGGCGCTGTCACGCGCCCGCACCTTGAATTTGTATTCGGTATTCGGCGAGAGCCCTTCGTACCGATACGTGAGTTGCGAACCGTTGTAGATCCAAAAATAGGATTCGCCCCACGGGTTGACGACGACTTTGGCCAGGTCGTACTGGGTGATGGTGGAACCGGGAGGCGGCGTGGATGCATCCCAGGCCAGCTCGATATAGGTCCCGCCCACCGCCGGGGCCCGAAGGTTGGTCGGCGCGGTGGGCAGAATGGTCTTGGTGCTCACCGAGATCCGCTCGCTGTGATTGGACTCGACCGACGCGGTGGAGAGTGCCGTCACGGTGAAGTAATAGGTGGTGCTGTGCGTGAGGCCGGTCACGGTGGCGGTGGTGCCGGTCACGATGGCGACAATGGTGCCCGCGGCCGGAGGCGAATCCATGGAGGTGTGCCGGTACACGCGGTAGTTCAAGATGGTCGTGCCGTTGGGCGTCGGCGGATCCCAAGCCAGCACGAGGCTGTCGGTGTAGCGTTCGGTGTACCGCGGGTTGTTCGGCGGGTTGGGCTGGTTTTCCGGCGGGGGCGTCTGCACGCTGACGGCGGTCGACTTGGCCGACTCGTTGTTCGCGTTGTCCACCGCGCTCACCTGGTAGGCGTACGTCGTGTTGGGGCTCAGACCGGTGTTGGTGTAGGTCTGGGAAGTGGTTTCGGCGATGGGCGTGGGGCCGTAGTCCCGGTAAACCCGGTATAGCTTGAGACCGCTGCCGCTATCCGAAGAAGCGCTCCAGGTGATCACGATGGACGAGCTGGAGAGAGCCTGGCTGGTCAGGATCTGGGGCACGGTGGGCGGCGTCGTGTCCGCGTTGCGGTCGGCGATGGCTTCCGCGCTCCAGCCCGAGGCGTTGTCGAACAGATCCACCGCCCGCACCCGGTAGTAGATCTTGTAGCCGGGATAGCTCTGGTAGTCGATCAGGGAGGCGTTGGGATGGGTCACCAACTGGAAGGTGTTCCACAGGCCGCCGTCGCCCAGCTTCTTCTGGACTTCGTAATACGCAACGCCGGACAGCGCGTCGTAGGACAGGTTCCAGGAGAGGGTGATGTACGTGTATCCGGCATCGTAGACCGCCGTCAACCCCGTGGGCACGGTGGGCGGCTCGATGTCGCTCAGGGTGGTGGCCGAAATGAAGTCCACTTCGGGATTGACCGGCGATTCAAAATCGACGGCATCGACCGCGGTGACATAGTACCTGTACTCGGTGCCGATCTGCAGATTGGAGTGGCTGAAGAGAAGTCCGCTCGGCGAGGCCAGCAGGGTGTAGCTCGGATCAGTCGCCTTCTTGCCGTACACCTTGTAATAAGCCGTGCCCGTGCACGCGTCGACGGCGGCGTTCCACCGGACGTTGATCGACGTCATGGTGATCTCGTACGACGGCGCCCGCAGGTTGCCCGGCAAGGGGGGCGCGGCGCGATCGATGGTCACCGTGTTGGTGTTGGCGGTCCGTGTGACGGGAGTGTACCCCGGCACGTGATGCGTGGCGCTCACATACACCTGGAAGCTGATACAGCTCTCGGACGGGCGGTACGTGACATGGTACGTCCGGGTGCTGACATTTTGGAAGGTATCGCTGTTGAAGTTCTCCTGGGCGTCCAGATCGTAGAGCAGGTAATCGGCCGGTTCCCCATTTTCATAGACCGCAAAGGTGACGTTGGGCTCGCCGTTCGTGGGATTGGGGCTGATGGCGAAGGGATTCCCGTACTGGTCCACCGTGGTGACGATCAGCGTGAATTGATGGGTGGACATCGTGGGCGTCAGAGTGACGGTCACGCCGTCGTACTCGGGCGGCGTCAGAGTGTAATCGGCCGCGTCGGTGCCCGCCGAATTGCCGGCATAGTCCTCCACCACCAGCTTGTAGTAGTAGGTGTTCCCGCCGGCCAGGCCCGCGTCCCAGAAGTAATAGACGTCGCCCTCGATCTTGAACTTGTCGCCGCCGGGTCCGAATCCGGGGCAGAAGTCGGGAAAGTGGCCCGACTGGTAATGCTTCCAGATCCGGTTGGACGCGTCGGGCGTGAACCCCGCCCCCGCCGTGGACCGGTGGAGGGAGTAGAATTTCACTCCCGACCGGTAGCTGGTGTCGGAGTTATCGAACACTACGGGCCAGCTCAGGATGATGGCGTTGGATTCAACGTCATACACCGTCAGGTTGGAGGCCCCCAGGTTCGGTGGCGCGGGGTCGGTGTCGTTGGGACCGGATCGCGTGGCCGCGGAGATGTAGGCAAAATCGCCCGCCTGGGTGGAATAGTACAGATCCAGGAAGCCGTCGTTGTCGAAATCTTCCATGAACGGACTGACTAGCGTGCCGGGAGGCATACTGTACGGCCAGCTCAGGTAGCCGGAGAAACTGCTGTAATTGGACGGCGAGCCGTTGTTCCGGTACAACGCCATCCCCGAGTACTTGGTGCCCACCGGCAGGTCGAAGTCACCGTCGCCGTCCACGTCGCACCAGTGGTGCTTGGGGGAGTCCCCCCCGCAGCTCGTCGTCGGCAGGTTCTTGGTTATCCTGACAAAGGTAGCCCCCTGGCCGTCCACCCAGCCATCTGATTCCCGATCCATGTTCTTGTAGTAGATTATCTGGCCGAGCGAGTCATTCATGACCATGTCCCGGTCGCCGTCTCCGTCGAAATCCACGAAACTCAGCACCCAGACCCCGTAGGTGAAATTGACGCCGGCGAAGGATGTGCCCAAACTGGTGGCCGCGTAAACGACCTCGGACCAGTCGGGGCTGGCGGCCGTGCCCGTATTACGCCGGTAGCCCACGAAACCGCGCTCGTTGCCGAAGAACAGATCCAGGTCGCCGTCCAGGTCGATGTCGCAGAAGGCGCCGCAGGTGCGGTTGAACGAGTCGTCCACGGGCATCTCATAGAAAACGGCCCCGAATTCCGGACTGCCCGGCGTTCCTTCATTTAAATAAACCCGGAGGAGATCCATTTCCCCGATGATCAGGTCGAGGGCCCCGTCCCCGTTCGCATCGCCGAAGTAGAGCCGGGTGTTCCCGTTGATGGGACTCTGGGCTGAAAGGAATCCCGGTCCCGCCACGGCGATGAGTATGACGCCGATGAATAAAATAAAGGATGGCTTGTTCATTCACGCCTCCTGCAACTTTTCAAGAACAAATTGTAACAAAACGCTCACACTTGGACGTGACACGGATCACCGAATCACATTCCTTATAATATAGCCTCAAACAAGCGGCCAAACGAATACCTGAGAACGCACGGGCACAACCCGCACCCGTTGAGGCGTCTCTCAGGTTGATCATAGCACGGCACACGCTAAAATCAAATTAATCAACATGATCATTCATAGTCCAACGGTATGACCACCGTGCCCTGCCCGTTCTGAAGGATCTCCTGCCAGAGGTGGATGTTTTTACTGGACGTCCAGCGCAGGAAAGCCGTTCCCGCCGGCACGGTCCCGCCGAACAGTTCGGCCGGATCCAGCCGCTTGATGGTGCGGATGGAGATGGCCCCCGATGACACGGTGCCCAACGTCGCGCCACCGGCATCGCAAGCCGCGATGGTCACAGCGGTGGTGTTTGATCCGACGGCGTTGCTGGCGATGAGGCGGGTGCCGTCCAGCCACGGGACGATACCCTGGCTGCGCAACTCGCTCTCGCCCACCAGTGGGTAGCCGCACAATATGCCCAGGCTGAAATTGCCGTACAACACGAAGCCCGTCACCGGCCGGGCCGGCACGGTTGCGATCTTCAGCCACACGACGGGCCCCAGCGGCGGATTTGGGAATATCTGGTCCACCAGGGCGACGAATTTCTGTCGGCTGGTGAGCGTCACGGCATAGTACTGGAAATCGGGGTCCGACGCGTACGCGTTGATGCCGCTGGCGTTGTAGGCGGTGATCCGCACCTCGGTGTTGGCCGGGTTGGGATTGACGATGGAAATTCCGGTCCACCAGCCGCTCTCGGCGGGAATATAGGCGGTGCTGAGGGTCGTCTGCCCCTCGACTTGGAGGGGCACCCCCTCGAAGAGGCTCAGGTCGTTGGTTCCGAACAGTTCGAAACCGGCGACCTCCCGGTCGGCATCGATCTCGATCCAGCCGGCCTCCGCCAGCGTCTCGGGCGGGAACGCCGTTCCCAGCATGTTGATGTACCGGCAGCCGGGCAGGATGTTCAGTTCCAGCGGTTCGCCCACCGCCTCGCCGTCGCTGCGGTACGGCTGCAGGCTCACCTGGGCGGGATGGGTGATGTCGGGATTGGCGATGCTGATGCCGGTCCACCACGTGGCGTCCACGGCCAGGTGGTTGAAGAACAGCTTGCGGGCGCCGGCGGCCACCAGCGGCACGGCGGCCAGATTGCCGCCGTACGCCGTGTTCGAGAACAGGAAGGCGCCTGAGAGCAGGCGGTCGGACCGGATCCTGAGCCAGCGTTCGTTGTCCGGCGTGATGTCGGGGAAAAAATCCTCCAGCAAGCCCATCCGGTATCCGCCCCCCTCCAGCGTGGTCAGGGTGGAGGTGTAGTGCTGCTTGTCGTAGCCGCCCTCGGCGTTTCGGTAGAAGTGAAAGAACACTTCGGCCGGCTCGGTTTCCTGATTCACCAGGGTCATCCGGGTGGTCCAGCCGTCGGCATTGGCCAGATGCGGCATGAAGTACGACAAACTATCCCGGGTGACCTCAAAACCGTAATTCCGAAAGTTGGTCTGCGGAACGGTTGGAATCAAGCCCAGGTACAGGTCGCGGTCCTCGTACTGCTTGCCGGCATGAAAGACCAGGTAATTGCTGACGGGCTCCACGGTGCCCACGGCGGTGCCCGCGCTGTCGGTCAGCGTTGCGGTGGCCGGCTTGTCCAGTTTTTCCAGGTGGACGGCCACATCCACCGTTTCCCCGGCCTCAACGGGCAGCCGGAAATAATCCGGGTCGAGCAGCCGTCCGAAGAAGACGGGGTCAAGCACCCGGGCCGCAGTCTGGCGGGTATCGTTGTTCTCCGCGGCGTCGTCGGTGGGTGAGGCCGGCAGAACCGAGTCCGTGAGCAGGCGGGCGCGATCATAGTCCAGATAGGGATTGGCGGCGCCCCGGGTCGTCACCTCCCAGACGAAGTGCGGCGGATTCTCCGACCGCCAGGTACCGCCCGTGATCACCTCGCCGTCCATTTCGAGGTCGTATTCGTAGGTCAGTCTCCGGATGGTCGTGGAGGTGGTGTCAGGTGGCTCTGAACCCCGTCCGAGGTAGACGATGGTGGTCACCTGCCGCGTGCTGCCGACGTCGGTCCAGGTCATCTCATATCCGAAACAGGGGGAATTCCAGACCTCGGGTCCCAGGCTGGTTTCGATGATCAGGGGCTTGGCCAGGTTTTTCAGGTATTCCACCAGCGTCACGTGGAAGAGGACCGCCGAGATGGGCTCCACGTTCGGATTTTCAGGAAACACGCGGGAGCCGTCGCCCTGATGGGCCTCGGTGAGCAACGCCTTCTTGTCCCCCACCCGGAAGTAGATTCCGTTGTACTCCCCCGGCACGTTCGGCTCAACTTCCATAACCGACGCGGCCGCCCAGCCGTTGCAATGGCCGTACCAATCGGCCCAGTTCGGCACCTCCGGGTTTTCCGGCGTCCCGTGCCACTGCAGCTCCCAGGCCCAGAGATCCCACCGCGGGGCCTCGTTCAGCGCCAGGCTGTATTTGTCAAAGGGCGCAAAAAATCCCTCCCAGTCATTGTAGGGGCTCCCATACGGTTTGTTCGCCCGACCGGTCGCCATGGCGGCGTCGACATACGGCCACCAATGGCCGTTCCAGGCCTGGTAGGGAAGTTGGGCGGAATCGGAACCCGCCAGCAGGACGCCCGCGCCGATCATAACCATCACAAGCGTCAGGGTAGGCTTATTCCGCATGGGGCATTCCTCGGGGATACCAGGCGACCAGGCGGGAAGTCCGCCCCGGGGAGCGGCATTCCAGCCACCAGGGCAGGTCGCGATCCCAGGTCATGCTTCGCTCGTCTCCCGGCGCCAGGGAATCGGTGATCCGGTACGTCAGCCAGGGAGCGGACACAGCGTGGCCTTCCCCCGCATCCCCGGTCGCCGAAGTGACGGCGTCGGGAGCACCGGCGGCGATCTCCAAATGCCGCCGCACTGCCTGCCGAGCAGCCAGCGGGGCGTCCCAACTCACGGTTCGCCGGCTCTCCCGCGCGGCGGCTTTGCCGGCGACTTCAGCGCGCCCCACATAGTCCAGAGGGATGAGGCTGAACGGCATCAGGAACACACCGGTGGGTTCCTCCTGCAGCACTGGATATTCATGCCATTCGTCCCGGAAATACTCCCGGACGTGCACCGAGCCCAGCTGCCCCGTAGCCGGCTGGAGCCGAAAGTCGGCCTCGGTCGGGAATTGGCCGTCACCGCTTCTCACCCGGACATGCCACCACTCGCCCGCCGGGTCGGCGTCCCGCGCCACCACCTCGAACCGCCACTGCGCGGTGATCGTGGCCGCACCGGGCAGCCGCGGGTGGTAGACCGTCTCCACCTCCCAGGCCGGGCCGGCTGTGGCCGCGGCACATGGAACGGCGCCGCCGGCCAGAACCATGCCCAGCATCAGGCTGACAAGCGCTGTATGAATCGAATGTTTCACCTAATCCTCGCATTGTGGGGCCGGCGTTCCTCCGGACGGACGGGTCGGCCAGATATACAGATGCGCCGGGAACCGGAATGGCGTAAGCTAAATACCCGGCGGCGGATCTTTCTTCTGTTTGTCGGCGGACGTCTCGCTCTTCGTCGCCGGCGCGGGCTTTGCCTTGTCGGCGGCGGCACCGGCGGCGGTCTTGGTCTTGTCTTCCGCTGCGGGTTTGGTCTTTCCGTCGGCGGTCTGCTGGCCCGGCGCGGCGGCGCTGTCGGTCTTGGCCGTTTCGACCGGTTGTCCGGCTGCCGGCACCACCGCCTCGGGACTGCTGCTCACGGCCTCGGTCAGTGACGGGCTCTGACCGTATTTCTGCCGGATCCGGTTGATCGCCTCCCGCTGCTTCTGGAGTTCGGCGTCGGTGCTGTCGCTCCTGGGCGCGGAAGCCGCCTCGGCGGCCTCGGCCGCGCTGCGGTCAAACGGAGAGCGGCTGGCATGGATGCAGCGCCACACGTCCTCCTCCAACAACCACTGTTGGCGGTTCCGGAGATTGCTCATCTTGCGCCCCATCACATGAATGTCACACCGGATCTCCACCAGGGCCCGCTTGGGATCATTCGGATCAATCTGAACCTTGTCGATGGTGTAGCCGAGTATCCGGGTGTTGTTGCGGCGGATATAATCGACCATCGTCATTTCCTCCCGGCCGGCCCGGGTGAGCATGTTGTAACAGACATCCAGTTGCCGTCCCTTCTTGGCGGCCCAAAAAGTCTCCACCTGTGCCTTGACCCGGGCTTCCGGCGTATCCGGCGTCGTCGCCGGCGGGGGCGCCGCGTCCTGGGCGGCTGCGCCGATCATCCACCCTGCGAAACATATCCATAACACACCGCTGGCCACTCGCCTCATGGTCGCCTCATAAAAAAACGGGTAGCATTTCACTGGAATGCTACCCGGTGGAATCAAAAAAAGAGGAGGCTGGTGCCTCCTCTTTTTCCAGCAAACTGACTACTTGGTGCCTTTCTTGGCCCAGCCCGGCGCGCGGCCAGGCGCATCGTTCCAGATCTGGGCACCGTCCACGTGGCGAGCAGTGTAGCCGTAGGCCTGCTCGTAGTCGCCCATCAGGACGAACGCATCGATGCCGGCGATGGCGCCGTCATCCACGAAGCCGCCCATATAGTTGGGCGCGTAATCAACGTCGACGACCGTGTAGATCACCAGGCCGCTCATCGCCTCGTCGCCCCAGAGATCGTCAGAGAAGCCGGGGCTCAACTCGGCCGCCTGGAAATCCGGATCCGAGAGGTTGCGGAGCCACATCTCGTGCGCACCCAGCGGCGGCAGGATGATGGAGTACTCGTCGCCATCCTCTTCCCACATCCAGAAGATGCCGTCTTCGGTGGCCTGAGCGGCATAGTTGGTGATCGCCACACCGCACCACCAGTTGACGTCGGGGTTGTTCACCGGAGCCAGGAAGGGGAACCACAGATACAGTTCGTACTCCACCGGCTCGGGATCCGGCTCGATGCAGCCGTAGACGTAGGCGATGTCGAAGGTGATGGGCGCGGGCTTGTAGCCGCAGTTGTAACCGTACGGCGTGTACTCGGCCTTCACCGACAGGGTGATGACGTCATCGGTCATGAGGTTGAGCAGGCAGCAGGTGTTGATCTGGACCTCGTCGAGGTCCACCAGGATGCAGTATTCACCGTAGGTGGGATCGAAGGTGGTCCAGACGGCGGGGGCGGGCAGGGTGAAGGTGAGGGTCTTGCCGCCGCCGGAGATCACGCCCGGAAGAATATAGTAGCCGTTAACGAGCTCATCGGGATCGAACAGGAAGGCCACCGGGTTACCCGTGAAGATCGGATTCATGTCGGCGCAAGCGGGGGAGGGATTCTGCATGGAGAGGACGAGAGTGCCGCTCGGAGCGTAGGCATACAGTCCGGCAGGGCAGTCTTCCACGATGCTGAACCAGTGTCCTTGGCCAAACTGAATGTTGTAGATCTCATTGATCCAGGTGGTGGAGCTGGTGCAAGGGCCGGGCGTGAAATCCTGGTCCGGAGGAGGCGGCGTGGGGCACACGTGCACTTCGGGGGCCTCGTTGCAACCGGAAACCCAAGTCTCAAACACGCACGGATCGTACTTGCAGGGCCAGTACTGTTCGATGGTGCAGGTCTGGCCGGGCACGCCCTTCTGGGCCAGGGACGGGTCGGCGGGCTGGAAGTTCACGCTGTAGGTGGGTCCAAGGTTGCCCGCGATGTCGGACAGGTACGCGGTCATACCGACCTTCCAGAAGTCATTACCGATGGGCATGAAGTCCTGGGTCGTGACCGAGAAGTCGCAGCAGAGGCGGGTGTCAACCTGGTACAGCTCGTCAGCGGTGCCGTCCAGGTCGCAGTCCACCTGCCACGCCACCGGCAGGAACTCGAAGCTGTGGTTGATCGGCGCGACGGTGGGGGTCTGGCAGACCGGGGTGCCGATGGTGCAGCGCAACCGATGCGCGGTGGTCAGGAGCCAGCCATCGTTCACAAACATGTTCTTGTTGAACAGCAGGTCCAGGTAGTCGCCGGTGAACCGGAAGATGCGGATGGCGGTGTAGTCCTTGGTGACGTACGGGGCGCCGAAATCGACTTCCCACGCCACCGGGATCGGGTTGGCCGCCACCTGGTCCATGGTCCGGCCGCCGATGTTGACCAGCTTGACACCGTTGGCCATGTGGATGCGGACCAGGGTGTAGTAGGTCGTGTCGGCTGAAAGGGGATCACCGAATTCCGGAGCGGAGAAGACCATCCGGAAGGTTCCAACGATCTCTCGGGATCCGTTGGGGTCAACCAGCGGAACCGTGGTCTGGACTTCGATGGTCGCCATGGACCACACGGCCAGCAGAGAGATGATGGAGAGGGTCGCGAAGAGCTTCAAATGTTTCATTGAGCAAACCTCCATCGGTTGAGATTAATAAAGTTTTGAAAAAAAACGGTTTGTCTATTTTCCAGGTGTTCTGCGCGCATAATGTCACAGTATAGAGTGATCGTGAAGAAAAAAGTTGCTAAGAAATTTTATCTCCGTCCGGGGATATGAGTGACAGACAGCGCCATATTAATGAAATACCCGAGGCCTGTCAACAGGGTTTTTGGCTGAGACGGCAGTTTTTCTGTTCAAATATTCGCTTTTTGTGACGAATTTCACAAATTTTCACGGACAATCCGTCAGTGCCTGCATCAAGGCGTCCGCAAGCGCATCAGGAGAGCCTCGGCGTTCTCCTTGTCGGGGGATGGCAGGCCCAGCTCCAGCGCCCGCGCCAGATGCCCGGCGACCCGCTCGGCGGGCGCGCCCTGATGGTTCAGGAGCAGCGCCAGGTTGTACCAGGCCTGGGCGAAATCCGGGCGGATGCGGAGCGCCCGTTCGAGACAATCCCGGCTCTCGTCGAGCCGTCCCCGCTCGGCGTGGACGGCGGCCAGGTTGGACCAGGCCATGTAGTTCTCCGGGTCGTCCGCCACCGCACGCCGGAACCAGCGGGCGGCGTCGTCCCATCGGCCGGTGCGGGCGTACAGGTTGCCCAGGTCGTTGTAGAACATGTCTTCCAGCGCCCCCAGCCGGCTGCCGTCGAGGAACAGGTCGATGGCCCGCTGGTGCTCGCCGCGGGTCTCGTAGATGTGCCCCAGTTGGCGATAGGTGGTCATGTACATGCCCACCTCCCGGTTGACGTATTCGCCGCCGCGCTTCTTCATCACCCGGGTCAGCCGGCGCCGCTCCTCGGCGCCGGCCCGCTCCCGCTCGAAGAGCGGGGGCACCGCCAGGATCCGCTCCAGGTAGGGCACCGCCCGGTCGTACTCGCCCCGGTTGAAATGGTGCTCGGCCAGCACGCGGTTGGCGCGGACGCACCGGGGCGCCTTCGCCACCGTATCGGCGAACAGCGTGACGTTGTCGCGGTATACCGGGCTGTGCGTCAACAGCACCGTCACGAAGAAGGCCATCACCACGCCGCCGACGACCCACGCCAGCCGGCGGCTCCGCCCGTGAAGCCAGACCAGCCCGAGCCCGCCCAGCGCGCAGGCGCCGAGCGACGGCAGCAGGAGGTAGTGCTCGGCCAGCAGCTCATGGTGGGGCACGAGATGGGCCATGGGCAGGACGGCGACGAAGAACCAGAGCCCCCAGAACGCCGTCTGGCGGCGCCCGGCGGCGACAAGCCAAACCAGCGCGGCGATGAGCGCCACGACGAGCGCCGCCGCGGCCAGGCCGAGCGGATCGGCCCAGGTGTAGGCGATGGGAAATCCGTCGTAGGAGTAATCGGCCCGCAGGGTGATCGGCAGGACCATCAGCCAGAGGTCGTAGGCCAGCACCTTCGCCACCGTCAGCAGGTTGGTGACGAAGCTGCCGCCCCACCAGCCCACCTTGCCGCTGGTGGCGGTCAGGAAAACCTTGTAGACGACCAGGCCGGCGCCCAACAGCGTGACCGGGAGCCAGTACCACCACCCGTTGCGCAGCGTGCGACCGATGCCTTGTCCCAACCGCCGCCATGGGCCGCCTTCGGCCGCCGCCGTCTCCTCCGCCCACTCGTAGAGGAAGATCAGCGCCGGCACCACGATGCCCAGCTCCTTGGCCATGAACGCCAGCAGGAAGCTTGTCAGCACCACCGCCCACCACCAGGCGCGACGGGTCCGTCGAAACTGCAGGTAGGCCCAGAAGGCCAGCAGGATGAACAGCGCCGACAGCAGATCGCGGCGCCCGGAGATGTAGGTCACCGCGTCCACGTGGACCGGATGGGCCGCGAACAGGGCCAGCGCCGCCAGCGCCGCGGCGTCGCCCAGGCCCGCCGCGCGGAGCACCAGCCAGGCCGCCGCCAGCAGGAGCGCGAACCAGGCCAGATTGGACAGATGAAACACGAACGGGTCCATCCCCCCCACGGCGTGGTCCAGCGCGTAGCTCAGCGTGCGCAGCGGGCGGTAGGCGACTCCCTGCACCGTCGCCCGGGCAGCCTGTTCCAGCGACTGAATCGCCTCGTTGTCCCGGACCAGGGTGAAATCGTCGAAGACGAACTCGTACTCAAGGCTCGGCACGAACAACAGCACCCCCGCCAGGACGATGAGCGCCGCCCACCCGCTCGTTCGGACCGGAGGCGGAACCCGGTCAGCCGCGGGTTGCGGCGCCGGGCCGGCCGTCCGCCGCTTGCGTTCGGATCCGCCTCGCTTGCCGGATTTCATCAGGGCCGCACAACCTTGCAGGGGATGTTCATCCAGAATTCTTCGGCGTCGGTGACGATGTGCAGAAACCCGTCACACGGTCCCACGCTCAAGCCGCCCTTGAGCGTGACCTCGATGGCAACGGCCTCACCCGCCGCCTGGACCACCGTCACGATCAGGTAGTCCCGCGACGGTTCCACCCGCAGCACCTTCAGCGGCCGGCCGTCTTTGCGGGCGATGGTGATCCGGCGGACCGGCGCCGTCTCGCCCTCGCGGACCCAGAAGCTGGTCCGCCCCGGAGTCAGCCGCAGCAGCGACGCCTTCTGGAAGTAGATCGGCACCCGGGCCAGAGGGAAATCGCGGCTGTTCGACTCCACGCACAGCGTGGTGACGCCGCGGAACTCTGCGCCGTCCGAAAGCCGGAACACGACCTCCCACCCCTCCCCCGGGAGCGCGCGCCATTCGGTCTGGAGAAATCCGGTCGGATCATACACCCGGCGCGGCGCGATGCCGTCCGCGGCCCGGAACACGACCCGGCCCTCGAAATCCTTCGGTACCGGCCAGTCCAGGTTGAGCGTCCGTGGACTCCATTCAATGTCTCCCTTAACGGTGGCCTGGACGAAGAGCGTGAGCTTCGGCGTGACCGGGTCGTCGGTGGTGAGGTCGATGTGCTTGGAGACCTGCTCCGGCCCGCTCCCCGCGGTGTATGTCACCGACAGATGAACCTGACCGCCGGGCGGGATGGTCTTGGCCGCCAGTGCGGCCACGGTGCAGCCGCAGTGCGACGTCACATTTAGAATGTGCAGGGGGGCGTCGCCGGTGTTCAGGATGACGAAACGGCCCGGAGTTTCCGAACCCGGACGCACCGTGCCGAGCTCCAGGATACTGTTCATCGCCTCGATCCGCGGCGCTCCGGCCGCCGCGTGGGCCAGAGACAGGCCGGCTATGACGCAGAGGAGCGGCCAGCGGCGCATCAGCGGCCTCCGGTTGGGCCGGCCGGCGCCGGGGTGGCGGCCGCGTCGCCGATCCGGGCGCGCACCGGAACGGCCAGATGCCGGGCGCCCATCCGGACGGTGACCGTGGCGTTGCACAGCCCGGCCGGCGCCTTGGCGTCGATGACGATCTTCACCACGTTGGCCGCCTCGCCGTTGCGGACCACCTCGGCCCGGACGAACGGATTGCTGGACTCGGTGGCGGTGATCTGGAAGGCGACGCCCTTGTTGCTCTTGACGATGACGTCGCGGGTGGCTTCAGCGCCCGCCTTCAGCCCGTACATCATGAGCCGGGCCGGCACGACGGCGAACTCCTCCTGGAACTTGATGTAGACCGGAAGCTGGATGACCGGGAAACTTTCGCTGTTGGTCTTGGCCCGGACGGTGGAGTTGAGATAGCCGCGGTGGTCGGCCTTGACCTGCTCCGGCACGAAGGCCACCTTGAGCTCGAAGCGCCCGTCGTCGGTCCGCCGCCAGTCGCAGCGGAGGAACGGATCATCGGCCTTCAGATCGGTCAGCTTGAACGCGTCGGGATCCTTGGCCATGAAGAAGACCGACGCCTCGGCCGCCGCGTCAACCGGAATATTGTCGAACCGGATGTAGGACGGGTTGAATTCCAGATCGGTCTTGATCGCCGCCCGGATCGTGAGCACCGATTCCACCTGTTCCGGATCGTTCGAACACACCAGGATCTTCTTTTCGGACATGCCCGCGGCCCGCCCGGCATGGTAGGTGACCTTGATGACCGACGACTCGCCCGGCGCCAGCAGCTTCTTGCTCGGCGCGACCGCGGTGCAGCCGCAGGTGGACTGCAC
>JAGOHA010000069.1:6172-17774 GCA_017996395.1 Acidobacteriota bacterium | reverse complement strand
GTTCGCCCGTGGGACCACCGTCGGCTACCAGCGCCTGCTCCGCTTCCCGCCGGTCACGGCCCGGGCGGTGCGCCTGGTGATCGAATCATCGCGCACCAGCCCTGCCCTCTCCGCGGTGGGGCTGTACACGTTGGCGAAATAGAACGCCCGGGGAGGGCTTTTGCGCCGCTCGCTCCCGCTCGCGGCACCTCCGGTGTGCCCGCCGGCGGATGGAGCCGCAAGATTCGGGGGGCGGAACTCATTTCCGGACATCGGACATCGGACATCGGATATCGGACCTGGGACCTGGGTTCCGGGTCCTGGATCACCGAACCCAAACCTTGTAAGCGTTCACCCATTCATCGTTTCCCCAATTAACCATTGAAAATGACCGAAGAAAGTTGATCAATGAATGCTGCCTCACCCCATTCACCCATTCACCCATTCACTGACTCACCGATTCACCCTTCCCTCGTCTCCAGGTGCTGCTCCAACCGATCCAGAAACACCGTCTGCGCCGGATTCATTTTCAACCGGGCCTCGTCCAGCGAGAACCAATCGGCCTGGTCCACCTCGGGATACTCATGCACCCGGCCGGAACCGCGTGGCCACTCAAAGGTGAAGGTGTTGCTTCGCAGTGTCGCCGGGTTGAAGTCCCCCTCGAACGCCCAGGCGCGGACGATCTTGCCGCTGGACAGCGTCGCCTCGCCCACGGGTATGAACGCGTTCCCCGGCTCTCGAGCGACCGCCTGCCCCACCGCACCCGGCCCAATCGTCGGCTCCGCCGGATCCGCCGTGACCGGGAGCGGCCAACTCGTCTCTTCCCGGAATTCGCGGCACGCGGCGGCGAAGGCGTCTTCATCCGGCCCGTGTTCGCCCTTGGGTATGGACCAGGCGCCGGCGTCCTTGTTCCGCCAATACGGCCCGCCGGGGTGCACCAGCAGCACCTCCAGCCGGCCATTCCGGCGCCGATAGGCCAGCAATCCCGCGCTCCGCTTGGCCAAGATTCGAACTCCCTCCCGTTCGTCGCCAATGTCTTTCGCTCACACGTGCGTTATTGTACATCAGTTCAGAATCGTACAGCCGGCCCTGACAGCCAGTCGGATGATCAAAGCTGCAAAAGGCTGTGCGCTATAATGGTCCTGAGTTTTAGGCCGGATCGCTTTCGGTATCGATTAGGCATAAACCAAAACGACGAGGCATGCATGAGTCACTCGGCGATGGAACTCCTGATTATTTTCGTGTTGCTGGTGGCTAACGGCGCGTTTGCCATGGCGGAGATCGCGATTGTCTCGGCCCGCAAGGCCCGCCTCCAACACATGGCCGAAGGCGGCAATCACCGGGCCCGGATCGCGCTGGGACTGGCGAACCAGCCCAACCAGTTCCTGGCCGCCGTCCAGATCGGCATCACCCTGGTTGGCATTTTGGCGGGCGCTTTCGGCGGGGCGACGCTGGCGGAACAGATCGCGGTCGCCCTTGACGGGATCGAATTCATCGCCCCGTACGGTGAAGCCGTTGGCGTCGGCATCGTGGTACTCGGGATCACCTATTGCTCGCTTGTCATCGGCGAACTCGTTCCGAAGCGTCTGGCCCTCAACAACCCGGAAAGAATCGCCGCCGCGTTGGCCGTTCCCATGAGAAAGCTCGCTGCCATCACCGCACCCGTCGTCTGGCTGCTGAACGCCTCATCGGACCTCATCATCCGGCTGCTCGGCATCAAGCCCACGACAGAACCTTCGATCACGCCAGAAGAGATCAAGCTGCTGATCCGGCAGGGGACGTTGAGCGGAACGTTCGAGGCGAGCGAACAAACCATGATCGATGGCATCCTCCGGCTGGACCAGCGGCAGGTGGGCGCGTTCATGACGCCGCACACCCGGATCGTATGGCTCGACACCGCGGATTCCCCGGAAGGCATCCACCACAAGATCGCCACCACCCGGTTCTCCCGCTTTCCGGTCGCCCGGGGCGGATTGGACCACATTCTGGGATTTGTCCGCGCCCGGGACCTGCTGAACCAATGCCTCTCGGGCCAGCCCATCGACCTGGGTGCGGCGCTCCATCAGCCGCTGTTCGTCCCGGAGAGCATGACCGCTCTGCAGGTCTTGGAGCTCTTCCAGCAGTCCGGCTCACACCTCGCGCTCATCGTGGACGAATACGGCGGGATCCAGGGACTGCTCACCCACAATGATCTGCTGGAGGACATCTCCGGGTACGCCGCCACGGGCAGCCCAGCCCCCCCGCCCGTTGTCCGGCGGGCGGACGGCGCGTGGCTGATCGACGGCCTGCTGCCCATCGACGAGTTGAGGGACATCCTCGGCATCGACAAGCTGCCCGACGACCATGAGAGGAACTACCTGACCGTCGGCGGATTCGTGCTCGCCCGGCTGGGCGGGATCCCTGCGGTGGGACATCATTTCGTCTGGAAACAGCTCCGGTTCGAGGTGGCGGCGATGGACGGCCGTCGGGTGGACAAGGTTCTCGTCACGTCCCTGAAGTGACAGGCCCTGCTTTCCGGCCGAGATACCGGGGCACTTCCCGGCAGAAGCTGACATACTCCTCGCCGAACTGCCGGCGCAGGTGTTCCTCTTCGGCGAGGATCATCCAGTGCGTGGCCAGAGCCCACACGACCAGCCAGCCGCACGCACCCAGCGACGGCCACTGCAGCGACGAGCCGATCACCAGCAGGTAGCCGCCGACGATCTGGGGATTGCGGCTCCACCGGTACGGCCCGCTGCGCACCAGCCCCTGCCCGCCGAGCCCGAAGGCCCGGCGCAACCCGAACCATAGCATGGTGCCGAACGCCACGAGAAAGCCCAGCAGTATGATCACGAAGCCCGCCGTGGCCCACCCGCGTCCCGAAGAAGTTTCCAGAATCCAGAACCACTGCCACTGCCTCGGATTGTAGATAAACGGAAACGCGATCACGCTCAGGATCACCAGGAACTGGAGGCATGCGGCGAAGCCCGTGAGACGCCCATGCCGCTCGTACGACCGCCGCGCCACCCGCCGGAACACCAGGTACGCGAGCAGAAGCAGCCCGATGGCGCTCCCGATGCAGATCGTCCCGGCGACTACACCGCTTCCATGCCCACTCATAATCGGATGCACCTCCCGAATGCGGATGTGGAATCCCGCGCTCTTCCGGCTTGACCGCCCGGTCGCCCGTCCATCGATCCACCCGATACCGGTCCTCGTCACCCGTGTGCGCCGACCGGCTCCGATCTCATGCCGGCCGTCTCTGCCGCAGCAGCGACCCATACTGGCGCAGCACCCAAATCGCCCGATCGAATATTGTGGTGAGACGCCAGAGGCAGCGGGCCTCGGAGCGGGACAGGGGCAGGTCACTCGCCTGGTACTGCTCCCGAAGGCGCCTCATCATCTCGGATCGGTCGTCGGTCAGCACGATCAGGATGTCGATGTCGCCGGCGTCGACCGCCCGGAGCGCCTCGACGGCCTGGCTCAGAACGGCATGCAGGGCATTCAGGAGATGATCGATGAGCGCCGTCAGGTTGGTGGACTGCTGGGCGGCCTCGCTCTCGTGCACGAGATCATAAATATCGTTGGACAGCACCGCCAAAAGCGACGCGCGCTGCTGCAACCGTAGCAGCTCGGCGATGTAGGCCGGCTCCAGGCGCTCGGTGGACAGGGCCCCCAGCGCTTCCGTGATCCTCACCTGACTCTTCCGGGTCAGACTGTGGATCAGTTCGACTTCCTCGCCGCCCTTCGAATTTTCTACCGCCAGCAATCCCGACACATAGCGGGGCAATCGCTCCACCATCTCGGTCTCGAGCTTGAAGATCGCCTGCAGCTTGACCGCCGGGTCATAGGCGTAGGGCGCGTACAGAAAATACCGTTTTATCGGCGCATAGATCACATAGAGACGGCAGGCGAACGCACCGAGGACCGTTGCCAGAACACCGAGGCGGATTTCAGCGGGCACCAACCGCTCACTTTCCCATTCAAAGAAAAACACCAGCAGTGCGCCCCACACGATGGGGATCTCGGCGTAGATGCTGGATTTCAACGCGGGATGATAATAATCCGCCCGGACAATGTCGCGGAGAATACTGCCGCCGGCTCCGGTGACGGCCGCCAGCAGCGGGCCCCAGAGCCAGATGGGTTGGACCCGCATCTCCAGGGCGACCCCGATTCCGACCACGGTGAAAACGGCCAGCCCCAGGGTATCGCTCACCTGGAAGAGGTGCTGGGCGATGCGGGAAGAAAGGCTCTGCACCTGGATCCGAATATCCCAGCGGGTGCTCAGCCGGTCCCAGACAAAGAATGTAACGTATCCCGCCAGGACCACTCCCGAGACAATCAGGAGGTACACTGGCGTGCGCAGCATCCCCACCGGCTGCCGACCGGTGATCAGGTCGCGGACGAGTCCGCCTCCCAGCGCCGGCAGGGCGGCCAGCAGGAGGGCGCCCACGATGTTGTAGCGTTCCTTGCGTGCCAGCAGGATGCCGGATATCGCGAAGGCGACGGTGCCAACGATCTCCAGGAACAGGAACCACGGTTGATTCGTGCTCTGAGCGATGAGCAGCGGCAGCATGTATGAGCGCAGATTGTCCCGGTACCGGCCGCTGGCCCGGAAAGCGGCCAGCCCCCGATTGAACGCCGCCACGTCCGCCTCGGTGCAGGTCTTTCGGCTGAACATCACGTGGATCGGAACCGAGCCCAGGTCGAGCGGACACTCGGCGATCGGAACGGGCAGCCCGGCCGCGGAGGTCAAATGGATCCCCACCAGCCGGTCGCACAGGATGCCGTCCACGACCCGGTGAGCCAGCTTCTGAAAATTCTCCATATCGTCGGCGCTGCTCACCAGACGGGCGCGCTGCCCGGGATCAACCAGAAATCGCCGGATGGCGGGGGAAGCGTGGGCGAACCCGGACACGATACCCAGCCGGAACGAACCGTCGCCGACGGCTTGCAGCACCGCCGGGATGTTGGCGAATGAGAACCGCCGCCCATCTTCCTGCCGGACATACAGCACGTTGCGTTCAACCCGGTATGGCTCCGAAAAGAAGGCGTAGGCTTCCCGCTCCGGGGTGAAGGTTGCCCCCGTGGCGATATCCAAGACGCCGCTTCGCAGATCCCGCTGGTGCTGTTCCCATGATACCGGCTGATAGTGAATCGTGTACCCGGATCGACCGAGAATGCCACGGACGAGCTGGACGTCGAGTCCCGTCAGAACCTCGATGTCCTGGCGGGTCTCGGCATATTGGTATGGCGGCCAGGCGTACCATCCGCAGCGAAGCGTACGCCCGGCCGCAAATCCGTGAGCCATGAATCCCAGGGCGAAAACAGTTATGAATCCGAAACGGAACAGCGGCTGTTTCATCCCCACCTCCCGCCGGATAGAAACGGCCAAGACCACCGACAGCATCGCACCCGTCACCGGCTCACCGATCCAGTCATTCACCGAATGAACGGTCCGTCCCCAGTTCCATTTCCAATAAATCGGCGATTTTCAACAGGTGATCTCCCAGAGCTCCGGTCTGCTCGCCCCAGCCGATCCACGCGGTCCATAGCGGCGGGAAGACCGGCTCCGCCGCAACCGCTCGCGACAGGGGCGTTCCCTGCGCCACGGCCAGATACACGCGACGGAGAGCCTGATCCGTCATGTGGTCGCCCGTGCTGGAAGCGGCCGCATCCAATGCTTCCTCAAACGGCGCTCCCAATCCTAACAGCGTCCCCAGCACCCGGCTGGCGTGCGCCAGCGCCGCCCGGCGGCGGATGGGACCGCCCCGCAGCTGCGGCGCCCGTCGCCGGCGCAGGCGGATGCGTTCGCAGGCGGCGAGCCGCTCCAGCGCATCGCCCAGCATGTCGCTCGCCGCCCCCGCGGCAATCCCGACCGCCAGCCACGGGGCCAGACCGGCGCGCACCAGCCGTTTGGACGTCAGGCGGGCCGGATCTCCCCCGATGGCGTGGCGGATGGACTGGATGGACTCGGCCATCCGCGGCAGCTCGGTCTCGAGCAAGTCAAGGGCGACGTCGATCGCCAGGCCCAACCGGCACGTGGCCGCCCAGCCCGCCAGGAAGCAGGGGTCATCGGCTTGCACCGAGTCCGGCAACTCGCGGTACAGCGTGTGCAACCCTTCCACGGCCTGCAGCGCCGCATTTCGATCCAGGCCGGTCTCACCCGCATCGAGGAGGCCGGCATCCAACTCGGACAGGCCGCGACTGCCAATCAGGCGGGAAAACGGCTGGTTGGACACTCCGAACACCCGGAGGGCGATGCGGCTCGGGTCCACCGCCCAGCGGCCGAGAAAGGCCAGCTTGCGAATCGTACCGGCGGACGTGGCCTCGTCGGGGCAGACCAGATAGTCGGCCAGATCCTGGAAGGCCGCATCCAGGCGACCGTCAGTCTCGGCCAGGTCGATCACATCCAGTTGCCATTCCTCGAACAGGCCGGACGTGGCCAGCAGCTCGGAGAGCCGGTAGCCGCGGTCCGCCTGCGGTCGTGTCAGCGCCTTCCGTTCGGGGGACGATTCAGGGTATTCGGCGGCCAGCAGCTCCATGCTGGCTGTCACCGGCACGCCGCACCGTAACAAGGCGGCGAACTTCCGCGCAAAAACCGCGGTGGCGATGCGGCGCCGCGCCTTCGCCCCGCGTCCGGCCAGGCGCAGGGCCAGTTCGTATTCATAGCAGTTCCCCAGCTCATGAAGAATCGTGGGGAACGTTCCCGTCAGGCTGCCGAGGGTGAGGACCCGCCAGAGCAGAGGCGACAGGAGCGGCTCGCGGCTCCGGGCCAGGCTCCCCGTCTCCTCGACCGCCCGGCGGGCGGCCCGCAGGCTGCGGCGGACGGGTTCGTCGACCACCGACGCGGCGGTCAGCTCCAGGGCTTCCACGAACAGGATGCCCCCCTCGGCCAGGGCGGCCAGGCGCCCGCAGGTGCGGGCGACGGTGGCGAGTTGACGCAGCTGCCGCTGTCGGCCCGGCAGGCGCCACCCGCGGCACAGGCGCCGTTCCGCGTCGTCGGTCCGGGCCAGCTCAGCGGCGGCGGCCGCCAGGGTGCTGTCCAGCCAGCCGCCGGCTTCGCCCGCTTCAACCAGCGCGATGAAATAAGGGGGAAACCATTCGGTGTGTCGTCGCAGCGCGCCGGCCAGCGGCTCACCGGCGGCCAGCCGCACCGCCAGGTCCCGGGCGACGGAGTTCGTCGGATCGTCGCCAGCCAGCACTGCGGCGGCTTCGATCACAGGCACACCCGCGTTCACGCAGGCAGCCAGCCGGCGGCTATACGTCACCACATCCACAGTCCACTCCCCGATGGCAACGCATGTCGGAACAGGGGATCCCCGCAAACCGATCGGATCGGGCGATCTGTTGCGCTGCCTCTATTATACCGAAAGGGCCGGGCCGGCGTCGTATTTTACGCAACCCGGGAGCCGCAGACGGGACATCTTGATTATGCGTTGTTCATTGGGTATGATCGGGCCAATCGGTTCTCCATGAAAACCCGGCCGTTGCCTGTTTCGATGGATTCCGGCACGGCCGTTCGCCGCACAAGTGAGGCACCATGTCCGTTGAATTCTTCGGCTCGTGCGACCCGCGCTTTGTGCCAACACCGGGAGCGCTCGTCGACGAGCTCATGGTCCGGGGGATCATCCTGCGGGCGTACGGGCCGTTCCCCGGTTCGGGGGCGCACACGGTGCTGTGCTTCGCCGAGGGCGGCGTCCGCGGCTTCTCCCTCCGGATCGAGGAAGAACGGGTACCGGTGGAACTGCTGTTCCGCCAGAACGTCCTGCCGAGTCTGGCCGACTGGCGGTGCCTGCTGTCGGCGATGCAGCGCCTGCTGTCCGTCCCCAGCCTGGAAATCCGGGACGAGGACGGCGCGGACCTGACCCACGAAACACTCGAAGACTGGAAGGCCGAGGCGGTGTATCGCGAGCGGCACGTGTGGGAGATCCAGTCGCTGCTGGCCAGCTGGGAAACCGGCGCGGACACGTTCACCATCCCCACCTACCCGTATGATCTGAAAATCGGCCGGCAGGATGTCGACTCCTTGGCACCCGCCGAGTCTCAATTCGACAGGATCCAGTCGGTTCTGCTGGCTCAGGTGGAGCACTTCGAATCCTGTTTCGAACCGTCCATCATGACCATGCAGGATCAGGCCGGCCGGGAATACCGGATGATCACCTGGACGCCCACCATCCCGACGCTGGCATGGGAAGTGGACGTGGTCAGCCTGGGCGCGGCCTTCTTCGGCCGGTTCCTGACCATCGCCTTCCGCGACCTGATCGCGGCGCTGGGCCCCCGGGCCCGGGTCATCGGATCCGTCACCGCCGGCATCAAGCGGTACGAACTGCCGGCCCTCGATTTCAGCCGGCCGAAGGACCAGAAACTGAGGGCGAAAATCGTGTCCCTGAAACCGTTCTTCATGGACGATTCCCAACCAGACCAGCCGGACCGTTGCGATGGCTGAAAATCATCCGGCATGCCGTTCGAGCCTTCTGGAATGGCAGAAATTCCTGCTCTCCGAGAGCCACGTCCTGAGAGTAAACCCGACTCTGCTCTTTCAGCAGGCCGTTAACCGGCCTGAAGCAGAGGCGCCCGCGCGCATGGCCGAAGTCTGGTGGGCCGCCGGGCGCGAGCGGCGGCCGTTCTGCCGCCGGATCAACAAGCCCGCCCGGAGCTCCGCCGCCCTGTTGACGCTGACAGGGCACATCGGACCGTATTGCGCCGCCGGTTTCTCCCCCGACGGCACACGGATCTTCTCGGCGTCCTATTACGGCACCGTGACGATCTGGGACGCCACATCCGGCGCCGAGTGCGCCTCGCTGAGCGGACACCAGGGACGGGTGAACGCCTGCGCCTTCTCACCGGACGGTATCCGGATTGTCTCGGCTTCTCTGGACGGGACGCTCCGGCTCTGGGACGCGGCTTCCGGCCGGCTGTTGCGGGTACTCAGCGGCCACGCGGATGAAGTCAGCACCTGCGCCTTCTCGCCCGACGGGAGGCAGATCATCTCCGCTTCGCGGAACGGCTCCTGCAAGCGATGGGACGCGGATACCGGGGAATCGGTCCATTCGTTCGCCTGCGACAACAGCGACCTGCATTTGGTGCTGTCGCCGGATGGAGCCTGGCTGCTTGCCGTAGCGCCGAGCCGGTCGGTCCGCATCTGGGACACGGTCACCGGTGACGATGTGACCCCCCTGCCCGGCCCTCTGCTGGACGCCGATCCGATCCGCTGCGCGCTGTCATCGGACGGCGGGCGGATAGCGGTCGCCACCACCGGCGGCATCATTGTTCTGGACGTCCTCACCGGGCAACGCACCGCGACGCTGTCCGGCCACGTCGGCCAGGTGCGCACGTTCGCGTTCTCGCCGGACGGGCGCCTGATAGCCTCGGTCGCGGATGACCGGAGCGTCCGGGTCTGGGACGCCGGCACCGGCCGGGAGCTCACTGCGCCGACTGACCACCCCGACCGGGTGACGGTCTGTGCGTTCTCTCCGGACGGCACCCGGATCGTCTCCGGGGCCAACGACAATCGGCTGAGACTATGGGCCGTCCGGCACGAACTTGACTCGCCCGGTTACGCTCCGGACGGTCATCAGGGCCGGGTATCCGCCTGCGCCTTCTCACTCGACGGCACGCGTATCGCTTCGGCGTCCGCCGACCGGACCCTTCAGGTATGGGAAACGCTTTCGGGACGTGAGCTGTTCACACTCACCGGCCACGCAGACCGCGTGTACGCTTGCGCCTTCTCTCTCGACGGATCGGCGCTGGTTTCCGCCTCCGGGGACCAGACCCTGAAGTTGTGGGACGCAACCCGCGGCGTCGAGTGCACGACACTCGTCGGCCACCAGCAGAAGGTCTGGGCATGCGCGTTTTCCGGTGACGGAACCCGCGTCTTCTCGGCCTCGGACGACAACACCATCAAAATCTGGGAGACCGGCACCGGCCAGGTGCTGGCAACCATTGCCGGTCACCGGCAGGTGATCACCGCCTGCGCGTTCTCACCCAACGGCAACCGAATCGTTTCGGGCGAGAGAAACGGCGCGCTCCATCTGTGGGACGGCCAGACGGGTGCCAAACTGGCCGCGCTGGCGGATTCAGGTGCCCGGGTCACCGCCTGCGCTTTCTCGCCCGACGGGACGCGCTTTTTCTCCCAATCATTCGACGCCCTCGTTCTCTGGGCCGCCCGGGATGGCCGCGAACTGGCCCGACTGGCCTTCCCCGCAAAAAGTGGGAGCGCGTTCGTGAGTGCCTTCTCGAGTGATGGAAGCCGGATCATCCTGGTCGGCGACATGAAACTCCGGGTATGGGGACCTCAGGATGGAAGAGAATTGAAGATCTTCAATCCTGGCCTCGTTCGGATCAGCGCCTTCGCCCTCTCTCCGGACGGATACCTCCTCGCCGTCATGCCCCGAACCGCCGAGATGATGCTGCTGCTGTGCGACACGATGTCGGGGGAGGAGCTCGCGCGATATCCCCTGGACGGAGAGGGGACGTGCGTCGCCTGGGACCGAAGCCGCCTGCTGGCTGCCGGGACGGCAGGTGGAACGCTGCATCTGCTCCGGCTGGAAAGATGACTGGAGAGTAACTGGTGGTCACTTCCGCAGCGGGTCTGACGGTGCTGTTCCGCCGGTATCGGAGCAATCTGGCCCCATAATTCTGGGACTGGCGCCGATTCGAAGTCGATCGGGCGCATGGTTTTCCGGACACCAGCGACGGTGGGATCTATCAGGGAGGCGACGAGGCTGCGAACGACTCCGAAATCGGTGATTCATCAGTAGGAGACACTTCATGAGCATGACCGGCAGGACCTTCCGCATCTTCGTGTCATCCACCTTCAGCGACCTGAAGGAGGAGCGCAACGCCCTGCAGGAGAGGGTGTTTCCCCGGCTCCGCGAGCTGTGCCGGCAACACGGCTGCAGCTTCCAGGCGGTGGACCTGCGCTGGGGCGTACGCGAGGAAGCGGGGCTTGACCAGCAGACGATGCCCATCTGCCTGGGCGAGATCACGCGTTGCCAGCGGATCACCCCGCGCCCCAACTTCATCGTGCTGCTGGGCGACCGCTACGGCTGGCGGCCCCTGCCGCCTGCAATCCCGGCGGATGAATACCAAAGGATCCATGCGGCCGTCACGGCGCCCGAGGACTCGGCGCTGCTGCGACAGTGGTACCGCCGCGACGACAATGCCGTGCCGCCCGTCTACTGTCTGCAGCCGCGTCGGATCGTGGCGCCCGACGGCGCCAACGAGGCCGAGCGCCGGCAGGCTGCGGAAGCGGAGTCCCGCCAGTGGGAGATGGTGGAGGATCGCCTGCGCGGTATCCTGACCGCTGCCGTCGCCAAGACGGGATTCAGCGAAGCGCAGCGGATCCGGTACGAAGCATCGGCCACCGAGCAAGAGATCGAGACCGGCGCGCTGCGGGTGGCCGATGCCCACAAGCATGTCTTCGGATTTTTTCGCTGCATCATCGGATTGCCGGATGACGCCGGCGCCGGCGCTTACACCGACCGCGACGCCGGCGGCGCCGCGGACGCCGAGGCGCAGCGTCGCCTGGCGGATCTCAAGGATCGGCTGCGCGCCAGGCTGGCGGGCAACGTCCGCGAGTACGAAGCCCGCTGGCGGCAGTCCGTCATCAGCACCGACCATCTGGATGCGCTGTGTGAGG
>JAGOHA010000069.1:0-6072 GCA_017996395.1 Acidobacteriota bacterium | reverse complement strand
GCGCAGCGTCGCCTGGCGGATCTCAAGGATCGGCTGCGCGCCAGGCTGGCGGGCAACGTCCGCGAGTACGAAGCCCGCTGGCGGCAGTCCGTCATCAGCACCGACCATCTGGATGCGCTGTGTGAGGACGTTTGGCAGGCTCTTTCCGGAGTGATCCGGGCGGAGATCGCCCAACTGGGCGCCGTCGATCCCGTAGACCAGGAAATCGCCGACCATCTGGCCTTTGCCCGGGAGCGGGCCGAAGTCTTCATCGGGCGTACGGACAGCCTTCAACGCATCGGCGATTACCTGGCCGGACGGGATCCGGCCCCCATGGCCGTCTTCGGCGCGTCGGGCTCGGGGAAATCGGCCCTGTTGGCTCGGGCCTTGGAATTGGCCCGGCAGACCTACCCGAACGCCATCATCGCCGCGCGCTTCATCGGCGCCACCCCGGCGTCCGTCGACGTCCGAGCCCTGCTGGAGAGCCTGTGCCGCGAAGTCACCCGCCGCTGCGGCGGCGATGAGACCACCATTCCCAGCGAATTCAAGGCGCTGGCCGAAGAATTCCCCAAACGCCTCGCCCTGGCCGCGGCCGACCGGCCCATCATCCTGTTTCTCGACGCCCTGGATCAGCTGGGCGCCAGCCACGACGCCCGCAGCCTCCACTGGCTGCCGGGTGCCCTGCCCGGCCACGTCCGCCTGGTGGTTTCCGCGGCGCCTTCAGAGGCATGGGACGCCCTTAAGCGCAAAACAGCTCCATCGTTCCAGACGGAATTGCCGCCCCTGTCCGCCGCCGACGGCGGCGCGATTCTGCAATCCTGGCTGGGCCAGGCGGGTCGCGGCCTGCAGGCGGTGCAGCACGACGAGGTGCTGGACCGGTTCGGGCGCACCGGATCGCCCCTCTGGCTGAAATTCGCCTTCGAAGAGGCGCGGCAATGGAAGTCTTACACCCCCGCGGTGGCGCTGGAACCGGATGTGACCGGGATCATCGGACAGCTGCTGGCGCGGTTGTCAGCCGAGGCCAACCATGGGCCCATCCTGGTGGCGCGGGCGTTGGCGTACCTGCGGGCCGCGAAGAACGGCCTGTCCGAGGATGAGGTGATCGATCTGCTATCCCGCGACCAGGAGGTGTTCGGCGATTTCCAGCGTCGTGCCTTCTTCCAGCCGCCCGAGCCGCGGCTCCCCGTCGTGGTGTGGTCGCGCCTGTTCTTCGACCTGGAGCCGTATCTGACCGGACGCAGTGCCGATGGGTCCACGCTGCTTGGATTCTTCCATCGCCAGATGGGCGAGGTGGTGGACGCGGCGTTTCTCGCCGGTCCGGACAAGGCCGCCACCCACGGCCGGTTGGCCGACTACTTCGCCGCCCAACCGCTGTTCGCCGAAGCGGACGGAACCCGGAGCGCCAACGTCCGCAAGCTCTCCGAACTGCCTTTCCAGCAGACCGAAGCCGGGTTGTGGAATGACCTGTACGCTACGCTCACCGATTTCGAGTTCCTGGAAGCCAAGTGCACCCACTCGGGCGTCATTCATACGCTCGAGGGCGAGGCGGGCCGCAGGCTCTACGGCGGCGTCTACGAGCTGCTGGAAGACTACCACCTGGCGTTGGAGAAGTTTCCCACATGAAACCGGATCGCCCCACTTCGCGACAGCGGGCGGATCTAGGCGTCTGGTACGAGTTCGTGCTCGGTCAGGCTCATCATCTATCCATTGAACCGGATGTCATCTGGCAGCAGGGCGCCAACATGCCCGCCGGACATCCGGTTGCCGATCAGGCTGCCGACTGTCAACGGACCGGGCGATGGCCTGCCCGGCCATGGTTCCAATGGATCAACAAGCCGGCACCCGGTGAATCGATCCTGCTGACCACGATCGAGGGTCAGGTGGTGGCCCGGTCCCTGCTCGTTGATCCGACCGGACGCCATGTCATCGTCCATAACTTGAACGGGCACGTTCTTGTATTCGACAGTGAAACGGGCCGGGAAGTGACGGTGCCGGTCGAATGGCGGGGCGAGATCACCTGGATTGGTTCATTGCCGGGATCCGGTCATCTCGCCTGGGCCGCCCCGGACGGCTCCATCGCCTGTGGAGAGCCCATGGGCGCGAGCCCCAGCCACCGGATCCGTTCCAGCGGCCCTCGCGTCCGCAGCGGAATCGGCACCGCGGCGGGACGACTGATCATCCAGCATCGCGACTGCCCCCAGCCGGAGGTGTGGATCCGACAGGGAAACGTCTGGGAATCCCGCCTGTTACCGCTGGAGAGTGTCGGATTCATGACCGCCTCGCCGGCGGCGCCCTGTTTCGCCATGGTCCAACGTGACGGCATCGCCGTCGTCGATGAGATGCGGGGGGAGTCGATCGCCTTTCTCGAGGAAGCCCCTCGCGGCGGCGAGGCGAACTGGCAATGCCCCATCGCGCTCAGCTCCGACGGTGGGCGGTTCTTCGCCGGCGTCGCGGGCGGAGGGATTGCCGTGTGGGACGTGGTGACCCGGACGAAGCTGCGGGTACTGGCGGGCCATCCGCTCCATCATGCGATGGACGGGAAGCGCCTCGAGGCCGACCGCCGCCGCGCCGAGGCGGGCGGCCACAGCTATCAGATCGCCCATGCCCAACACGGCGGGGTTGTGGCCCTGGCCGCCGATCCCCGCGGGCGTTTTCTCGCTTCCGCAAGCAATCAAGGCCTGATCAGCCTGTGGGATTTCGAAACCGGCGAAGAGAGGCTGTCCATCGCCGCCCACGACGGCAACATTTACAACATTTGTTTTTTCCCTGATGGATCGCGGCTGGTTTCGGCCGGATTCCGGTCCATCAAAATATGGAAGATGCCCGAGCCATGAACATTTCCTGGAGAGTCTGAACCCCATGGCCCGCATTACGGTTTCCCGGCCGGCGATCACCCGCGAAGTCACCGCGCTCGATGCCTCGCCGGACGGGCGCGTGGTCGTCTCGGCGCGCGGGGAGGGGTCTGGCGCGAGGATCGAGATCTGGGATGGGGCCACAGGACAGAAGACCGGCACCTTTCAAATCCCGCATGAGATAGTCCGCGAGCTGCGCTGCCTGCCTGATGCACGCCGAGCCGTAACCCACGGCAATCCGGGCCGGACGCACCTTTGGGACCTCGACTCAGGTCGAGAGATTGAGCTGCCCGCCTCTCCCCCGGCGGAGCCACCGACCGAGCTGTCCTTCGAAGAGAAGGGCCGCCAGACGCCAGGCCGTCCGGTAGCGGATTCATCGGCGGCCTCCCGGCCTGAGCCGATTCCACCAGGTGTCGACAGCCTGGTGGTGGGCGGGGGTGTGAAAATTGTCCGGGAACACGATGGCGCTGTCTCGTTCTGGCATGCCGAGGCCGGCATGTGCCTGGGCCGATGGGCCGGCGTTCCATCCGGCCGCTTGGTGGCGGCTGTCCCCCGCCCGCCGCGAATGCTGCTCAGGTCCGACAGTGATTTGTTGGTCCTGTGGGATCTTGAAAGCAAGAGTCAGCGTTTCAGCATCCCTTACACATCCACCCAGTCCACGGGAGTCCCCCTATCGCTTGGCTGTTCCCGGTTGAATTGGATCGCCTTGGCGGACACCCGGCTGACGATGCTGAGCCTCGAATCCGGTGAAACGCTCTGGAGTGTCCGGCCGGGCCGTGACATGGGGAGTGCGGTCACCGCGCTGGCGAAGCTTGCCGATGGGCGGCATCTGTTCACCGCGACCCTCGATGCGGGGCTCCGTTTGTGGCGGGCCGCAGACGGGGCGCGGCTGGCCACTTTCCCCACCGATTCCCGTGTCCGCAAGTTGTTGATCCGCGGTTCGCGGCTCGTGGCCGGCTCGGCCCTGGGCACGATCTACTTTCTGGATCTTAAAGGCATCGAGTCCGGCCGGCCGTTCGTGGAGCTGTGGCCGGACGGCCGCGGAGAACTCCTCGGCCGCTGCCCGCAATGCGGCTGGACCGGAACATGGGCCGGATTCGTTCAATGGGACGTCGCGATCTGCCCCTCTTGCGGATCAGGCAGCATCTGCTGATTTCTCTCCGGATCATCCCGCACCGATTCATTGGTGACGGAGTCTGGCATCATGCCGGAGTCACCCGCGCTTGCTCCGGCGCGTGACGGAGCCGGGCACCAGGTCAGATTCGGACATCAAGCAAACAACCCGAGGGATCCTCGGGTTGCTTCAGCTCAAACATGAATTTCGGAATGAAATTATTGTTTATTTAATAGATTTGAAAACACTTTTTATCCGCTTCAGGGCGTCGGCCATCTCGGCCCGCGTGATCACCAGCGGCGGGGCGAAGCGGATGATGTTGCCGTGGGTCTGCTTGGCCAGCACGCCGGCGTCGCGGAGCGCCAGGCACACGTTCCACGCCTCGAAGCCCTTCTCGAACACCACCGCGTTGAGCAGGCCCTTGCCGCGCACCTGCACCATCTTGGGGCACTTCACCTTGGCGATCTCGCGCCGGAAGTATTCGCCCAGCTTGTGGGCGTTGTCGGCGAGCTTCTCGTCATCCAGCACGTCCAGCGCGGCCATGCCCACGGCCGCGGCCAGCGGATTGCCGCCGAACGTGGAGCCGTGGCTGCCCGGCGTGAACACGCCCATCACATCGTGGTCGGCGACCACGGCCGACACCGGGAACAGGCCGCCGCCCAGGGCCTTGCCCAGGGTCATGGCGTCGGGCCGCACGTCCTCGTGATCCACGGCGAACTTGCGGCCGGTGCGGCAGAAGCCCGTCTGGATTTCGTCGGCGATGAAGAGAACGTTGTGGCGGGTGCAGATCTCGCGCACGGCCCGCAGGTACCCATCCGCCGGCACGAAGACGCCGGCCTCGCCCTGGATCGGTTCCAGCAGCACGGCGCAGGTGTTGGGCGTGATGGCCGCCTCGATGGCTTCGGGCGAGTTGTACTTCACCACCTTGAACCCGGGGGTATACGGGCCGTAGTTGATCCGGGCATCGGGATCGGTGGAGTAGGAGATGATGGAGATGGTGCGGCCGTGGAAATTCTCCTCGGCGACGATGATCTCCTGTTTGCCGTTCTCGATCCCTTTCTTCTCGACGCCCCAGCGGCGGGCCATCTTCATGGCGGTCTCCACGGCTTCGGCGCCGGTGTTCATGGGCAGGGCCATTTCGTAGCCGGTGTACTCGCAGAGCCGCTTCAGGAACCGGCCCATCATGTCGTTATGGAAGGCGCGCGACGTCAGGGTGCAGCGCTTCGCCTGGTCCGTCATCGCCTTGAGAATGCGGGGGTGCCGATGACCCTGGTTCACCGCGGAGTAGGCCGACAGGCAATCGAAGTATTCGCGCCCCTCCGGATCCCAGACCTTGACGCCTTTGGCCTTGGCGATCACCACAGGCAGCGGGTGGTAGTTGTGGGCGCCGTACTTCTCGTCCAGCGCGATGATTTCCTCGGTGCTCAGGCGCTTGCTCGACTTGGCCATGGTCTCTCTCCTTTTGTGTCGGCACGGCATGCGATGATCCGGCCGTATGTTGCAACCACTATATCCGAATTCTACAATTATTGCAAGTCTTGCACCAATACCATAATCACTCGAGACACGGCCTCTTCGACCTGTATGTACGTCATGCTGGTTGGTTCTGTTTCATCACGTGAATGAGACCGGCCCCACATGGATCCAGTGCGTCAAGTCCTGCAGATGATCTATTGATTGTTTTGTACTTTATAAACGATATATATCTGACTATTTATAGAAATCTTTTATATTCAATAATCTATGTATCACATTTTATTGAATATTATTCGATCAGCAGAGCATGAGGTGTTGGGTGAAGTATTTGATACAATCCTATGAAAACAATGTTTTTCGGATCGTTTCCGTCCGGCAGGTTGCGCCGTCGCTAGTAGAAGACGGTCCGGGTGCGATGGCGGGGCTTCACCTGCTTGAAGTACGGCTGCTGTCCCCTGTTCCAGAGACGGTAGTCGGCATCCATCGCCGTCCACGCCAATCCCTGCCGGCGAGCCGCTGCCACAAGCAGCTCCGCCGCCGTGACCGCAGCGGCGCGCAGTTCCACCTCCTCGGCCGAACCGGCGGGGATCAACTCGCCGCTGTCGATGCGCGTCGCGAGTTCGGACGAATAAACCAGGATGCCGTCCACCC
>JAGOHA010000202.1 GCA_017996395.1 Acidobacteriota bacterium | reverse complement strand
CGTTCGATCCGCAGTCCGGCCACGAACAAAAGGGGCGGCGTCCGGCCCTGGTCGTGAGCAACACCCTGTTCAACCGGCACACCGGCATGGCCATCGTGTGTCCGCTGACCACTACCGACCGGCGGTTTCCCTTCCATGTTCCGGTGGCGGACAATGCGGCGGTGTCCGGATTCGTAATGGTGGAACAGGTCAAGTCCATCGACTTCCGCGCCCGTCGCGCCGCCCGCATCGGCCGGGCCGCAGGCCGCACACTGGACGAAGTCCTCGCCATTCTCGACGCCTGCATTTACTGATCCGGTATTCGGCGTCCGCGCCGCGCCTCCTCGCCTCGGTGTTTGACGGCGCGGAGACTCTACGACTAACCCCCGGATTGAAATATCATCGACCACTCCTGACGGACCGTGTATCATGGTGACCATGAGGGACCGAACCTGCTGGGCTATTGTCCTGTTCTGGGGGGCGGCGTGGGGACTGGCGGAGGCCACCGTCGGCTTCGGGTTGCACCTGGCGCCGATGCCCGGCCTGGCCGGGGCGGTGCTGTTTCCCGTGGGCGCCTGGTGCATGGTGCGGGCGGCGCGCGCCGGCGGCACGCCGGCGGCCGCCCTGGCGCTCGGGCCCGTGGCCGCCGCGCTCAAGCTGCTGGACCTCGCCATCCCCGGCGCCGATCCGTTCGCGGTGGCCAACCCGGCGGCGGCCATCCTGCTCCAGTCGCTGGCGGTGGGGATGATGTTGCGCTTCCGGCCGGTCCGCGAAGGCCGTCTGGGCGCGGAGACGGGGCTGGCGGCGGCGCTCGGCTGGCGCGCCGGCTATGTCCTCGTTATAGCCGGCGCGGCGGCTTTGCTGCCGCTGCATGGGCTCGCCGATCATGGCGCCGCCGGCCTGTCCCGGTTCCTCCTGCTGGAGGGCGTCGTGAACGCACTCCTCATCGGGCTGTTCATGGAACTGGATCGGCGTCTGTCCGTCCGATGGCCAAGACTCTCCGCGGCGCCCAACCCGATTGCTGCCGGCGCGCTGGCCGCCCTGGCCGCCTCGGCCGGCCTTATTCTTCTCTAATCAAAACGAACAACGATTACTCAGTTAAGCTCGTTTTTCTGCCATTTTTTGGCAGACTATTTGTTGCCCTGACCATTCCAATTTCGCCGGCATCGTGATCCCCAGGCCGGTTCACCGGCCTTGGATCGGCCTAGCCCGTCGCTTCAGCGACGGGGAAGCATTCGTTTTGACCAATCGGCAGCCCCCTTCAGTGGGCTTGTGCCTGCCGGCCCCCGTTGCAGGGGAATTCCAGACCGCCCTCCACGCGGCACCGCACGAACCCGGGGATCAACCGTGCCGAGGGAGCGGGCCGCGCCCGGCGGGCGCGGCCTACGGCGAAACTGCACCCGCCCGTGAACGGACGAGCTACGGAGGGCACCAGCCCGGCTATCGCGGGGTTAGAGCGAGGGCGTGCCTGGACGCACGGCCTTCAGCCCATCCACCGCCTCGCCGACCGCTCGGTTTCGGCTTCGCCGGGTTGATGAAACAGGCAACGACAGCTCCGCAAGTCCGCACCCTCACACCATCCGGACCTTCGGAGCCTGTCACTCGGATTGAGCTGTGGAAGCCGGATCAGTTGGCCTGGGTGATCTTGGGGATGATAGAATCGATCCACCCCATGGCGGTTTCCTTGGAACCGTAGAGGAAGTGAACCCCGACACCCACGATGCCGCCCGGGCCCTTGCCGGCCCAGCTGACGTCCCAGGTCACCAGGTCGGGTCCGGTCCCGCCGCCGATCCAGGGGGTGATGGATTTGCGGCATTTGAGGATGCCGCCCTGGTACCGTTCCTTGCCGCACGGTTCGTCCCGCGTCGCCGAGCCCGGGAGCTGGCCGCCCGGATCTTCGGGCTGGTTGGCGAGGATCTCCATGATCTGATCGGCCGCCGGATTGTTCTGCCACATGATCTCGAGCTTGATGCCCTGGTCCATGTGGGGCTTGGGAAAGTTTTCGTTGGGTTTGGTGGCCTGGATGATCATGGTCCCGCCGAGATTCCGCTCGTCGACCAGCTTGAATCCGGCCGGCAAGACCTTCGCTGCGGGCGGCAACTGGGCCGGGGCCATGGTTGCCAGCAGAGCGAACACCAGACCGATCAGGAACAACACTTTCACATGATCCTTCATAAAATTCTCCTTTGATGACCGGCGAAGATCCCGCTCATTTCAACAATGCCGAGTACACCGTCCCTCGGCTCATCAGGGACAGCAAACGGCGTCCCTTACACGACGGCCAGCAGGCGCAGCCGGCACGGACCTGCCGGCAGGTCCACGGCGATGTCCGCCCCGGGCCGGCGGTCCAACAGGGCGCGACCCAGCGGCGAGTCGGGACTTACAAGTTGAATGGATTGTCCCCCGACGTCCACCGTCGCGCCCATCCCGCCGGGCACAAGAAAGTAGAGCCCGGAGGCGAGCCCGCCTTCGGCGGCGATCTCGAGGAGCGCCCCGGGCCGCGCTTTGCGCGCCGGCGACAGGTCCAGGTCGTCCAGCGCCCGCAGCAGCGCCTGGCACCGCTCCACCTGCTGCATCTGGGCCGTCACAAGGTAGGTCTGCTCGTTGAACACGGCGCGCTCGCCGCGGGTGCGGGTCCGCTCGTCGCCAACGAGCATTCCCTCGCGGGCGGTTTCGGCCGCCCGCCGCGACGTCTCGGCCATCACGGCCAGCTCGCGGCGCAGGGTGGCAAGAATCTGTTCCTTGACGCCGATGTCCATGGGCGAACTCCCGGCCTCACACCGGGTCAGCGGGGCGCCGGTTGACCCGGCGCGTTACTTGCGGCGGGAGGCGGCGATCTCGCCCACCGCCCGGACCGCGGCGTGGATGTGCGCCTCGGTGTTGAACGGCCCGATGCCGAAGCGGACGGCGCCGTGGATCTTGTCGGTGCCGATCTGCTCATGCACCAGCGGCGCGCAGTGCAGGCCGGTGCGGCAGGCGATGTTGTAGTCCACGTCGAGCATGGTGCCGGTATCCATGGCCTCGAGGCCGTCCACGTTGAAGATCATGACGCTGATGTGGTTCTCCAGGTCGTCGGCGCAGTACAGGGTGACGCCGGGGATGCCCTGCAGCCCGTCGCGGAGCAACCGGGTCAGATGCATCTCCTGCTCATGGATTTTCTCCACCCCCTGCTCCAGCACCCATTTGACGCCAGCGTTCAGACCGGCCACCCCCATGCTGTTCATGGTGCCGTACTCCAGCCGGTAGGGATACTCGTCCAGGTGCGTCTTCACGGCAGAGCGCACGCCGGTGCCGCCGGCGCGGGTGTGCCGGACCTCCACCCCCTCCCGCACGCACAGTCCGCCGATGCCCGTCGGGCCGAGCAGCGACTTGTGACCGGTGAACGCCACCAGATCGATGCACTGTGCCTCCATGTCGATGGGCACCTTGCCGGCGCTCTGGGAAGCGTCGATGAGGAACAGGATCCCCGCCTCGCGGCAGCGGCGGCCGATCTCGCCGACGGGCTGGACGGTGCCGATCACGTTGGAGGCATGGTTCACCGCCACCAGGCGGGTGTTGGCCTTGAACCGGCGGGCGATCTCGTCGGGATCCACAAATCCCTTCGCGTCGAAGGGGACATGCTCCAGCTCGATGCCTCCATCCTGGAAGAGGTGATACAGCGGGCGCAGCACCGAGTTGTGCTCCACGTTCGTGGTGATGGCGTGATCGCCGGGGCGGAGCACGCCGAAGATGGCCAGGTTCAGGGCGTCGGTGGAGTTGTAGGTGAAGACCAGCCGGTTGGGGTCGGTGCCGTGGAAGAAGTCGGACAGGAGCTT
>JAGOHA010000201.1 GCA_017996395.1 Acidobacteriota bacterium | reverse complement strand
TATCGGATCGTAACCCGGCTGGGCGCAGGGGGTATGGGAGAGGTTTACCGGGCCGACGATCTGAAGCTGGGCCAGACGGTGGCCCTGAAGTTCCTGGCCCGCGACCTGGAGGCCAACCCGCGGCTGCTGGAGCTGTTCCGATCCGAGGTGCGGCTGGCGCGCGAGGTGACCCATCCCAACGTCTGCCGCGTCCACGATATCGGTGAGGCCGAGGGGCGCCACTTCCTGACCATGGAGCGGGTCGACGGTGAGGATCTCGGATCGCTGCTCAAGCGGATCGGGCGGCTGCCGGGCGAGAAGGCGCTCCAAGTGGCGCGGCAGCTCTGCGCCGGCCTGGCGGCGGCCCACGACAAGGGGGTTCTGCACCGCGACCTGAAGCCGGCCAACATCATGCTGGACGGCCGGGGCACCGTGCGGATCACCGATTTCGGCCTGGCCCTGCTGGCGGGGGAGGGCGGCGACGAAATGGCCGGTACCCCCGCCTACATGGCGCCGGAGTTGTTCGACGGCCAAAAGGCCACCGTCAGGAGCGACATCTACGCGTTGGGCCTCGTGCTCTACGAGGTGTTCACGGGCCACCGCGCGTTCGACGGGACGACGTACCTGGACATGCAGCGGCAGCAGGCTGAGAGCACACCTTCGACTCCGTCCACCCTGGTGCCGGATCTGGATCCGGCGGTGGGGCGCGTCATCGCCCGGTGCATGGAGAAAGATCCGGCCCTCCGCCCGGTGTCGGTGGCCCAGGTGATGGCGGCTCTGCCCGGTGGCGATCCACTGGCCGCGGCTCTGGCCGCCGGCGAAACGCCGTCACCCGAACTGGTGGCCGCCGCAGGCGCGGAGGGTACCCTGCGGCCGTGGGTGGCCGTCGTCCTCCTGGCCGCGATCGCGGTGATGCTGGCCGCCGCGGCGCTGCTCTGGCCGCTGGGCAGCACCCAGGGGCTGGCCCGCCTGGCCATGGGACCCGAGGCGCTGGCCGACCGGTGCCGGCAGATTGCCCAGACGTTCGGTTATCCGGTTCCGAGCGACCGGGCGTCGTGGGGCGAGACGGAAACGGACTTTATCGAATACCACCTCAAGGCGGGACCGTCGACGGCGCAACGGCGTACGCTGCCGGAATCGCGTCCCGGCACCTTGACCCTGCACTATCGGGAGACGCCGCGCTCCTTCAGGTTGTCGGCCTTCCAGACCGGCGTCAGCGACACCCAGCCCCCCCACACGGATCCCGGGATGGTGGACGTCCGTATCGACGGGCAAGGCCGGCTGATGCGGTTTCGAGCGGTGCCGCCCGTCCGGGTGGAGCCGGCGGCGGCGGTCCGGTCGGTTGACTGGAGCGCCCTCTTTCGCGAGGCGGGCCTGGATCCAGCCGCGTGGCAGGAGGTGCCGCCCACGCTGACTCCACCGGTGGCCGCCGACGCGCGCCGCGAGTGGATCGAGGCCCACCCGGCGGCCGGTGCCAAGCCCCTCCGGGCGGCCGCTGCCGCCTTCGACGGGAGGGTGGTCTGGTTCACGCTGACCGGTCCGTGGGAAAAACCCGCCGGGGCGGATCGGTCCGAACAGTCCGCCGGCTGGCTGTACGGTTCCGTGAACATCATGATCTTCGTGGGATTGATGGGATTGGGCGTGTACCTGGTCCGGCGCAATCTGCGGGCGGGGCGGGGTGACCGGCGCGGTGCACTCCGCGTGGCCGCGATCATTGGCATCTCCCTGCTGGCCAACTGGGTGCTGATCGCCCGCATGCCCGCCACGCTCGGCGGCGTTACCGGTTGGATTTTCGCCGGCATCGCCATCGCCATGGGGCAGGCCGGATTCGTGTGGGCCGTGTACCTGGGGATCGAACCGTATGTCCGGCGCCGGTGGCCCAACGTGCTCATCGGCTGGTCGCGGCTGTTGGCGGGCGGCTGGCGCGATCCGCTCGTGGGCCGGGACGTGCTGACGGGGACTATGCTGGGCCTGGGGATCTGGCTCTTCAACAGCGTCAGCGCGGCGCTTCCCGGCTGGTTGGACATGACGGACTCGGCCACGTCGCTGCTCGACTCCAGGGTGTTTCCCGTCTCAGTCGCCGAAGGGCTGGGCTGGTTGGCCGGGTTGCCGGTGCTGGCGATGTCCAACGGCGTGTTCATTGCGGGCATCCTCTTCGTGCTCCGGCTGGTGCTCCGCCGGGACTGGCTGGCTGCCGTCGCCTTCACCTTGCTGGTCTTCGTGCCCCAGTTGTTCAGCGGCGGCGAGCTCCTGCTGGCGCCGCTGGGTTTCGCGGTGGTGCTGCTGCTCGCGATGTCGCTGGTGCGGTGGGGGCTCCTGACCTTCGCCGTGTGCCTGCTGGTGAACAGTCTGGAGCCGGCGGCGCCGGTGTTCGCGGCCGTCGGCTGCTGGGTCCCCTGGCAGGGCTGGCTGGGGACCGTGGTGGTGGCAGCCCTGGCCGCCTACGGTTTCCGCGTCGCCCTGGGCCGCCAGAAGTTGCTGCCGTCGCTGGAGGAGTGATCGCCGACCGCAGCATCGGAAGAAACCGACCAATGGGTGAATCGGTGAATCGGTGAATCGTTACGAGGATCTGGGTTCTGTAATCCAGGACCCAGAACCCAGGTCCTAGGTCCCAGGTCCGATTTCCAAATTCCGATATCCGAAGTCCGATGTTCGCGTTACGGGAACGAGCCTCTAACCTCGAGTCTCGAGCCTCGATTACGATTACGATCACGATTACGAATTACGATGACGGATTACGATCACGAATTACCATTACGAGCACGAAAGGGGACGCGCATCGAGTTTCGTCTCACTTCATCCGGTGGAAGCCCACCGCGGCCAGGGCCCACGCCACGGCCATGGCGGAGAAGGCGACAGCGCCGGGGAGCAGCGCCTCGGCAAATCCGCCCAGAAGCATCTGCACGTTGCACGCATCCGTGAGCCCGGCGTTGGAGGCGAAGGCCAGCGTGTTGGCCGAGCCGGCACAAAACATGCCCACGGCGCCGAATGCCAGCCCCAGCGACAGGGGGCGCAGGATAGCCAGTTTTGTCTCAGCGGGGCGAACGGCGAACGAGATGGCCACGCCGAGCGAGCAGATTGTGAGAACCAGGACGATCGCGAGCTGAAGCAGACCCAGCAAGCCGATGTGCATGATGACCTCCGCGCAGTTGGTTTGATACAAATAACGCCGAGACCGAGGTATCGTGACACCAGAAATTTGTTGTCACGCGCTGGCGCTTTCCGCGTTATGGTATGGCGATGGACGTAGACGCGGACCGGGAGCAGCACTGGCTCGCAGAGTTGCGGGGCGGCGACGAGGCGGCCTTCCGGCAGATCTATCGCACCTACCGGCCGCGCCTCTACACGTTCCTTTGCCGCCTGAGCGGACGATCCGACGTGGCCGAGGACCTGCTCCAGGAAGTCTGGCTCCGTTTGGCGGCGCACCCGCCCGAACCGCGGGCGGGGCTGACGCTGGCGCCGTGGCTGTTCCGGGTGGCCCGCAACGTGTTCGTCAGCTATCTCCGGAACCGCAACCTCGATTCGAACCGGCTGGGCGAGCTGGACGTTTTCAAGTTCCACGCCGCGCCGGGACCTGGACCTTTGGAGGCGCTGGCGGAGTCGGAGTCGGTCCGCTCCCTGGAACAGGCTCTCCGGCGCCTGCCGTCGACGGACCGGCAGACCGTGCTCCTCGTTGCGGCCGGCGGGCTGACGCCGGCCGAGGCCGCCGGGGTGCTGGGGATGCGGCCGGACGCCTTCCGTCAGCGGCTGTCCCGCGCTCGCGCCCGGCTGGCGGAATTGCTGGGCGCCATGGATTGATACACGGAGGCCGCCATGGA
>JAGOHA010000200.1 GCA_017996395.1 Acidobacteriota bacterium | reverse complement strand
GTCCGCTACGAACCCGACACCGTGGACGGCAATCGGGTGACCCTGGTCAAGCGCCGGAAGAACGATTAGGGACCTCCCCCGCGGGGGAACGGTTGTCAGAGGACCCGGGCGGGAGTTTCACCACAGAGATACAAAGGGCACAAAGGGATCGGGCCATTTGTCATTGATCATATTTCATTTGTCAGTTTTCATTTATTGGTAATTAGAATTCTGTAACCGCTTGCCGGTCCAACTCGCACTCCGATCCCGCTCTCCAATTACGAAGCCGTACGGAGGGTCTGCGCAGCAGGTCCAACATGGGTAAGCCCCGGGTGCAACCCGGGGTTCGGCCGCGGTCAAGTAGTGCCTGTCGCCGCGCAGTAGCGCCCGTCCGCCGGACGGGCGCCGTGAAAATCGGCAGGAGGTGGAATTTCGATGAGTCGTCACCGCGACGCGAGTCGGCGCCGTGGGTGAATCGCTCAACCGTGCCGAGTGAGCGGGCCGCGCTCGGCGAGCGCGGCCTACGGCCGTCCGAAGTCCGATGTCCGCATGGCGGGAACGAATCTCGATTACGATCACGATTACGAGTACGATTACGAATTACGAGCACGAACCACTGGACCGGGAACGAGCCTCTAGTCTCGAGCCTCTAGCCTCGCGTCCCGGTGCCACAACCGGTACAGCGCCGGCAGCACAAGCAGGGTGAGCGCGGTGGACGACAGGATCCCGCCGATCACCACCGTGGCCAGCGGGCGCTGGACTTCGGCGCCGGTGCCCGTGGCCACCGCCATGGGCACGAAGCCCAGGGCGGCCACGAGCGCGGTCATGAGCACCGGACGCAGCCGCGTGAGCGCCCCCTCGCGGATCGCCGCCGCCACTTCCAGGCCATCCCGGCGCAGCTGGTTGATGTGGGTCACCATCACCAGGCCGTTGAGCACCGCCACGCCCGACAGGGCGATGAAACCCACCGCCGCCGAGATCGAGAAGGGGATCCCCCGAAGCCACAGGGCCAGCACGCCGCCCGTGAGCGCCAGCGGCACGCCGGTGAAGACCATGGCCGCGTCGCGCGCGGACCCGAAGGTGGCGAAGAGCATCAGGAAGATCAGCAAGAAACAGGCCGGCACCACCACCAGCAGCCGGTCCCGCGCCGCCAGCAGGTTCTGGTACTGCCCGCCCCACTCGATCCAGGTGCCGGGCGCCGGGCGCACCTCCCGGTGGACGCGGTCGCGGACCTCGGCCACGAACGATCCGAGGTCGCGGCCGCGGACATTGGCCTGGACCGTCGCCCGGCGCTTGCCGTTCTCCCGGTTCACCTGGCCGGGGCCGGAGGCGGCTTCGATCCGGGCCACCGCCTCCAGCGGGACCGAGCCCCGGAGTGCCGCCGGCTCGCCCGCCCGGCCGCTGTCACCGGACGGCAACGGCACCGGCAGCCGGCGGATGGCCGCCACGTCGGCGCGCAGCGCCTCGGGCAGCCGAACCACGATGGGGAACCGCCGGTCGCCCTGGTAGAGTTCACCCGCCTCGCGGCCGCCGATGGCGGTGGCCACCAGGTCCTGGACATCGGCCACATTCAGCCCGTACCGGGCGGCCGTCGCCCGGTCCACGGCGATGTTCAGGGTGGGGGAGCCCTCGTGCTGCGACATCCGGGCGTCGGCGGCGCCGGGTACGGACTGGACGATCTGCAGGATCCGCCCGGCGATGTCCTCCAGCGTCTCGAAGTCATCTCCGAACACCTTCACCGCCAGGTCGCCGCGCACACCGGCCACCAGCTCGTTCATGCGGAGCTCGATGGGCTGGCTGAACTCGTACAGGTTGCCCGGCACAGGTTCCACCGCCGCCTGGATCTTTGCGATCAGGCCGGCTTTTGAGAGCCCGGGATCCGGCCAGGCGGCGCGGGGCTTGAGGATGATGTAGCCGTCGGAGAAGTTCGGCGGCATCGGGTCGAAGGCCACCTCGGCGGTGCCCGTCTTCGAGTACATGAGTTCCACCTCGGGCAGGCGGGCGACCGCTCGCTCCACCTGGGCCTGTAGCGCCATCGATTGATTCAGGGCGATGCTGGGGACCCGGATGGACTGGAGGCTCAGGTTCCCCTCGTCGAGCTGGGGGACGAACTCCTGCCCCAGCGCGGTGAACAGCAGCACCGCGGCGGCGAACACGGCCGCGGCGGCGCCCACCACGGCCCAGCGCCCGCGGACCGCCAGGTCCAGCACGGGCGCGTAAGCGCGCTTAAGGACGGTCATCAGGGCGTTCTCCGTCTCCCGCACAGGGCCGCGCACCACCAGGGCCACGAGGGCCGGCACGGCGGTGAGCGACAGGACAAACGCCGCGGTCAGCGCGAAAATCACCGTCAGGGCCATGGGGTGAAACATTTTTCCTTCGACGCCGGCCAGGGCCAGGATGGGGATGTAGACCAGGATGATGATCGCCTCGCCGAAGGCGGTGGCCGCGCGCACCTCGCGGCAGGCGGCGCCCGTCACCGCCAGCCGCTCCGGCGTCGTCAGCGGTCGCCCCAGTTCGCGCTGCCGCTCGCCGAGGCGGCGCAGGCAGTTCTCCACGATGATCACGGCGCCGTCCACGATGAGGCCGAAATCGATGGCGCCCAGACTCATGAGGTTGGCGCTCAGCCCGGCCCGCTCCATGCCGATGGCGGTGAACAGCATGGAAAAGGGGATGGCCAGGGCGGTGAGAATGGCCGCTCGCAGGTTGCCGAGCATCAGGAGGAGCACGGCGATCACCAGCACCGCGCCCAGGAAGAGGTTTTCCCGTACGGTGGCGATGGTCTTGTCCACGAGCTCGGTGCGCACCAGCACCGGGCGCAGGCGGATGCCCGGCGGCAGGCTGTCCCGAATTTCCGCCACGCGGGCGGCAACCGCCTCGGTGACCGTCCGGGGATTGGCGCCCAGCAGCATGAGCACCGTGCCCACGACGACCTCGCCGCCGTTTTCGCTGGCCGCGCCGAGGCGGAGCTCGCGGCCCGCCCCGATGGCGGCCACGTCGTGCAGGTGGACCGGCGTGCCGCCGCGGGCGGCGACGACGATGTGGCCGATCTCCTCCGGCCGGGTGACCCGCCCCTCGGAGCGCACGACGTACGACTCGCCCCCCTGGTCGATGGTGCCGGCGCCCACGCTGGCGTTGTTCCGCTCGAGGGCGGCCAGGATCTCGGGGAGGGTGACGCCGTAGGCGACGAGGCGCGCCGGGTCGGGCTGGACCAGGAACTGCCGCTCGAAGCCGCCGATGGTGTCCACGCCCGCCACGCCGGGCACGGTGCGCAACTGCGGGCTCACCACCCATTCCTGGACGGTGCGGAGATAGGCGAGTCGGTCCCGCTCGTCCGCCAGACGCTCTCCCTCCGTGGTTCGGTACGTGCCGTCGGGCTGCCAGCCCGAGCCGGCCGGTCCGCCGGGCTCCGCCGGCGCGGCGGAGCGGTCGTATTCGATGATGTAGACGTAGATCTCCCCGAGGCCGGTGGTGACGGGACCGAGGCGGGGCTCGGCCTCGGCGGGGATCTGCTGGCGGGCTTCCGCCAGCCGCTCCAGCACCTGCTGGCGGGCGAAGTAGATGTCGATATCATCGCCGAAGACCGCCTCCACCTGGCAGAAGCCGTTGCGCGAGAGCGACCGGGTGGCGGTCAGCCCCGGGATGCCTGCCAGGGCGGTCTCCAGGGGGAAGGCGATCTGCTTCTCCATCTCGGTTGGACCGAGCGCGGGGTACACCGTGGTGATCTGGACGATCCGGCTGCTGATGTCGGGCACTGCGTCGATGGGCAGGCGGAGCAGGGCGAAGGCGCCGTAGGCGGCCCCCAGCCCGGTGAGCACCAGCACCAGCCAGCGG
>JAGOHA010000199.1 GCA_017996395.1 Acidobacteriota bacterium | reverse complement strand
CATCGCCGAAAACGTCAAGGCGCTGGAAAACGGCGCGGCCTTCGTCCGCGGCGAGCTGAAGATCTGACGCCCGCGTTGGCTCAACCCCCGGCCGGGACGCTTTGCAGCGTCCCGGCCGTTTTCTTTTCGAGGCTCGAGGCTAGAGACTCGAGGCTCGTTCCCGTAACGCGGACATCGGAAATCGGACTTCGGATTTCGTGCTCGTAATTCGTAATCGTCATCGTAATCGTGCTCGTCATCGAGGCTCGAGGCTCGTTCCCGTAACGCGGACATCGGAAATCGGACTTCGGATTTCGTGCTCGTAATTCGTAATCGTCATCGTAATCGTGCTCGCCATCGGATCCTGTGACTCGTCCCAGCGCCCAGGAGTGCGGCGGCTCGACGCCGCTTTGGATTCCGCCGTACCGCGCGTTCGATGAACGCGCGCCCAATGTCCCTCACGGCCTCCGCCGCGGCTGTATGCCTCCAATTGCCATTCGGCACGGCCATTGATCAGGGCCGAAAACAGGGTCCCCGATCGCCTGCCTCTTCCCCGTCGCTCCTGCGGAGCTCGACCGCACCAACTCTTGGCTGACCCGGACCTGTCGGTCCGAGCTACACTCCGCCGCCGCTCGCGCGGCGGGATCGTGCCGCGGGCCGCGTTCGGCGAATGTGGCATAGGGCAGTGGCGCGAGTACTGCACGATCTTGCCGTGGTCGAACTCGCGGCCGGAGGCCGCGATGTACAACGGGCCGCGTTCGGCGAACGCGGCCTGCGACGGCGGCGTGAGTGTTGCGCGATCTTGCCGTAGTCGAACTCGCTGCCGGAGGCCGCGAAATACTTTGATCCTGCCGTGGTCGAACTCGCGGCCGGAGGCCGCGAGGTACGCCGGCCGATAGAAAGCCGTCAAGGGTCTGGCCGGCGGGTGGTGTCTGTGGTATGAATGGGGGGTGATGAGTCGGCAGCGCTTGATCCTCACCGTCATGGTGCTGATGTCCGTATCGGTCGCCGCCCGCCCGGCGGAACAGGAGACCCCCATGCTGACGCAGATCGACCATTTCTTCATCCAGTCCGCGGAGTCCGAGCGGCTGTTCCGGCTGTTCCGGGACGACTTCCTGCTCCCCGAGGCGTGGCCCTACCAGCGGTACGGCGGCTTCGCCAGCGGCGGTCTGATGCTCGGCAACGCCGCCCTCGAATTCGTGACCATGCCCACGCCCGACGGCGCCCCGCCGCCGACGGAGTTCAAAGGGATCGCCTTCGAGCCCGCGGGCGACGCCGCCGCCGCGGTGGCGGCGATGGACCGTCATGGCATTCCCCACGCCGAGCCGGTGCCGTTCAAGTACTCGGCCGGCGGGCAGGAGCACGTCATCTGGATCAACGTCTTCTTCGCCGGCCTCCCGCCTGAGAACGTCTTTGTCTTTATCTGCGATTACGTCGCCCGGGCGAAGGTGGCCGCGGAGCGCGCGACGGCCGCCGCGGAGCTGGCCCGGCGCGACGGCGGGCCGCTGGGCGTCATCGCCGTGGAGGAGATCGTCCTCGGCGTCGAGTCGGTTGCGGCGGCGGCGGCGCCGTGGACACGGCTCCTTCCGGGGCCCCAGAGTCCGAACAAACTGGCCTTCTCCTTTCCCGCCGGCCCTCGGCTCCGGGTGATTGAAGCAGCTGCGCCGGGTGTCCAGCACGTGAAGGTTCGGGTGAAATCGCTGGCGCGGGCGGAACAGTTCCTCGCCGGCAAGGCGATGCTCGGCGAGAAGGCGGACGGCTGGCTCCGGATCGCCCCAACGGCCGTGGGCGGTCTCGACATCCGGCTCGTCGGGGAGTGAGCCGCGCCCGTTTGCCGGTGATTTAACTCGTCTCCGTTTGGTGAGGGATGGGGTTCCCCTGGAGGTGGGCATGGCGATGGAGCCATTCGTGTCACCGGATGAGCGCATCCGCCTGGTCCACGACTTGATTGCGGCCTGGGCCGCCCGGGATCTCGAGCGCTTCCTGGATTGCCTGACCGACGACGTGGAATGGGACGATCCGGCCATGAGCGCGCCGGCTAGGGGGAAGGAGGCCGTTCGCACGTTCGCCCAGGCGGTTCTTGTCGCTTTCCCTGACTTTGCGCTGACCCTGCGGGGACCGGTCTGCGTCGCGCCGGACGGCGGAAGCTGCGCCGTGCCCTGGCGGATCACCGGCACGCACCTGCATCCGCTGGCCCCGGGCTACGCCCCCACGCGGCGGACGGCGACGTTCGACGGCATCGACCACATGGAGTTCCGGGGCGACCGGATCGCCCGCATCGGGACGTTCTTCGACTTGCGGGTTGCGGCCAGCCAGCTCCTCGGCGTGTCCCTCCGGCCGCGACCGGGCGGCTGGGGCGAACGGACGCTGGTGGTCTGCCAGCGACTGGTCGCCGCACTCGTCCGCTCTGCCGGCCGGCACGCCGCTCCCGCCCCGGAAGACGGAACTGATCATCATCCGGCAGCATGATCAGCCGCTGCCAGTATTCCGCCAGATGCAAGGATGGCGGAACCAGCCGCATGGGTTGAGCCTCGAACCTCCACGGCCGGTCCGAGGTGAATCGTGCGCTTCAATCGTTCCCATTTCGCATTCGGCCGCGAATCGGGCTGCCGGTTCGGGAATAGCCAATTTAGTATAATGATGCGTATCCGATCATGACCGCCGGGATTCCGGGCCCGGCCCGGTTCACGGCGAGGAGGTGACCACCATGAGTGCGTCCGAACCATCGCCGGGGCCGCTCACCGCGCTGGACCTGTGCGGCGGGATGCGCGCCGACCGGCGCGCCTTCATCTGTCTGGCCGCCTGGGGCGGGGCCGGCCTGGCCGTGGGCCACTTCGGCGCGCGCACCCTGTGGGCGCAGGGCCCGTCCCGGCAGCCGGTGTACGCGATGATCCTGGTGGACTACAACCGCTGCACCGGGTGCCGCACCTGCGAGGCCGCCTGCGCCCAGTTCAACCACCCGGTCACGGTGGACGGCGAGGAGCTGCGGGGGCTCGGCAACCCGAGCCTGTCCAACATCCGGGTCCACGCGTTCAACCCGGACGCCGACGTGCCGGTGGTCTGCATGATGTGCCGCGACAACCCTTGCGTGGCGGCGTGCCCCGTGGAACCCGACGCCGAAGGCCGGCGGGCCCTGTACCGCGACCCGGTCCTGCTCACGGTGCGCAACGACCCGTCGCGCTGCATCGCCTGCGGCGCCTGTGCCGAGGCGTGCCGGACGCAACGGGTGGGTGCCATCATCCCCAACCGTGAGACCAACCGTCCGGAGCGGTTGTGCACCCTGTGCGGTGGCGGGGATCCGCAGTGCGTCGCCCTCTGTCCCTACGGCGCCCTGAGCTATATCAAGGGCGGCCTGGACGGCCGGCACTACGCCCTGCCGCCGGAGCGGATCGCGGCGGAGCTGATCGCGCGCTGGTACGGGCCGGCGCAAGGAGGTGACGTCCGATGAGCCGACTTCCGGGATACTGGGGATCCGTGCTGGAGGTGGACCTGTCCACGGGCCGCACCGGCCGGCGGGAAATCCCCGCGGCCGACTATGAACAGTTCATCGGCGGCCGCGGGCTCGGCATGAAGCTGCTGTGGGACCTGCTCCCCGAGCCGGGCGCCGACCCCCTCGGGCCGGACAACCCGCTGCTGTTCATGCCCGGGCCATTCGCCGGCTTCCCGCTGCCGTCCGCCTCACGTACGTGCGTGGTCACCAAGTCACCCGTCACCGCGCCGGTCGCCTCGCCCCACCGGCACGCGTCGACGGTGAGCTACTCGAACATGGGCGGGTTCATCGGGCCGGAGATCCGCTTCGCCGGCTACGACGGCATCCTGGTGCGGGGCCGGG
>JAGOHA010000068.1:15259-18174 GCA_017996395.1 Acidobacteriota bacterium | reverse complement strand
AACGGAAGAAGGCCAAGCAGCGCTTCGCCGAGCTGGCCAAGGATGAGGCGTTCGGGAAAGCCGTGGCCGACCAGGTCGCCGCCGTCATGGCCGCCTGCGTCGCGGCCTGCTCCGCCGCCACCATCGCTGCAACGTCCTGAGGCGTCCATCGGGCCAGACGGACGTTTGATACACAATCGACGGGTCTTCCGTTTCTCAGGGCAACTTGATAATCAGCGTGCCCATTTTTCAAGAACAGTAGCGTTTAGATTAGTTATTCCGCCAGTGATCCCCGGGCCCGGCGACCCGGCGAAGCCCGCACACCTCCAACGTCTGTTCCTCCGGAACGCCCAGCATGTTCACTGAAACCAGTCCCTGAAAGATGTTGGTGGAATTTCCGTAGAAATTCGCCGGATTGAATAGGGGTGGCAGGTGCCAGTACAACCGGTATCCCAGTGAAAGCGCCGTCTCGATCAGGCCCGCCGAGAGTTCATCCCGATCGTTCTCGAGGTAGAGGAGCGGCCGACATCGCCGGATGGTTTCCCGGGCGCCCATAAGGACATCCTGCTCCATTCCCTCCGCATCCACTTTGAGCAGGTGGCAGGCGGGCAGACCCAGCGCGTCCAGCGTCACCACCTCCGTGAACTCCCCCGGGGGATCCGCGCTCAGGGCCACTCCTCCGGAATTGTGGGGCAGGCCGTAGTCCACGCGGGGAACGTACATGCGGCCGGCTTCCCTCCCCGCCGCCTCACACCGGCAGTGCACGTTGGCCCGGCGGTTGAGCGCCATGTTGGCGCACAGAGTCCGGTAAATCTCCGGCTGGGGTTCGAAAGCATGGACGGTTCCTTCGCCCCCCACCAACCGGGAGAACACCAGGGTGTGTGTGCCGATATGAGCCCCCACCTCGATCACCACATGTCCCGTCCGGAGCAGCTGACGGAACAAGAGACATTCCTCCTCGGAGAATTCACCGTAATGATCCAGGGAGCGGCCGATGTACCGATCGTACCGGTTGAACAGCAGCACGCCGTGACGGCATCGGGCCAGCCGGTGGCTGCCACAATCCGACAGGCGAAAATCCCGTGCCGCTCGCGGAGTGATCCGGGGCGAGAACCGGACCAGCTCTTCAGCCATCCGCTCGAAGACGGATTCCCAAGATCCCAGGGACGACTGGCGGAACAATCGGACCGACGGGTACCAGGCGGTGTTCTCCCCGGCAAGCCCCCAGCGCCAGTCCGGGGACGTGGAAAGAGCCAGCCAGGCCGGCGTCCCCAGCGCCCCGGCCAGGTGAAGCACCGCCGTGTCGGCGGTGATCAGCAGGTTTAGATTCCGGAGCACCGCGGCCGTGTCCACATAAGCGTCGCTGCCCGCATCCAGGTCGTCCCCCAAGGGCGCAACATCCAGCAGGCCGGCTGATTCTTCCAGTCGATTGCTACCCGGGCCCTTCTGCAGGCTGAACATGCGAATGCCCCTCAGACGCGCCAGCGGCGCGAGGGCGGCCGGAGAAAAGCGGCGCAGCCGGTCGCCCGGGTGAGCCGGATTGCCCTGCCAGACGATCCCCACATTGAACGAAGCGCCATTTTCCAGGCGCTCCCGCCAAAGGCGCACTAACGCTTCATCCGGAAAGAGGTACGGTATCGGACCCGGAGTTTGCTCCAAGCGTTCCCCAAGCAGCGCCGGCACCTGCATAAGGGGAACGAAGACGTCATGCGGTGGAGGCTCCTCCTCGCTCGATACGATTTGGTCGAGATGGGGCATACTCCCCAACAACCGGTGCAAGGATTGGGGGATCATGGCGACCACCCGGCAGCGGAAGCGGAGTTTGAGTATGGCGGCATAACGGATGAACTGGATCGTGTCGCCGAGCCCCTGCTCGGCTACCGTCAGGATCGTCCGCCCGTTCAACGGTGCCCCATCCCAAGCCGGGGTGGACAAGCGATTCCAGGGGGGAGTGTTCAGCGTCAGTCTCCATGCGTACTCCGGCCATCCTCGCTGGAAATCCCCCGCGGCCAGGAGCAGGATGCCCATCAGGATGTGCGCCTCTCGGTCGGCGGGATCTCGCTGCAGCGCCTCCCGGCAATTGGCCAGGGCCTCCTCCGGCCGGCCCAAAGCCAGCAGAACCATTGCCCGGTTCCGGAAGGCGAGAGGATAATCCGGCTTCAGCTGCAGCGCCTCGTCGAACGCGACCAGGGCCGCCTGGGGCCGCATCAGTTCCAGCAGCACGTTGCCGATGTTGTTGAGAGCTTCGGGAAAATCCGGCCGGAGGCCGAGGGCGGCCCGGTAGGCCCGGCAAGATTCCTCCAGTCGGCCCTGTTCCCGCAGGCTCGAACCCAGGCAGTTCCAGGCCCGGGCGCTTTCCGGATTCCTCTCCAGAACCGACCGGCAAAGCCTCTCCGCCTCGATCACCCGGCCTGAACCACACAGGCGCCGGGCCCGTTCCAGGTCAGGATCCTCACCTCGGAAACCGCCACCGGGATCGGGCGGATTTTCGGATGGACTGTGCGGGTTCACAACCGGTTATCCGAGATCGTCCCTGGGCGGGACAGCGAGGGTGGCTTCAGGGGATCCGTCGAGATCCATTCGGGGCGCCACAGTGACAGTGCCCCCCACGGAATCGCCAAGATCCCGCCTGGATGCGACCGTGGCCCCGCCGAGACCATCTGTCCCCCTCGGTGCGACGGTCACGCCGCCGAGATCCTCCCTCCCCCTCGGCGCGACGGTCACGCCGCCGAGATCCTCCTTCCATCTCGGCGCGATGGTCACGCCGCCTAGATCCTCCTTCCCCCTCGGCGCGATGGTCACGCCGCCTAGATCCTCCTTCCCCCTCGGCGCGATGGTCACGCCGCCGAGATCCTCCTTCCCCCTCGGCGCGATGGTCACGCCGCCGAGATCCTCCTTCCCCCTCGGCGCGATGGTCACGCCGCCGAGATCCTCCT
>JAGOHA010000068.1:13361-15159 GCA_017996395.1 Acidobacteriota bacterium | reverse complement strand
CCCTCGGCGCGATGGTCACGCCGCCGAGATCCTCCTTCCCCCTCGGCGCGATGGTCACGCCGCCGAGATCCTCCTTCCCCCTCGGCGCGATGGTCACGCCGCCGAGATCCTCCTTCCCCCTCGGCGCGATGGTCACGCCGCCGAGATCCTCCTTCCCCCTCGGCGCAATGGTCACGCCGCCGAGATCCTCCTTCCCCCTCGGCGCGATGGTCACGCCGCCGAGATCCTCCTTCCCCCTCGGCGCAATGGTCACGCCACCATGATCCTCCTTCCCCCTCGGCGCGATGGTCACGCCGCCTTCTGCTTCCAGACGCTCAAGCAAGGGCTGCTTGAGAATCTGGGCCTTGATCAACGCGCCCTGGAACGACACTTCCCCTGGATGGGTCTGGCCAAGGTGATCTGGGGCAGCCTTGGCCCCAGCCTCGCGGTCTGTTGCCACAGTCACGGCGAAGCGCTCCAGAGAGGAAAGGGTCTCCGGATTCAGCTGTCCCGTGACCTTCAACCCGTTCAGAGTCTGGAACCGTGTGAGCGCGTCCCTCGTGGCCGGCGAGAACTGCCCGTCTTCCGGCACCACCGCTTGGCCAAAATATTGATTCAGAGAGTGCTGGACCTGCCGGTTCAGTTGGGCGGATCCCTCCTCGCCCGGATCGGGCAGACTGAATGGGGAATCGATTCCTCCGATTTTCACGCGTCACCTCTCGTAGCTTATTTCAGTTACTTATCGATAATAGATGTCGGAAGTTGCCCGCTAATTGCTCTTCCGCCCGAGCAGCCAGGATCCGATGGCGGATCCCACCTGAAATCGTAGTCCCAGGTCCGATGTCCGCATTTCGGGAAGGAACATCGAGCCTCGATTACGATGACGATTACGAATTTTGAGTACGAACGGCAGGGGCGGGATCGCGCCTCGGACTTCGCGTCGCATGGCATCAGAGCGCGTACGAAGCGCACCGGAGGTGCGGAGCGGCTATTGCTCCTTCTCCAGCTGGTCCAGCATCGCGCGGCCGTTCTTGTTGTTCGGGTTCAGCTCCAGCGACTTGCGATAGCTGGCGATCGCCTGTTCCTTCCGGCCCGCCTTGGCCGCAACTTCTCCCAGGCTGTCCCAGGCGTTCCAAGACTCCGGGTAGAGCCCGACGGTCTTCTCCAGCACGAAGACGGCCGACTCAGGATGGTTCTCCTGCAGCAGTCGGTAACCGAGGGCGTTGAAATCGCCCTCGTCAAACACCGGACCGTCCGGCCGCCGCGCCAGGAGTTCCTGCAGCGCAGTTTCCGCGGCCGGGATGCCGCCATCGGCCAGGGCTTTGCCGAAAAGTTCGGCGGCGGAACCCAGCTTCGCCTTGCGCAGCGCCAACCTGGCCTGCTCGATCTGCTGCAGCTCCCAGGAGAACATGGCCTCGACCGTTTCGCCTTCTTTCATGATCGCTTCGGCGGTCGCGATATCACCCGAACCGATCAAGGCCTGCGCCAGCATGGCATAGGTGTGAGCGAGCTTGGGGAAGTCCTCGCGGCAGGCGCGCAACAGGCCCAAGGCTTCGGCGTATTGCCGGCGTGCCAGAAACGAAACCGCCTGCTGCATGATTTCGTCGGGGACGAAATAGTAGATTCCGCTTTTCGCCGCCCGTTCCCGGTTGAGAATGACAACCGCCGCTTCGACCCCCTTGTTCTTGGCCTGTCGCACGTATTCATCCACCAGGGACTGTTTCAAATCCACGAGGCTTTTTGCTTCATCCTGGAGCGCCGGAGCACCCTTCTCCAGGAACTTCACGGCAAATTCCAGGGTCATGTCCCGGCCTGCGGC
>JAGOHA010000068.1:2239-13261 GCA_017996395.1 Acidobacteriota bacterium | reverse complement strand
CCTGCAGATATTTAGACTTCACCAGGTTCAGGGAAAAAGCATCATTAGTGAACAACCCATTGTTGCGGCCACCGCTGATACGGCGTTTGCCGTCGGCCAGGGCCAGGTGCGCGTCGTTCAGGTGCCCCATCATGCTCAGCAGAATGTCCCATAATTCCTGGTCCGTCGTCGCCGAAGTGACCATGGGGCGATAGACCCGATACAGGGCGTCCCAGTCGACACGCTTGACCATGAACTGGCCGTAGTTGCGGTCCAGGGCCTTCCAGGCGAACTCGAAATTCAGCACCGGGTCATGGGGATTGACTGTCTCCGAACGGGATGGATTCCCGGCTGCCTCCGGCGGCGTCTGTCCGCCCAGCCATCCGGGAGCAACCGCTAGCAGGATCGATAATACGACGATCACCCACACATGGTTTTTAGACATCACAAATCTTCCCCTATACTGGATTGGCAGATTGATGATCGGGCGAATCCGACATCCGCCTGCCCGTGCGACATACCGGTCCAGTACGAATGCCGACTGCGGATTGTTCGGTCCATGGCCGATGGGGCCGGGCCGAAGTGGACGGATCGAGGGTTCAAAGTAGAGTTTTGAGGGGTGAGAGGGAAACATTGAAGGCCAAGGGTCGAGAATCGGGGAGTAGATTCCCGCTGTCCGGCCCCGAGATCAAACATGCTGGCAATGCTTCTCAATCCTTCACAGTCGACAACGAGCATGATCTGCGGCGGACGGGAACGAGCCTCGAGTCCCGAGCCTCGAGCCTCGTTGTCAATGGAGGCACGCTCCTGCTATTCGAAGATTACGAGTGGCTGGCCGGATTCCACCGCGGCACCCTCGGCGGCGGGGAGGGCGGCCACCACGCCGGCGCGGGGGGCGCGGATCTCGTTCTGCATCTTCATGGCTTCCAGGATCAGGAGGCTCTGCCCCTCCGCCACCTCGGCCCCCGGCGCTACCAGCAGCTTGATCACCCGGCCGGGCATCCTGGCGGAGACGCTCTTCCCGCCGCCGTCGCCGAGACTGGAGGCTGCGAGACCGCGCTTCCGCGGGTCGTGGATCTCGACCTGGAAGACGTGGTTGCGCACGTCCACGGCGAACGCTCCTCTCTCCTCCACCAGCACCGCGTCGTAGCAGGTGTTGTTGTGAAGCAGGACGTCGTGCGAGGTGTCGGAAAAGATCAGCGCCACCGGGTGGCTTTTGCCGTTAATGAGCACGTCGAATCGGTCCCCCTCGCCGGCGACGGCGATTTCGTGGCACTTGTCCTTGATCCTGATCTGGAACTTGAGCATGGCCTCACCTCCCGCCCCGGCGCAGGGCGGCCGACCGGCCCCGCGCCTTCCACGCCGACGGCGCCGCGGGCGGCGCGGCCGCGACGGGGCCGCCCGCGCCCTGGACCTGGCGGTAGTACTTGACTGCCGCAGCGATCACCGCCACGCGTTCCAGCTCTTCGATGGTCTCCTCGCCGGGGATGCCCGTGGTGGGCTGCTCGAACTTCCGGTCCAGGAAGGTGGTGTCGAACCGGCCGGCGCGAAAGTCCTCGTGGGCGAAGATCCTCATGAAATAGGGGATGTTGGTTTTGATGCCGCCGATCTTGAATTCCTTCAGCGCCCGCAGCATGCGGTCGACGGCCTCGCCCCGGGTGGGGGCGAAGCTGATAAGCTTCGAGATGAGCGGATCGTAGTAGATGGTGATCTCGAGCCCCTCGTACATGCCGTTGTCGTTACGCACGCCGGGCCCGGAAGGCTCGTGCAGGCTCACGATTCGGCCCGGGCACGGGACGAAATTATTGTCGGGGTCCTCGGCGTAGATGCGGCACTCCATGGCCCAGCCGTTGATCGTGACATCCTCCTGGCGCAGGCCGAGGGGCTCGCCGGCGGCGATGCGGATCTGGGCCTTCACCAGATCGATGCCCGTGACCATCTCGGTGACGGGGTGCTCCACCTGGAGTCGGGTGTTCATCTCGAGAAAGTAGAAGTCGAGGTGCTTGTCCACCAGGAACTCCACCGTGCCGGCGTTCCGGTAGTTCACCGCCCGCGCCAGCCGGACCGCCGCCTCGCCCATGCGGCGCCGCAGCTCGGGCGTCATCACCGGCGAGGGCGCCTCTTCGACCACCTTCTGGTGACGGCGCTGCAGGGTGCACTCGCGCTCGCCGAGGTAGATCACGTGGCCGTGGTTGTCGCCGAGCACCTGGATCTCCACGTGGCGGGGATTCTCGACGTATTTTTCGATATAGACCGTGTCATCGCCGAAGGAGGTCAGCGCCTCCGACATGGTGAGCGGCAGCAGCCGGCGCACCTCGTCGGCCGAGCGGGCCAGGCGCAGCCCCTTGCCGCCGCCGCCGGCGGAGGCCTTCAGCATGACCGGGAAGCCCATCGCGGTGGCCAGCGCCGCCGCCTCCTCCGGATCATCCACGCGGCGCTGGACGCCCGGAATGACCGGCACGCCGGCCGCCTCGGCAATGCGGCGGCTGGCCAGCTTGTCGCCCATCTGCGCGATGGAATCCGGCGACGGCCCGATAAAGACGAGGCCGACCGCCTCGCAGCGGCGGGCGAACTCTTCCCGCTCGGCGAGGAACCCGTAGCCGGGCGCCACGGCCTGGGCGCGGCTCCACAGGGCGACGTCGATGATGGACTGGATCTGGAGATAGCTCTCGGCCGCCGGCGGCGGGCCGATGGGGTAGGCCTCGTCGGCCAGACGCACGTGCAGGGCCGCCCGGTCGGCGTCGGAGTAGACGGCCACCGAGCGGATGCCCATCTCGCGGCAGGCACGGATGATGCGCACGGCGATCTCGCCCCGGTTGGCGACCACGATTTTACGGATGGGTCCGGTCATGCGCGCCTTCCTCGCTAGAGCGGGATGTTCCCGTGCTTCTTGGGCGGGTTGAGGTCCGCCTTGTTGTCCAGCATTTCCAGCGCCCGGATGAGCCGCGGCCGGGTCAGCCGCGGCGGGATGACCTCGTCGACGAATCCGCGGGCGGCGGCGACGTACGGATTGGCGAACTTGGCCTCGTACTCGCCGATGAGCTCCCGGCGCTTGGCGTCGGCGTCGGCCGCCGCGGCGATGCGCTCCCGCTCCAGGATGTTCACCGCCCCCTGGGCGCCCATCACCGCCACCTCGGCGGTGGGATAGGCGAAGTTGAAGTCGGTCCGCAGGTGCTTCGAGGCCATGACACAGTAGGCCCCGCCGTACGCCTTGCGGGTGATGACAGTGACCTTGGGCACGGTGGCCTCGGCGAAGGCATAGAGGAACTTGGCGCCGTGCTTGATGATGCCGCCGAGCTCCTGGGCCGTGCCGGGAAGGAAACCCGGCACGTCCTCGAAGGTGACCAGAGGCACATTGAAGGCGTCGTTGAAACGGACGAAGCGGGCGCCCTTGAGCGAGGCGTCGATGTCGAGGCAGCCGGCCAGGTGGTTCGGCTGGTTGGCGACGATGGCGACCGGACGGCCGCCGAGCCGGGCGTAGCCGATCACCAGGTTGCGGGCGTAGAACGGCTGGACTTCGAAAAAGTAGCCGTCGTCCACCACCCGCCGGATCACGTCCTTGATGTCGTACGGCAGGTTCGGGTTGGCCGGGACGATCTCGTCCAGCTTCTCGTCGGTCCGGTCGGCCGGGTCGGTGCAGGCGCGCGTGGGCGGGTCCTCCATGTTGTTGGCCGGTAGGAACGAGAGCAGCTCCCGCACGCCGAGCAGGCACTGCTCGTCGTTGTCGAACGAGAAGTGGGCCACCCCGCTCACCTCGTTGTGGGTCTGGGCGCCGCCCAGCCGCTCCTTCGTCACCTCTTCGTGGGTGACCGCGCGGATGACGTCCGGGCCGGTGAGAAACATGTAGCTGGTGTTTTTCACCATGAAGATGAAGTCGGTGATGGCGGGCGAGTAGACGGCGCCGCCGGCGCAGGGGCCGAGGATGGCCGATATCTGCGGAATGACGCCCGAGGCCAGAGTGTTGCGCAGGAAGATGTCGGTGTAGCCGCTCAGGCTCATCACCCCTTCCTGGATCCTGGCCCCACCCGAGTCGTTCAGCCCGATCACCGGGTAGCCGGATTTCACCGCCAGGTCCAGAATCTTGCAGATCTTGCGGGCGTACTCCTCGCTGAGGCTGCCGCCGAAAACGGTGAAATCCTGGGCGAACACGTAGACCGGCCGGCCGTCGATGCGGCCGAAGCCGGTGACGACGCCGTCGCCGTAGTAGCGCTTGTCCTGCATGTCGAAGTCGTGGCAGCGGTGGGTGACCAGCCGGTCGAGTTCCGTGAACGTCCCGGGGTCGAGGAGGTAGCCGATCCGCTCCCGGGCGGTCAACTTGCCGGCTTCATGCTGGCGCGCGATGCGGTCGGCGCCGCCCCTTCGAGCGCCTGGCGGTTCTTTTCCTCGAGCTCGCGGAGTTTGTCGTCCAGCCCCATGAAACCCCTCCTGATTGTGTCCGCCGGCGGCGCCCGCTGGTGCGCGATCCGGTCGGTGCGAGTGCGCGGCCCGGCCCGAAGCTGACGGAAAGACCTGTGGATGCCGGAACGCCCGGCCCGGATTCAGGTCAGGCGATGGTGTTGCCGGGTAGTTTCTTCCAGTCGTCGAGGAAGCGCTGGATGCCGATGTCGGTGAGCGGGTGCTGGATGAGCTGCTGGAGTACCTTCCACGGCATGGTGGCCACGTCGGCGCCCATGAGCGCCGCTTCGACCACGTGCATGGGGTGCCGGATCGAAGCGACCAGCACCTCGGTGGTGAAGCCGTAGTTTTCGTAGATCTCCACGATCTGGTTCACCACATCCATCCCTGACGCGCCCACGTCGTCGAGCCGGCCCACGAACGGGCTGACGAAGGTGGCGCCGGCCTTAGCGGCCATGAGCGCCTGAAGCGGCGAGAAAATCAGGGTCACGTTTGTCTTGATTTTCTCGGCCGAGAAGGCGCGCACCGCTTTCAGCCCTTCCAGGGTCACCGGCACCTTCACCGTGATGTTGTCGGCGATCTTGGCCAGCTCGCGGCCCTCCTTGAGCATGCCCGCGGCGTCGAGCGCCACCACTTCGGCGCTGATGGGTCCGGGCACGGCGGCGCAGATCTGCCGCAGCAGGTCGCGGAAATCCCCTTTCTCTTTGGCGATGAGGCTCGGGTTGGTGGTGACGCCGTCGATCAGGCCCATGGACGCGGCCTGGCGGATCTCTTCCAGGTTGGCGGTGTCCAGAAAGAACTTCATGCAAGACTCCTCTCGGTCAGAATTCCGTTGCCGGGCGGCGCGGGCCCGTCCGCGGCGGTCAGTGGGCGGCCGGCTGGTACTCGATCTCCGTCGAGGGCGCGCTCCGGTTCCCGTGCCCGTCCACGGCGATGATCCGGTATCGCCAGGGACGGTTCAGCGCAGCCGTCGCGTCCACGAAGAGGGCGTCGGGCACCGGCGCCGGCGTCACCGGCGTGAAGGCGGAGCCGACGTCCTCCCGGCGCTCCACGAGGTAGCCGGCGGCGTCGGGATCGGGGACCGGACTCCAGATCAGCTTGATCCGGCCGTCCTCCACCAGCACCACCGGGTCCGCGGGCGCCTCCGGTGGGAAGACGTCGCGCGTGTCCACCTCGAGCCAGGCCGACGGCGCACTCAGGACCTCGCCGCCGCCCACGCGGCGGACGAACACCAGCGCGTAGGCGAGCCGCTGGTCGGGCGCCGCCTCGGTGTCGGTGAACGCGCGGGCCGGCCGACCGACCTCGCCGGCGGTCTCCACCGCCCCGTCCGGCAGCCGCCGCCGGAGCACCCGGCAGGCGTCCCACGCGGCGGGCGCCGTGCCGTCGTAGTTGCCGGCTGGTTCGTTCCACTGGATGCTGACGCCGGCCTTTGACGGTGCGGCGGCCGCGCCCGACGGCGTGTCGGCCACGGGAGCGGCGGGGCAGCGCAGCGCGGGCGACGGCGGGCTCCACCGGCCGCGGTCGTTCATGAACCGGATCGACAACACCACCGTGCCCTCGCTGCCGCCGAAGCGCCCGGCCAGGTTGAGGCGCGCCTCGAACCGGCGCTCCCGGAGCTGGGCCGCCAGGGTGGTCTCATTCCAGTCGGCCACCACCGGCAGCGCGGCGGGGAGCGCGTCGAGGACCGCTCCCGGCGGCGCCAGCACGCCCAGCACCTCCAGCCGGCGGTAGCCCTTGATGTCGGAACCGTCGGTGTTGGCCGCGGGGAGCCGGCAGCTCACCACCAGTGCCGCCGCCTCCTGGGCGGCGGTGACGGGCGCCGGCGCCGGCGGCAGGTGCTTGAGCGGCGGCTCCGGCGCGCCCACCCGGGCGCAACCGGACGCGAGCAACGCCGCGGCGGCCAGGCCCAGGGCCAGGCGCCGGCAGCGGCGGGCGGCGGGGAGCGGGGGGTTGGCGCGTCGCATGAACCGTCCGTGCCTCAGAGGATGTACTTGCTCAGATCTTCGCTCTCGATGATGCGGGTAAGCATCCGGTCCACGTACTCCAGCGAGATGGTGACCTGCTTGTCGGACAGGTCGGCGCCTTCGAACAGGATCTCGTCCAGCACGCATTCCATGATGGTGTAGAGCCGCCGGGCACCGATGTTGAGCGCGCTCCGGTTCACCTGGGCGGCGTAATGAGCCACCCGCCGCACCGCCTCGGGCGTGAACTCCAGCGTCACCCCCTCGGTGGCCATGAGCGCCTTGTACTGCTTGAGCAGGGCGTTCTCCGGCTCCACCAGGATCCGGTAGAAATCCTCTTCGGTCAGGCTGTCCATCTCCACCCGCAGCGGGAAGCGGCCCTGCAGCTCGGGGATCAGGTCGGACGGGGCGCTGACGTGGAACGCGCCCGCGGCGATGAACAGGATGTGGTCGGTGCGCACCATGCCGTACTTGGTGTGGACGGTGGTGCCTTCGACGATGGGCAGGATGTCGCGCTGGACGCCCTCGCGGCTGACGTCGGGGCCGTGGCCGCCCTCGCGGCCGGCGATCTTGTCGATCTCGTCCAGGAAGAGGATGCCCGAGTGCTCCACCCGCCGGATGGCGTCGCGGGCGACCTTCTCCTTGTCGATGAGGCGCCCCTCCTCCTCCTCGACCAGGTAATCCATGGCCTCGGCCACGGGGAGCTGGCGGCGCTTCTTCTGTCCACCGAACATGCCGCCCAGCATGTCCTTGACGTTGACGCCCAGCTCCTCGACCCCGGACGAGCTGAAGATTTCCAGCGAGGGGAAGCGGGTCTCCTTGACCTCGAGCTCCACCTGGCGGTGGTCCAGCTCGCCGGCGCGGAGCATCTCCCGCATCCGCTCCCGCGACTTGAGGAAGTTGTCGTAGGCGGCCCAGTCGCCCGGCTCCTCGAGCCGCGACTTGTGCGGGCGGTGCGGCGGCGCCAGGAGCAGGTCCAGCATCCGCTCCTCGGCCGCGGCGACGGCTTTTTCGGCCACTTCCCGGGCCATCTCGGACTGGACCATGTCGACGGCCAGCTCCACCAGGTCGCGGACCATGGACTCGACGTCGCGCCCCACGTAGCCCACCTCGGTGAACTTGGACGCCTCCACCTTGAGGAAGGGGCTGTGGGACAGCCGGGCCAGGCGCCGGGCGATCTCGGTCTTGCCCACGCCGGTGGGCCCGATGAGGATGATGTTCTTGGGCGCCACCTCCTCGGCCATGTCCGGCGGCAGCTGCTGGCGCCGGACGCGGTTGCGCAGGGCGATGGCCACCGCCCGCTTGGCCTTCTGCTGGCCGACGACGTACTTGTCGAGCTCGGCCACGATCTGGCGGGGGGTGAGGGTGTCCAGATTGATGGGCCGGTCGGCCATCCCGGGCAGCAGCTTGCGGTAGCGGCTCATGCGTGGGGCTCCGCGTCGGGGATCAGCGTCTCGAGGACCACCCGGTCGTTGGTGTAAATGCACAGGCCCGCGGCGATGCGCATGGCCTCGCGGGCCACCGCCTCGGCGTCCAGCGCGGTGTGGCGGTGCAGCGCCAGGGCGGCCGCCTGGGCGAAGGCGCCGCCGGAGCCGATCCCCAGCACGCCGTCCTCCGGCTCGATGATGTCGCCGGTGCCCGACAGGAGGAACGCCCGGCGGCCGTCGGTGACGAGCATGAGGGCCTCGAGGTGGCGGAGCGAGCGGTCGGTGCGCCACTCCTGGGCCAGCTCCACGGCCCCCCGCTCCAGGTTGCCGCCGCACTCGCGGAGCTTCTTCTCGAAGCGGGCGAACAGGGCGAACGCGTCGGCGGTGGCGCCGGCGAACCCGGCCAGGATCTTGCCGTCGAACAGGCGGCGGACCTTGCGGGCGGTGTGCTTGACGACGGTGTTCTGGAGGGTCACCTGGCCGTCGCCGGCCAGGACCGTGCGGCCGTCTTTCTGCACCAGCAGAATGGTGGTTCCGTGGATGGGCGGCATGGAATTCATGGCGTCTCCGGGCGCGCACGCCGCGGCCGGGCGGGGCCGCGGTGTGGGACTCAGACCTTCATCAGCTCCTGTTCCTTCCGCTTGACCACCTCGTCGATCTTCTTGATGAACTCGTCGGTGAGCTTCTGGATCCGGTCGAGACCGCGGCGCTCGTCGTCCTCGGTGATCTTCTTGTCCTTCTGGAGCTTCTGGACCTGGTCGCGCTGCGTCTGGCGGATCTGGCGGACGGCCACGCGGTGCTGCTCGGCGGCGGTGGTGACGCTCTTGACCATCTGGCGGCGGCGCTCCTCGGTCAGCGGGGGCACCGGCAGCCGGATGATCTTGCCGTCGTTGCTGGGCGTGATGCCGAGGTCGGAGCTGAGGATGGCCTTCTCGATGGCGGCGATGCCCGACACATCCCACGGCTGGATGACGATGAGGCTGGGTTCCGGGGTGGAGATGGTGGCCAGCTGGTTCAGCGGGGTCAACGTGCCGTAGTAGTCCACCCGGATGTGGTCCACCATGTGCGCCGACGCCCGGCCGGTCCGGAGCGACTTGAGCTCCTGCTCGAAATCGGACAGCGTCTTCTTCATCTTGTCTTCCGACTGTTTCAACACATCGTTCAACATGCCAGTTTCCTTCCTTGGCGTGGATGTCGGGACGGTTACGGGCGATCATTATACGGAAAAGCCGCCGGCCATGCAATCCGTTCCCGTCCGCCGGCGCCCGCCCCGCTCCGCGCGATCAGTGCAGGATCGTTTCCAGGCTGGTGGTCCAGATGTCGCGCAGGCTGATGACGTCGTCGATCACCAGGGTGTGTCCGTTGAGGCGGAGGGCGAACACGTCGCGGGACACGCGGCCGATGAGGGCGCACGGCACGGACCAGCCCGCGGCGATGGCCGTGATCCGGTCGACGTGCGCGTCGGGCGCCGACACCACCGCCCGGCTCTGCGACTCGCCGAACAGGATGGCGTCCTCGCGCAGGTCCTGAGCCAGGGTGACCTCCACCGCCATCGTCGGATCGGGGCTGGCGAAGCAGCAGTCGGCCAGGGCCATGGCCAGCCCGCCCTCGGACACATCGTGGCAGGAGGCGAGCAGCCCCGCTCCGATCATCTCCCGCATGGCGCCCTGCAGGTTGGCCTCGCGCCGCAAATCCAGCCGCGGGATGGGCCCCTGCTTCAAGCCGTGCACCAGTTCCAGGTACTCGGTTCCGCCCAGTTCCTCCAGCGTCTCGCCCAGAAGCAGGACCGCATGGCCGGGCTCCTTGAAGGCGATGTCCATCCGCCGGTCGACGTCGTCGATGACGCCCAGCATCCCGATGACCGGGGTCGGCATGATCTGTTTGCCCAGCGTCTCGTTGTAGAAACTGACGTTGCCGCCGGTGATGGGCGTGCCGAACGCGGCGCACGCCTCGGCGATGCCGTCGATGACTTCGGAGAACGTCCACATCACCTCGGGATCCTCGGGCGACGCAAAATTCAGGCAGTTGGTCGCCGCCAGCGGCCGGGCGCCGGCGCATACCAGGTTGCGGCAGGCCTCGGCCACGGCGATCATGGCGCCGCCGCGGGGATCCAGCCAGGTGTAGCGGCCGTTGCCGTCGGTGGTGACGGCCAGCGCCGCCCGGCGGCCCTTGAGCCGCAGCACGGCGGCGTCCGCGCCGGGCAACAGGGCGGTGTTGGTCCGGACCATGTGGTCGTACTGCTGGTAGATCCAGCGGCGGCTGCACAGGTTGGCCGCCGCCAGCATGTCCTTGAAGGCGCGGAACAGCCCGCCCGGCAGCGCCAGGCGGTCCAGGTCCAGGGCGTTCACCTTGTCCAGATAGGCCGGGCGGCGCAGCGGGCGCTCGTAGACGGGCGCGTCGTCGGTCAGCGCGGTATTGGGGATCCGGGCCACCACCCGCCCGCCCTGCTCCACATGCATGACGCCGTCGGCGATCACCTCGCCGATGACCGCCGCTTCCAGGTCCCACTTGCGGAAGATCTCCAGAATCTCGCCCTCGCGGCCCGCCGCCACGGTCATGAGCATCCGCTCCTGCGACTCGCTGAGCATGATCTCGTAGGGGGTCATCCCCTCCTCGCGCTGCGGCACGCGGTCAAGCTCGATGCGGACACCCACGCCCCCGCGCGCCCCCATCTCGCAGGTGGAGCAGGTCAGGCCGGCGGCGCCCATGTCCTGGATGCCCAGCACGGCGCCGGTCTTGAACGCCTCGAGGCACGCCTCGAGGAGCAGCTTCTCCTGGAACGGGTCGCCCACCTGCACGGTGGGCCGTCGCTCCTGCGAGGTCTCGTCGAACTCGGCCGAGGCCATCGTGGCGCCGTGGATGCCGTCGCGGCCGGTCCGGGCGCCCACGTAGATGACCGGGTTGCCAACGCCGCTGGCCTTGCCGTAGAAAATCTGGTCGCGGCGGGCGACGCCGAGGCACAGCACGTTGACCAGGGGGTTGAGGCTGTAGGAGTCGTCGAAGTAGACTTCGCCGCCCACGGTGGGGATGCCGATGCAGTTGCCGTAGCCGGCGATCCCGGCCACCACGCCGTCGAGCAGGAAGCGGTTCTTGGCGTCCAGGAGCGGTCCGAACCGGAGCGAGTCGAGGCAGGCGATGGGCCGGGCGCCCATGGTGAAGATGTCCCGGATGATGCCGCCCACGCCGGTGGCGGCGCCCTGGTACGGCTCGATGAACGAGGGGTGGTTGTGCGACTCGATCTTGAACACGGCCGCCTCGCC
>JAGOHA010000068.1:0-2139 GCA_017996395.1 Acidobacteriota bacterium | reverse complement strand
TCCAGCAGGATCTGAAAGCCGTTGCAGATCCCGATCACCCGCCCGCCGTCGGCGGCGAACCGGCCGACGGACTTCATGATGGGCGAGAAGCGGGCGATGGCGCCCGTGCGCAGGTAATCGCCGTAGGAAAATCCGCCGGGCAGGATGACGACGTCACACCCCTGCAGCGACTCGTCCTTGTGCCAGAGGAACACCGCCTCCTCGCCCAGGACGTGCTTGGCCACGTGGTAGGCGTCGTGGTCGCAGTTGGAACCCGGGAAGACGACGATCCCGAATTTCATGCCCCCTCCAGCTCGAAGCGGAAGTCCTCGATGACCGTGTTGGTCAGAACGGTTCGGGCGATCTCCTCCACCACCTGGCGGGCGCGGTCCGCGGCCACGTCGTCGGGCAGGGCGAGCTCGAAGTACTTGCCCTGGCGCACCTCCAGGACCTCCTTGAAGCCCAGGCTCTTGACCGCCCGCTGGACGGTCTTGCCCTGCGGGTCGAGAACGCCCCGTTTCAAGGTCACGTACACTTTTGCGCGCATAACACCACCTGATTCCATTGGATTGTCGGTCAGCCGCGGCCGGGGACGCGGCCCGCAGTCAGTACACCGGATGCAGCGGCCGGCCGGTGTCGAAAAACGCGATCACGTTGTCCACGGCCATCTGCACGATGGCCCGCCGCGCCGTCTCCGTGGCCGAACCGATGTGGGGCAGCAGCACCACGTTGTCCAGCGCCAGGAGTCCGGGATGCACCGCCGGCTCCCCCTCGTACACGTCCAGGCCGGCGGTGCGGAGCCGGCCGGCCCGCAGCGCGTCGACCAGCGCCGCTTCGTCCACGACGGGGCCGCGGGCCGTGTTGATCAGGATCGCCCCCGGTTTCATCGCCGCCAGCGCCCGCGCGTCGATGAGGTGCCGCGTCGCCGGGCCCAGGGGGCAGTGCAGGCTGACCACGTCGGCCGCGCGGAGCAGCTCGTCCAACGGCAGCCGGCGCGCCTCGAGCGCGGCTTCCACCGCCGGGTCGACGGCGCTGCGGTTGTGGTACACGATCCGCATGCCGAATCCCCGCGCCCGGCGGGCCACCGCCTGGCCGATGCGGCCCAGGCCGACGATGCCCAGGGTCGCGCCGTTAAGTTCCAAGCCCAGCAGCAGCTCCAGGTCCCAGCCGGCGAACCGGCCGTCGCGCACGAAGCGGTCGGCCTCCACCACGCGGCGGGCGGCCGCCAGCAGCAGGGCCAACGTCAGGTCCGCCGTGGCTTCCGTCAGGGCCCCTGGCGTGTTGGTGACGGCGATGCCCCGCTCCCGGGCGTGCGCCCAGTCGATGTTGTTGAAGCCCACCCCGACGTTGGCGATGATCTGCAGGTCGGGGGCGGCGTCGATGAGCGCCGCGTCGATCGTGTCGGTGAGCAGACACACCAGGCCGCGGCAGCCCGGCAGGGCCGCGGCCAGCGCGGCCCGGTCCGGCCAGGCGGCGGCCGGCGGCCGGCGCAGCGTATAGTGGGTCGGAAAACGCCGTTCGGCTCCGAACGGCAGCGGATGCGTCAAGAGCACGGTCTCGGGCGGCATGTCGCCTCTCTCCCAAGTTCATTCGCCCGGGATGCTCCCGGGCGCCCCCTGGCACGGGCGGGCCGCCGGACCGTTCGGGCCGACAACGCCCCGCACTCAGGGGGCCGGCGGGCCGGGCGGGCGCTCCGCGCCGCCGGCGGGCGAGAACCATTCGACGGCGTCCACCACGCCGATGACGGCGCGGTTGATGGGCGCCATCTCCCGGCCCACGGCCTCCCACGTCGAGCGGCCCTCCTCGAGGACCAGGACCAGGTCGCCGGCGCCGGCGTCGACGGTGTCCACCGCGATGAGCTTGTCGCCGGCGGGCATCCGGCTCCGGGCGTCCAGCGGCTGGACGTACAGGAGCTTGAGCCCTTCGTATTGAAGGTGCTTGACGGTGGACTCGACGCTGCCGAGGACTCTCGCCAAAATCACGGTGGCTATTATACCGCTTTTATGCTAAATGGAAAGCGCCGCCCCGAAAGGCCCGTCCCGCGGGCGGCGGCCCGAATCCGCGGAGGTCCGTCATGCGCCTGGCCCGCACCATCGGCTGCGTCGTCGCCACCGTGAAAAACCCGTCCCTGACCGGCAAGCGGATCCTGCTGCTGCAGGA
>JAGOHA010000198.1 GCA_017996395.1 Acidobacteriota bacterium | reverse complement strand
GATCAACCATCGACGATCAACAGTCCGCGAACCTTCAAACCTTCCAACTTTTAAACATTAAAACACCGGTTGACGTGCTCACATCATGGGATCGGGAACGAGCCCCGTCGGATCAGAGAAACCGCCGGCAGCGCTCGGCGGTCTGTTCCAGCATCTGGCCCGCCAGAATGCCGAACGTGAGGGTGGCCTCGAGATCGGGCGGTTCGGGGAGCCCCGCGGCGATGGCCGCCAGCAGGTCCTGGAACGCGGCGCGGTCGCTGAGCCGGTCCCGATAACGGGCGGCGAGGACGCTGGGGATGGCCTCCCCGTCCCCCGCGGCCAGTTCATCCAACCGGTGCCAGGCGCCGGGCCCCGGATCGGGCAGCTCGGCGTCCAGCTCCAGGCCGGCCAGGCAGGCGGCGAACAGCGTGAGGAATATCCGCCGGCCTCCCTCCGGATTCAGCCGCGTGAGGTGAGGCCGAAACAGCGAGCTGGGATTGAGGAAGAGCCAGTGGTCCATCTCCTGGGCGCTCAGCGCGGCGGCCAGGGCGCGGGCGCGCAGGGCCGGCGGGACCAGGCGGCGGCACTGCCGCACGAAGCGGCGTTCCAGCCGGCCGAAGCGCGCCTCGTAATCACGGTCGCCGGTGCCGAAGATGAACTCGGGCCACATGCGTCCATTGTCGCCGCAGGCGGGCGTCGCTGCCAAGGGAATTCTGCAGGCCGCCCGGCAGCCGGCCGGATCCCATTTCCTTGTTGGGTCAATAAATCATGGAATGTTGATGGTTGATAGTTGATGGTTGATCGTTGAGGATTGGGGGTTTGTGCTCGTAATCGGATTTCGTGCTCGTGATCGTCATCGAGGCTCGAGGCTAGAGTCTCGTTCCCGCCTCCACCACTCGTAATCGTAATCGTAATCGCACTCGTAATCGTGATCGTAATCGTCATCGAGCGGATTGAAGGTTTAAAGGTTCGCAGATTCGCAGGTTCGCAGGTTCGCAGGTTCGGAAGTTCGAAAGCTCGGGGACGGTTGATAGTTGATCGTTGATGGTTGATAGTGTGCCAGAATTTGGGTTTTGTGATCCAGATCCCAGCACCCAGATTCCGGCACCCAGGTCCCGGAACCCGGGTCCCAGGTCCGAATTCCGAAATCCGATATCCGATGTCTGATCTCACCAATCCGCGTCCCGATTGATCAGCATCAACTGTCAACTATCAACGATCGACAGTTTCTTCTTGGCGGACGGGCGGCTTTGCGTGAAAATGGGGGAATCCATGACGGGAGGAGTCGCACCATGGCGGGACTGAAAGCAGGCAAGGCCGGCCGGCGGCTGAGCGGATCCGGACAGGGCGGCAAACGGGGCGCCACCGCCCGCGCCGCCGCCAAGGCCACGGCGGGCAAGGCCGGGGCGCTCACCGGTTCGGACCTGGCGGTGGCCGGGGTGTTTCTCAGCGGGGTCATCGTCGCCCTGGTGGCCTTCTCCACGGCCGTCCACCCCCTGAACGAATGGTTCATCGTCAAGCCGGCCCTCGCCGGCATGGCCATCGGCGCGGTGGCCGCGGTGATCCTCCACCGGATCAAGCGGCAGGAGAGCTTCTTCTTCGTCCTGGCCGTGGTGGCGTTCAGCATGGCGCTCTGGGCCGTCGGCGTCACCCTGGCGTTGAACCGCCCGCTGGACCGGAGCCCGATCAAGCACCACTTCATCTCCGTGGTCAACAAGTACGAACGCGGCTCGGGCCGCAACGCCGAGTATTACCTCGAGGTCGACGGCTTCACCGAAGACGGCGTGACGCTGCGCCACCTGCAGGTCCCCGAGGACGTCCATACCGGCGTCGCCGCCGGCGGCCGGGTGGACGTGCTCACCCGGAGCGGTTTCTTCGGCCTGACCTACCTGGAGCAGGTGCAGCTCGTGGGGCTGGACCTGCCGGCGGTGGATGAGCAGAAGCTGCCCGCCGTGCCGCCCACCATCCCGGTGGACAGCCTGCCGGGAAACTGACGGCGCGCGGCCGCGCGGGATTCGAACACAGTCGAGGTGCGGCATGCCCGTGATCTGCGGGATCCATCCGGTGAAGGAAGCCCTGGCGACGGGCGAGGTGGAGCGGCTGCTGGTCGCGGAGGGAAAACACCATCCGCGGATCCACGAGCTGGTGACGGCGGCCCGCGGGCGCGGGATCGAGGTGCGCGCCGTCCCGCGGGCGGTGCTGGACCGCCACGCTCCCGGCGCCAACCACCAGGGCGTGGTGGCGTTCTCCGCCGGCCGGGCGCTCTGCGACCTGGCGGAGCTGCTCCGGCCGGAGGCGGGCACGCCGCTGCTGCTGCTGCTGGACGGCGTCGAGGATCCCCACAACCTGGGCGCCATCCTGCGAAGCGCCGACGGCGCCGGAGCCACCGGCGTCATCCTGCCGAAGCGCCGGTCCGCCCCGTTGTCGGACGCGGTGTGGCGGGCGTCGGCCGGCGCCGCCGCCTACGTGCCGGTGGCCCGCGTGGTCAACGTGGCCGAGACCATCCGGGCCCTGCAGGCGGGCGGTGTCCGCGTGGTGGGGGCCGACGCGGCGGCCGGGCGACCGTTCTACGCCGAGGACCTCACCGGTCCGGTGGCGCTGGTGCTCGGCGGGGAGGGGCAGGGGTTGCACCGGCTGGTGCGGGAGCGCTGCGACGCGCTGGTGAGCCTGCCCATGCGCGGCCGAGTGTCGTCGCTCAATGTGTCGGTGAGCGCGGCGATCCTGCTGTACGAGGCGGTGCGTCAGCGGGCGACGGCGCTGTGAGCGTGGTGCGGGCGTCCTGCCTGCGGTGGTGCAGGCGTCTCGCCTGCGGGTGGAATCACCACAAAGCCTCGAAGGACACAAAGAAGCCGTTCCATCTGTCATCGATCATTGGTCATTTGGTCTGTCATTGGTCAGCGAACCTGCGAACCTGCGAACCTGTGAACCTGCGAACTTTTAAACGTTATAGACCTTCAATCCGCTCGATGACGATTACGAGCACGATTACGATTACGAATTACGAGCACGATTTCCGATGTCCGAAGTCCGATGTCCGAAGTCCGATGTCCGCTGTCCGTGGTAGAATTCCCCCATGATCCACATCGCCGACAACCTCTACCTCGATGCGGCACCGGACTTCGGGCCGGGTCCGACGTGCGAGGCCCGGCTCATGGAATACATCCGCTCCGGCATCGAAGTGGTGGTGTCGCTGCGGTCCTGGGAGCCGCTGGAGGCGGCGTACACCGTCCTGCAATTGGAGTTCCACCACATTCCCATCGACGATTTCGAGACACCCACCGGCGACGACGTCCGCCGCTTCGTGGACCTCGTGACCCGCAACCACGGCCGCAAGGTGCTGGTCCACTGCAAGGCCGGCCGCGGCCGCTCCGGCACCCTGGCGGCCCTGTATCTCAAGAGCCGCGGAATGGACGGGCCGGAGGCCATGCGGGTGGTGCGGGACGTGCGCCCCGGGGCCATCGAGACGCCCGAGCAGGAGGCGCTGGTGCTGGACTTCGTGTTCCCGGAACCGGTGCCGCTGGCGCGCCCCGCCACCCCGCCGGCGCCGCATCCGGCGGCGCTGCCTCTGCCGGTGGTGGCGGCGGTCATCGTGCGCGACGGCCGGGTCCTGTTGGCCCGCCGACGCGCCGGCGACCACCAGGGCGGACGCTGGGAGTTTCCCGGCGGCAAGCTCCATCCCGGCGAGGCGCCGGCCGCGTCGCTGGCGCGCGAGCTGGCCGAGGAGCTGGACATCGCCGTGGCGGTGGAGGAGCCGCTGGCGTTCGTCTACTGGGAGTACCCGGAGAAGCGGATCCTGCTGCTGTTCTACCGCTGCCGCGTCACCGCCGGGGAGCCGCGGGCCGTGGAGTGCGCCGCGGTGGACTATTT
>JAGOHA010000067.1 GCA_017996395.1 Acidobacteriota bacterium | reverse complement strand
AGCATTTTCGATCCGCTGGACCGGCTGTCAGGCGCCGGCGAAATGAACCGAAACCGTACCATCCGGCCGGCGCTTCGTCAAGTGATTTCGGGCGTTTCCAGCGATACTTCCCGAACTCTGCCCGCCGTGTCCAGCTCGAACACCGCCAGGGCGCCGGGGCCGTTCCCCACCTTGTTCAGAGCCGCGAACAGCGTTCCGCCGCCGTCGCCGGTCGCGTCATCGCCGGCCGTGCGGACGGTGGACCGGTAGGGATGGTGCATGTGGCCGGCGATGACCAGGGCCGGCCGCAGATGCTCCACCAGCAGCCGCGCCCACTCGTTGCCCACCGCGTCGTAGCGCAGGCTCCGGCGCCGACGCTCAAACTCGGCGGCGTCCCTCTCGGCGACGACCCCGGCCGGCCACTCGTGGAGCACCAGGACGTCCGCACCCGGCTGGTCCAGGAGGAACTCCACGTGAGACTCCCTGAAATAGGAATACTCCTTGGGCGACACCTGGCGCTTCCGGTCCGCGGCGGGAAGCAGTTCGGTGAACTTCTCGGGGTGGAAGATGCCGGACAGGGCGCACACCCGCACCCCGTGGATGGTGCCGGCGAAGGCCCGACCGAGATACGTGCAATTGTGACAGAGGGTGAAACCGTTCGGATGCTGTTTGAGAAATCCGACGGGTTCGTGGTTGCCGCCGATAAAATAGACCGGCCGCGGCAGGGCCAGTTCCCCCGCCCAGACAGCCGGGAAATCGCCCAGTTGCCGGTAGCGGGCGGGCGCGGCCATGGTCTGCAGGTCTTCCGCGTGCCGGATGGGCTCAAAGTCACCCGCCTGCAGGACGAAATCCACCGGCCGGCCCAGGCGGGCCTCGGCGTCCCGCAGCAGGGCCACCAACTCGCGGTGGCGGCCGTGCACATCGCCGGCGCAGGCGAGGATCACCGGTCGCCCGGCGGCGCCGGGCGCGGGTGGAGATGTTTGAAAATGGCGGCGCGTGATCACCGGTCTCCCTCCCCCACTGGTTGATCCCGAGACACTGTTTCAGAATCCCGGCGAGAGTATCAGTGACTGTCATCGAAAGATTGATATCTGTTAACGACAAATGACGCAACTTTTCGTGTCGCTGACCGACAAGTTGGTCAGATTATCATCAAGGAGGGCGTGGGTGTGCGATACCGAATAGCCACGGTGGCGTTCGTGCTGTCCGTTCTGGTCCTCGCCTGCGCCTCCCACAACGGGAGAAAGCCCATGAACGAATCGGGCAAGTCCGGCGGCGTCTCCGGCGCCGTCATCACGGTGGCCGCGCCCGGCGGATACGTGACCGCGGACGCGGCGTTCGTGGTGTCGGTCCCCTACCTGGTCATCCAGGAGGACGGTCGGATCATCCGTCTGGCCCAGGGACCCGGCGGACACTGGAACGTCTGGAAAACCGGCCAGTTGACCACGCCGTCGCTGCCGGAGCTGCTGCAGCGGCTGGAAGCCCTGGGATTCTGGGAATGGGACAGCCGGGCGGTGGAGCGGGAGGTCCACGCCACGACCCTCATCACCGACCTGCCCACCACGGCGATCACGGTCCGGACCGGCGGGCGGGAGAAGACGTTCGCCTGTTACGGGCTCCGCCAGTACTGGCAGCACCACGCCATCCCCGCCCTGCAGCAACCCGTCGCGGCGCTGGACCTGCTGGAGGGGTTGCCGGCACCCGACATCTATTACCCGCCCGCGGGCGAGGTGTTGCTCATCCCTCTCGACGAGCCGCTCCCCCGCAACGCGACACCAGGCGCCTGGCCCCTGCCGGCGCTGCCGCTCCGCGTTTCGAGCGGCGTTCACCGCGGCAGCCTGCTGGGCGCCTACGACGGGGCGGAGTTCCGCCAGATCGTCGAGGTGCTGACCCGGCACAGCCTGGTCCGGTTCGACGGAAAGTATTATTCGGCGGCGTACCGCCCTGTGTTCAGCACCGGCAAATGATCCCCGGCGCGTGCGCCGGGTCGGATGAGATAAGAATTGAATATCTTATGACCTGTCGGTCGGGAGCCGGGCTTCCGGATCCGGCAGAAGGAGGGTACCATGTCCGATGTTGGCGGAGTGGGCGGCGCCGGCGGAGTCGGGGGCGGCGCATCCCCAACCGATCAGACCTGGAATGTGGATTCCGAGAGCAACACCATCACCCTGGACAACGGCTACACCATCACTTTCGAGAACGACGACCAGGCGTGGCACATCCGGGACGCCGACGGCAACGACGTCCGCATCTGGGGCGACCCCCACGTGCACGAGGGTGACGGCGGCAAGTGGGACTTCAAGGCCCAGATGACCTTCGAGCTGGAGGACGGCACGAAGATCACCGTCAAGACCAAGCCCATCGGCGACGGCTCGGTGACCGTCTCCGACGAGCTCATCATCACGAAGGGCGACCAGGCCATCCACGTCACCGGCATCGCCGACAACAACGTCCAGATCGGCGACGTGACCATGGATGGCGCCGCGCTGGACGCGGCCACCGCCGACGGCTACGTGGCCACGGAGACAGGCGGAGTGGACGACTGGAGTTTCCGCGGCACCGAGATCACCCGCAACCTTCCGTTCGTGGACTACGAGACGTACGTCGCCGCCATGGGTCTGTTTGAAAACCCGCCGCCCCTGCACCTGCTGGACCTAACCGCGCTTCACACCGCCGCGCTGGCCGCCGGCCAGACCGACGACGAGTACATCCGGGAGCAGCTCGACCAGCTCGAGGCCGACATGCAGGCCCAGTTGGACGACGCCCGGCAGAAGATGAATCAGGCCGACAACTTCTACGAACGGAAATACTACGAGGACCTGGTCAACGCCCTCTCGACGGACATCAGCGAGCTTCAGGCCGGCGAGGGGTCCGGCTCCGTCGAGGACAAGATGAACCTCTACAACCGCCTCGCCTTCGAGTTTCACCTGGAGGTGGAGTACAACATCAACATCACCGGCGTAGGGGTGACCTGGACTCAGGCCGAGCTGCAGGAGCTGGAGGACCAGCTCGAGATGCTCCCGCCCGATTTCACCGTCTTCAACCACAACCTGCGCGAGATCCGGCGCGAGGCCATGCAGCCCGGCGTCGGCGGCTACAACACCGGCTCCGGCCTCATCGCCCTGGGATCGGGGAACGTGGGCCGGTCCATCATCCACGAGATCGGCCACGACTTCGACAACGAGAACCCGCGCTGGGACGACTTCCTGGCCGCTTCCGGCTGGGTGAACCACTCCTCCGATTTCACCGACATCAGTTCCGACTTCACCGGAAACACCTACACGCCATACAACGGTTCCGCCCGCTACAGCGACGGGCAGATCTACAATGACGGCGATCCCATCGACCTGGACGGCGACGGGATCGACGACGGCATCGTCCAGGTGCACTACGGCCAAGTGTACGTCTGCGACGCCGACGCCGATTTCATCTCCAACTACGCCTCCACCAACCCGCTCGACGATTTCGCCGACTGCCTGAAGTTCTTCTGCAAGGATCCTCAGCAGCTCAAGAACGACTGCCCCGACAAGTACCAGTTCATGGTGGAGTTCATGGGATACGATCCGCTGGCTGCACCGTAGGGCGGACGGATTTCCGGTCGAGTCGTCCATTTGAGATCGTACGCAACAAGGAGGTCGTCACATGTTTGAGCCGAGGAAATGGAAGCGCACGGAATTGGAGATGGTCAACCAGTTGCTGCGCCATCTCCCCGAGCGCCACATTCGATACAACGAGGGATTCGCCGAGCTGGTGCGCGAGGATTATCTCACGGGCAAGGATAAGACCAGCCTGTCGGCTGCCGGGGCCTACCGGACCCGCGGCGGGTCCATGATCCTGTTCCATCCCGCCTTCTGGGACCCGGTGGCGCTGGGCGCCACCGAGATCCCGGCGGTCCACTTCACCCTGCTGGCCCTGGTGGGCTATTCGCTCTTCACCACCCTGGAGGTGAAGAAGGGCTGGCCCCCCATCATGTACCCGCGCTTCGACCGCGGGGCGGGCGCCCGGGCGCTGGTCAAGATCGTGGACCGGGAGTTGTTGCCGAAAGAGCTGCAATTGCGCGGCGGCGAGCTGTACATGGATCCCAAGCTGGTTTCGCTGGACCGGAGCTTCGCCTACTGTTACGCCCTCTACGTCCTGGCCCCGGAGAACCTGCTCCGCTCGTTCCCCGAAGCGTACCAATACCTGAAGACGCGAATCTTCGCCGGACGGGAGTACCGGGCGCAGCAGGCCCTGTCGGGCAAGCATCGGATCCGGGTCTGAGCGCGACGACGTTCAGGATTCGTTCCCCTTCGTTGCGGATTGCGCGCTCGTGCATACAACGCGTGCTCGTAATTCGTAATCGTACTCGTTATCGAGGCTCGAGACTCGAGGCTAGAGGCTCGTTCCCAGCCTTCGGGTCTCGCGGTTCGGGGCTCGGGGCTCGGCACTTGCCACCAAGGATCAAACATCAACTATCAACAATAGTCGGACCTGGGTCCTGGGACCTGGGTCCTGGAACCTGGGTCCTGGAACCTGGGTTATGGGACCTGGATTCCGGGACCAAAAAGCTTAGAAACTCAAGTGCCCATTCACCCATTCACCGATTCACCCGTTCATCCATTCACCATAAGAGAAAATCGAGCGTCTCGCCGGCGTTCTCCCGGTAGGTGCCCTCGATTTTGAAATCCCCGTCGATGTCGGTGAGCACGACGACCAGGTACTGCGGTCCGGCCGAGTAGGTGATCTCGTAGTAGATGTACGTTCGCCGCTCGCCGTCGAACAGGTTGTTCGTTTCGGTGTAGTGGAGCATCTTCCGGCCCAGGATCGCCCCCATCTCCTGGCGGCGCTTGGCGTGGGCGGCGACAAACTTCTCGCGGCTGGCCTCCTGCCGGTAAGCCCGCGCGAGGCAGCGGTCGTACGCCTCGTCGGCCTGCCCCGCGGCGACGAGGTCGCAGTACACGCCCACCAGCTTCTCGTCCAGCTCCATGGGCGACGGCCGGGGCGGCTTGTTCCCCTTGCAACCGGCCAGGATAATCACCAGGAGCAGCACCGCCCCCGCCACCACCGCCACGATCGTCCCCGTTTGCATGGCTCGCCTCCCGTCTGGATTGCACGTGCTCGAAGCCATAGACGGCCTCTGCCGGAAAATTCAGCGTCCGTCACGGGAATCCTATCACCACAAAGACTCAAAGGGCACAAAGGATTCCATTTGTCATTGATCATCGGACATGTTTGATGGGGCATTTAGGACTATTGGTTATTGGTGATTGCTTATACTTAATTTGCTATTTGGAAACGAGTTTGTTTTTGCTGGGGATGGGACCTGGGTTCTGGGACCTGGGTGTTGGGACTTGGGACTTGGACCTTGGCCCTGTGAGTTGGGAACGAGGTCCCAGCACCGAGGTCCCAGGTCCGATCTTGTTGATGGTTGATGGTTGATCGTTGGAGACGAGTGCCGAGCCCCGAGCCCCGAACCGCGAGCCCTGAACTCCGATGTCCGCTGAGCGGGTGCGGCCCCCAAGTTCCGGGGCTCGATAAAGGGATTGACCGCTGTGCGGCCTGGTCATAGAATGCGCGCAGATCTTCCGCCGTCCAATTCGTTCCATCGTCCATCCGTCCATCGCGGGCGGGGTCGTGCATTCACATTCGAGGGCGATCGCAGGAGGTGCGCCATGACCGAGGCAGCCGTCCGGGTCCTGTTCATCAGCGGGTCCATCGGGCTGGGCCACGTCAGCCGGGACGTGGCCATCGTCCGCGCGCTGCGGGAGCGGCGCGCCGGAGTCCAGGTCGACTGGCTGGCGGCGGCGCCTGCCGACGGGTACCTGCGCGACGCGGGCGAGCGCCTCCTGCCCGAGTCCGCCGAGCTGGCCGACGAGAGCGCCCTGGCCGAGGCGGCCGCCGACGGGGCGCAACTCAGCCTCGTCCGCTACGCCTTCGGGGCGATGCGGCACTGGTCGCGGAACGTGGCGGTCCTCAAGCGGGTCACGGCGGCGCAGCGCTACGATCTGGTCGTCGGAGACGAGACGTACGAGATCAGCCTCGCCTTGAAGAAAAAGCCCGCCCTCAAGACGTTCCCGTTCGTGATGATCTTCGATTTCGCCGGGTTCCAGCCCGTGACATCCCGGCCCATGGAGCGCCTCGGCGTCTGGTTCTGGAACCATGCCTGGTCGAAGGGCTACCGGCAGAAGCCCCGCCACGTGGACATGAGCCTGTTCATCGGCGAGCCCGGTGACATTCCGGACACGCCGTTCGGCCTCGGGCTCCCCAACCGGCGGGACTGGGCCCGGGCGCGGTGCCGGTTCGTGGGCTACATCCTGCCCTTCGACCCGACCGCCTTTCGCGACCCAGCGGCGGTGAAGCGGCGCCTGGGCTACGGGCCGGAGCCGCTGGTGATCGCCGCCATCGGCGGCACGGCGATCGGCCGCGAGCTGCTGGAGCTCGCCGCCCGGTCGTACCCGGCGCTCCGGGAGCGGGTGCCGGGCGCTCGGCTGGTGCTGGTATGCGGGCCGCGCCTGCCGGTCTCCGCCGTCGCGGCACCGCCCGGTGTGGAGGTCCGCGGCTACGTCCCGGCGCTCTTCGAGCATTTCGCCGCCAGCGACGCGGTGGTGACCCAGGGGGGCGGCACGGCCACGCTGGAACTTACGGTGCTCCGGCGACCGTTCATTTTCTTCCCGGTGGAGGGGCATTGCGAACAGGAGTTCGCCGTGGCCGATCGATTGGCTCGCCATGGCGCCGGCCGCCGGATGGCCCTTTCCGTCACCACGCCCGAACTTCTGGCCCAGGCAATATCCGAACAGCTCGGCGCCACACCCGACTACCCGCCGGTGCCCGCGGACGGCGCACAACGGGCCGCTGAACTTCTGGACGGATTGCTCCAGTCCACCAGGCCTCCAGCGCAGTAGCGCCCGTCCGCCGGACGGGCGCCGCGACACTCGGCAGGATGTGGCGGGGTTTCGATGCGTGCCCGCCGCGACTTTGCACGAATCCGTGGGCGAATCGCGCGAGCCTGCCGAGGGGACGGGCCGCGCTCGGCGAGCGCGGCCTACTGTTTACGCCTCGTCTCCTGACTCCTCACTCCTATCTCGCCCGTGACCGCCACGCCCAGATGCCCAGGGCCAGCAGCATGACGGCGCTGACCGCCAGCAGCCACCCGGCCCCCCGGGGCCAACCGTCCCGGCGGAACGGGACGGGACCGGGATCGCCCTGGAGGATGAACGGCGCCCAGAAGAACGGATCGCGGCTCTGGGGATCGCGCGCCACCGCCAGCTTGGCCGCCCGCAGGGCCTCGCTCTTGGGCGCCCCTTCCCACAGCTGCCGGTAGAACTCGGTCATGAGCTTTGCCGTGCTGCGGTCCCCCACCGGCCAGAGGCTCATGACCAGGCTGGCGGCGCCGGCGTAGGTGAACGCCCGGTTCAGCCCCACGATCCCCTCGCCGCGCGACAGCTTGCCGAGTCCGGTCTCGCAGCCGCTCAGCACCACCAGGTTGGCGTCCAGCTTCATGTTGAATATCTCGTAGGTGTACAGCGCGCCGTCGTCCTCACCCCCCGCCCCACCGACCGAAGCGAACACCAGGCGCGAATAGAAAGGCTGGCGATCGTCGAGGTAGCTGTGAGTGGACGGGTGCAGCACCCGGAAGGCGCCGGCGTTGGCCTTGAAGTTCTTTTCCGTGGCCTCGCCCTTCAGGAAGAGCTGGGACCGCGGGATCAGGCGGTAGATGTCCCGAGTCTCCGCCTCGGACCACGGCAGACTGACCGGCGCGGCGCCGCCCGACGGACTCGCGGTGTCCGGCTGGAGGAACTCGGGATTGCCCAGGAGCAGCACGTTGCGCAGCCGGGCATCCGGCGGCGAGCCGCTGGGAAACGTGTTGATCATCCCGGCATACGGCAGGTAGCTAATGGCAAACCGATCCAGCCAGAACCGGATCTCACCCTCCCGCGACCAGCGGTCCACCAGCATCTCGAACGGCAGATAGTGGAGCATGTGATCGGGGATGATCAGCAGGCGATCAATCCCCGCCAGGTGTTCCGCCCACGGAGTTGACAGGCGTCGGCACAGCTCGTGCATCCCCTTGGTCCGGATCCCGGCCCACCGCTGGTTGCGCAGGAAATTGCCGTCCGTGTCCACCTTCCGGGGGCTGAACAGGTTGAAACTCACGTCGCGAAGCAGCGCCTCGAGCTGGTCGCGCGTGAGATTCAGCGTGCCGAATCGGACCTCGTCCTTCCGGATCAGCCAGTAGTACGTGTTCAGCTCGCCGACGAAGAACTCCACTGCCGCCATGCGGGGCGGCAGGCGCCGGCGCAGCTCGTCCAGCGACACGAAACCCGGCGTCAACAGCTCAAAGAAGCGCGGATTTTCGCGGCGGAGCCGGTCCAGAAACTCACCCCGCTGGCGCTCCAGCAGCCCGATCTCCGACTGGACCGAGAGCAGTCGAACGTCGGTGTCGGCCACGCCGGCGCGGACCAAATCCGTGTAGAGCTTGTGCCGATCCTCCAGTTTGCGGCTCAGCAGCAGGAACTCGGTGTTCCGCTCCGGCGACACCCCGCCGATGTGCTGCAGGAGGCGGGTCTGGGCGATGGTCGCCGACAGGTTGCGCGCCTTCGCCTTCTCGGACAAGCGGAACGCCTCGGCCATGTCTTGCGCCCGGCCGTGCCGCCGGTACAATTCCTCGTGGATGGCGATCAGCGACTCGTAATTGCTGAACAGGTCCTCGCCGAAACCGACCCGCTCCTTGTAGTTCAGGAGCGAGTTCTCGATCTCCTCCAGATAGTCCAGCGCCCGCTGGTAATGGTCGATCGCCTCCGTGGTCCGGCCCAGTTTCCTATAGCAGGCGCCCATCGCCCGCAGCGTGCCCACCTCGAACGCCCGGCTGTTGAGCCGCCTGGTCGCGGCCAGCACCTTCTGGAACTGTTCCAAGGCCTCGACGAACTGATCCTGCTTGTAGAGGAAGTGTCCGATCACCCAGTCGCAGTCGGCGACCGCGCCGTCGTCGCGGATCTCGGCAAACAGCCGGCGGGCGTTTTCCACGTAGGTGTAGGCCTCGGCGCGGCGGTCCATCTTGAACAGGCTCCAGCCCATGCACTCCAGCACGACGCCTTTCTGGTACTGGAGACGCATCCGATCCGCAATATCGAGCGATTTCCGGAAATGCTCCATCGCGGCTTCGTGCTGCTTGCGGGTCTGGTCCAGCAGCCCCAGGTCGCTCTCGAGCACGCTCTCGGTGAACGGGTCGCTCATCTCCCGCGTCATGCGCAGGGCCTGCTGGTAGAAGGCCTCGGCGTCATCGTACTCGTTGAGCCGGTGCTTGAGATCAGCCAGTTTTTTGAGCGCCAGCACCTGGCTGCTCCGCTGCTGCACCTTCACGGAGAGTACCAGCGCCTGGTTGTAGGCGTCCAACGCCCCCTGCAAGTTGCCCATCCGCTCGCTATTAATGCCCAGCAGCACGTGGATGTCGGCCTGCCGCCGGATGTGCTTGATCTGTTCGGCATGGAGCAGGACGTTCCGGTAGTGCTCCTGGGCCAGCAGGTAGTCTCCCAGTTGAGTGTAGTAGTCGGCGTAGAGCCGTTCGAGGTAGCGCTTGAGCTCCTCGTCCCCGATGATGTTGCAGAGGCTGAATGCCTCGTCGGCCGTCGCGCGGCATTGTTCGTACTCGTTGGCAAACAGGTGCAGGTTGCTGATCTGGAGGAGGTAATACGCCTTGTCGCGCAGCCGGCCGGCACGGTCCGCCTCGTCGGCCCGCTGCCGGGCCAGTGCCATGGCTTTGTCGTCGCGTCCCTCCATCTGATACCGCGTGATGGTCAGGATCGACGTGGCGAGGATCTCGGGATTCTGGGCGCGGGCGATCTCCTCCCACCGCAAAAATCCGTTGTAATCGTCGAGGTAATAATGAAGCTCGGCGATGGAGCTGGTGAGGTAGCAGTTGTCCGGGTCCGGCCGGTGCAGCCCCAGCAGGAAGTTCAGCGCGCGCTGATGCTCGCCCGTGACATCCACCGCCAGGAGGTAGATGTCGAAGAACATGTCCTGGCGGGGCCGGCGGGCGATGGCGTTTTCCAGAAATTCGATGGCGCGCGGGTAGTCGGTCTGAATGCGGTAGTTCGTCCCCAGCGCAAACAGGTAATAGGCGTTGTCGGGGTCGCGCTTGAGCTTTTCCAGAAAGTAGCGCTCCCCCCAGGCCAGGCGGTCCAGCTTGGCGAGCACCCAGGTGAAATAGTAATAACCACGGACGTCCTCCGGCTCCTGGCTCATCAGCAGATGGGCGTGCTCCAGCGCCTCGTTCAGGCGGTTGTCGCCCACCAGGAACATGATCTCGTTGACGTGGTCGGCATCGGGGGCCGCAGCGACACCTCCCAGTCCGGTCAGGCCCAGGACCGCCCAACAGAGTGTGGCTCGCAGCACGCGGAGGTGATTCATGACGTTCTATTGTATTGAAAGGGCAGCCAAAAACAAAGGATTTCCAGGCGGTGATTTTGGTATAATGGCGCGGCCGGCCATCCGGAACCGTGCCGCCGGCCGCTGGGAATGACACGCGCGAGGAGCCACCCGTGAGTGAACCCGCCGCCGGCCCATCCGCCGCCAAACCCGCCAAGCCCGCCGAGTTGTCGGTGCTCGACAAGTACCTCGTCGCCGGGATCGAAAACCAGGCCACCACCATTTACATGTTCCCCGGGGCCTGCATCACCTACCGGGTGGGCAACAAACTGCTCAAGGTGCCGAACACCACGCTCAATCCGGGCCAGACCATGGCCATCGCGCTGGAGATCCTGCCCAATTACGTGGTGGAACAGCCGACCGCCGAGACCAAGAAAGTGTATCTGGACCGGGTCAAAAGTCTCGACTTTTCATACTCCGTTCAGGGGCTGGCCCGCTTCCGGGTTAATCTGTTCCGCCAGCGCGGTTCGCTGGCCTTCGCCATGCGGGTCATCCCTCACGACATTCCGCTCCTGAGTTCGTACCAGCTGCCGGATGATTTTCTGCAGGCGCTCAAGGGACTCCGGGGCGGGCTCTGGGTGGTCCACGGCAAGGGCCGCGGCGGCAAGAGCGCCTTTCTGGCCTCCATCGTGGAGCACCTCAACGCCACCCAGAACCGCCTCGTGACCGTGCTGGAGCCCACCATCCAGTTCAGCCACCGCAACAACCTGTGCCTCGTCACCCAACGCGAGATCGGCTCCGACATGAACAGCATCGAGCAGGGGATCGACGAGGCGCTGCGGCAGGACCAGGACATCCTCTTCGTGGACGAGCTCAACTCGCCCGAGTCGTTCGACAAGGTGATGGAGGCCGTCGTGAAGGGCATGACCACCTTCGTGGCCATGGGTACGCCGGACGTGGAAAAAACCATCCGCCAACTCCTCGGCTTCAAGCCCCAGAACCGGCAATTGGACCTGGTCAACGACCTGATGACCCACCTGCGGGCGCTGCTTTCCACCGAGCTGACCATCGATCCGGCGGGGCGCCGGACGGTCACGGTCCAGTACCACCCGGCCAACCTCGTCAACTCGGTCCTCCTGAGCAAACGCACCGAGCTGGAACAGAAAAGCTCCCAGAAGTCCATGCTGCACGAGTTCGACAGCTCCTCGTCGGTGGACCAGAGCTGGTTCGACAGTGAGTGACCCCCGCCACCCCACCGGCCGGTCCGCCCGCCGGCGGCGACTCTGCGCCGCCGCCTGGTGGGTCGTCTGCCTGTGGTCCGCCCTCGGCGCCGCCGGCGCAACCGCGCCGGAGGCCCCGGCCGGCTGGGTGTCGGCGCTCCCCGGCGGCTGCGATTTCTACGCCACGGCGGACCTGGCCCGCCTGCCCGCCGCACGCGAGACGCTCCTGCGAATGTTCCCCGCGGTGGCGCCCGTGCTCCAGCGCGTCCGGGACGCCGGGCTGCTCCCTGCGGCCGCGCGGCTGGACGGCCTCGCCCTGACAGGCATTCGGCGGGACGACGACGTGTTCCTGGGCGTCTGGCTGCAGGGCGATTTTCAGGAAGCGGCCATCCTGAAAACGTTGGGCGAACGGGCGACGCCGGTCAGTCCTTCGCCCGGTGTGGCCTTCTTCCAGCTCCGGGAGCCGGGCGCCGACCCGCCGCTCTGCTTCTGCTTCCCCCGCCGCGACCTCTTCGTGGCGGGCAAGGCGGAGACGCTGGCCGCGCTCCGCCAACCCCGCCGGCTCGACACCCCGCCGCCGGCCCTGCTCACCGGCACGGGCGGCGCGGGCGCACTGACCCTCTACCTCGGCAATGGGCTCATGGCCCATCTGCTGGGCACCGGTCCGGGCGGATCGTCCTACGCCACGCTCCAGCGGCTGTTCGCGGGAATCACCGAGCTGGCCTGGAATCTGGAACCGGCGGGCCGGGGAGCCTGCGTCGTGCAGCTCACCTGCCGGCGCGGAGAGGATGCGGCCGGCATCGCGCTGTTGCTCAAACATTTCGTCTCGCTGGCGCTGGTGGCCGCCGGCCAGTCGCCGACCGACGCGGAGACCATCCTGGCCAGCTTCACAGTGGCGGCCCAGGGTCCGTCGCTCCGGGCCACGTTCGACATACCGCCCGCCCTGCTGGACCGGCTCTTCCAGCCGGCCGGCCCATGAGCGGGATGACGGAATCGGCTATGCAATATTCCGCCAAGGAGGACCGGTGTTTCAAGGACATCCCAAGGGACTAATCGTCGCCTTCTTCGCCAACATGGGCGAACGCTTCGGCTTCTACACCATGATGGCCATCCTGGTCATGTTCCTGCAGGCCAAGTACGGCCTGGCCCAGAACGAAGCGGGCTGGATCTACAGCGTCTTCTACTTCCTGATCTATGCCCTGGCGCTGCTGGGCGGCTTCATCGCCGACCGCAGCCAGAACTACAAGGGCACCATCATGACGGGCATCATCATCATGTTCATCGGCTACGTGCTGATGGCCATCCCCGGCATGGGCCTGCCGTTCGCCATCCTGGGGCTCTTCACCATCGCCTTGGGCAACGGCCTGTTCAAGGGGAACCTCCAGGCGCTGGTGGGCCAGATGTACGACGATCCCGCCTACAGCAAGCTCCGTGATTCCGCTTACAGCCTGTTCTACATGGGCATCAACATCGGCGCCGTGTTCGCGCCCAACGCCGCCCGGTACATCCGCACCTGGTACCTGGAGAAGAACGGCTTCGGCTACGACGCCGACGTGCCGTCATTGTGCCACCAGCTGCTGGCGGGGAAGCTGGCCGAGGCGGGCACGCTGCAGCAACTGGCCGACAAGGTGGCCGGCGGGCCGGTCGCGGACCTGAACGCGTTCGCCCGGAACTACCTCGACGTGTTCTCCACCGGCTACAACTACGCGTTCGGCATCGCGGCCGTGGCCATGCTGGTGTCGCTGGCCACCTACGTGCTGTTCAAGGGCAAGCTCCCCGACCGGCGCCAGCAGGTGGCCGCCGGCGAAGCCAAGCTGGAAATGCCGTGGGCCGAGGAGAAAAAGCGGCTGATGGCGCTCGGTCTGGTGTTCCTGGTGGTGATCTTCTTCTGGATGTCATTCCACCAGAACGGACTGACGCTGACCTACTTCGCCCGCGACTACACCGTCAAGACGGTGGACGCCGTCACCTACTTCATCTTCGACATCCGCGGCCTGCTGCTGCTGGCCGGCGTGATCATCGGGTTGGTGTTCCTGCTGAGCAAGAACTCGACCGGCGCCCGGCGGATGCTCGGGGCGGCCATGGCCTTCGGCGGTGCCGCGCTGGGCTGGCTGCTGTTCCGCACCTATGCGCCGAGCAACCTCATCGAGCCGGAGATTTTCCAGCAGTTCAACCCGTACTTCGTCGTCTTCCTCACCCCGGTGGTGGTGGGCTTCTTCGCCTGGCTCCGGGCGCGGGGCAAGGAACCGTCCACGCCGCGCAAGATCGGCATCGGCATGGTGCTGGCGTCCATCGGGTTCATCATCATGGTGACCAGCTCCATCAGCCTGCTCTCCCCGGCCGTGCTGGACGGCGCGCCGTCGCCCGACCGCGTGTCGCCGCACTGGCTGATCTCCACCTACCTCGTCCTGACCATCGCCGAGCTGTTCCTCAGCCCCATGGGCCTGTCGTTCGTATCGAAGGTGGCTCCGCCGCGCTTCCAGGGCCTGATGCAGGGCGGCTGGCTGGGCGCCACGGCGCTGGGCAACCAACTCCTGTTCGTGGGCTCGTCCATGTGGGTGGTGTTCCCGCTGTGGCAGGTATGGAGCGTGTTCGTGGTCTGCTGCCTCATCTCGGCCGCATTCATCTTCAGCATTTTGAAACGGCTGGAGGCGGCCACCTCCGGCTAGGCCGCCGACACTCACCACAGAGTCACAGAGGACACCAGGGTTCAATCAGGCCCCGTCCGGCATCGGGCGGGGCCATTTTTTCGAGGCTAGAGACTCGAGGCTCGGGGCTCGTTTTTACTCGTTGAGGGTTGTGGGTTGAGAGTTCGTGCTCGTAATTCGTTATCGTAATCGTAGTCGCGATCGTGATCGAGACTCGTTCCCGGACGTCGGATCTCGGACTTCGGATATCATCTCGGCACTATTCGACTCAATTCCAAGTAGCCAGTAAAAAATTAGCAGTCACCAATAACCAATAGTCTCCAATTCAACGATCCGCCTCCCTGTTCACCGTTCACTGTTTACTGTTCACCATGAACTCATCCATCTTGACAATATACAAATTGTAATTATAATAATCTTGATTTGTATACACGACAAAGGGGGCGGCCATGTTCGTCGGGCGGCAACGGGAGCTGGCGCAACTGGAGACACTGTACGCCGAGGGCCAGGCGGCCCTGTTCATCCTCTACGGACGCCGCCGGGTGGGCAAGACGGAGCTGCTGCGTCATTTCTGCCGGGACAAGCCGGGGCTCTTCTTCGTGGCCACCATGGTCTCCGACGCCGAACAGCTCGCCGAGTTCTCCCGGACCGTCTGGCGGGCGACGCATCCGGACGTGCCCCCCGGCTTCACGTTTCCGTCCTGGGAAAGCGCGTTTCAAGCCCTGGCCGACCTGCCGGACCGTCCGGTGGTGGTATTGGACGAATTCACCTATCTCATGAGCGGGAACCGGTCCATCCCCTCGATCCTGCAGAAGGTCTGGGATGAGAAGCTGAACGGTCGCCCGCTCCTGCTCGTGCTCTGCGGTTCGTACATCGGCATGATGGAGACCGAGGTGCTGGGCTACCACGCGCCGCTCTACGGACGGCGGGCCGGCAACCTGCTCCTGCGGCCGCTGGAACTGAACGACGTGCCGGCGTTTTTCCCGCGCTATGCCCCCGCCCGCCAGCTGGAGGCGTGGGCGGTCCTGGGCGGGATGCCGTACTATCTATCGCTCTTCGACGATGCCCGGGACCTGTTCGCCAATATCCGGCGGCGGGTTCTCGACCCCCAGGGGATCCTGTACCACGAACCGCGGCTGCTGCTGATGGAGGAACTGCGCGAGCCCCGCAATTACTTTTCCCTGCTCCGGGCCATCGCCCACGGCCGGACCCGCCTCGGCGAAATCGACCAGGCGGCGGGGCTGGGGAATTCCCACACCACGGCGCGATACCTAGACATCCTGCAGCAGATGCGTTACGTCCGGCGCGAGGTGCCGGTCACGGAGAGCCGGCCGGAAAAGAGCAAGAAGGGACTGTACCGGATCACCGACCCGTTCCTCCGCTTCTGGTTCCGCTACGTCCACTCACACGGCGCCGCCCTCGAGATGGGCTTGGGGGATGCCATCCTGGAACAGGAGGTCCGCCCGAGCTTCGACGGATACGTGGCCGGCGCCTTCGAGGACGCGGCCCGCTTCCACGTGGCCCGGCTGGCCGGGACCGGCCGGCTCCCATTCCGGCCCGACCGCATCGGGGGGTGGTGGGACCGCGCGGCGGAGATCGACGTGCTGGCGATCAGCGACCGTGAGCGGCGGGTGCTGGCGGGGGAGTGCAAATGGTCCGCCCGACCGGTGGGAATCAACATTCTGGAGGAACTCAAGGATAAGACGCGAAGCCTCGTTTCACAGAATCCCGGGCTGCGTGTCGACTACGCCCTCTTCTCAAAGTCCGGCTTCACGCCGGCCCTCCGGGCGGCGGCCACGGCCGATGGCATCCTGCTGGCCACCGTCGAGGAGATGATGGGCGACTGAACCAACGGCGCCGCGGCGGCAGACGGGGCCGATGAGGAAATTGAGCATGCCGGCGGCGGCGGGCAGGGGGTTCGCGCCTCCGGTATCCCCTTCAGACATTAAGGGAAAAAGCATCAAAGGATCAAGGGAAAACCATTCAGTCCCGGGCACACCGAAAGCCGTAGTTGACGTGCCGACGGTCAGGATAGTCCCAGCCGCGGTTGGCGCTGCGGGTGAAGCTGCCGAAGTAGTAGTAGCCGAAGAGGTAGTCGGACCAGGCCCCCCCCCGCAACACGCGGCGTTCGCCCGACGCCGGGCCCCGTGGATCCATCACGTTGACCGATGGATACCCGCCGTACACGTCCGCGCACCACTCCCACACGTTCCCCAGCATATCGTACATCCCCCACGCGTTGGACTGCATTTTCGCCACTGGATGGGTTTGGTCTTCCGAGTTTTTCCAGTACCACGCGATGTCGTCCAGCTCTCCATACTGCTCCCCGGTCGTCCCCGCCCGGCACGCGTACTCCCACTCCGCCTCTGTGGGCAGCCGGTAATTCTTTCCCGGATCCATCGTGTTCAACTTCTCCAGAAACGCCTGCACATCGTTCCAGGATACGCTCTCCACGGGATAATTTTTGCCGTTCTGGAAGTGGGACGGGTTGTCCCCCATCACCGCCCGCCACTGCCCCTGGGTCACCTCCGTCATCTGCAGCCAGAACCCCTTCGTCAACCGCACCCGATGCTGCCCCTCGTCACTGCCCCGCCTAGCCTCCGACTCAGGGGAACCCATTGTGAATTCTCCGGGGCCCAATTCCACAAAGGACATCCCGATCCCGTTGGCCTCTTTTCGCCCCGTCGGTCCGCCGGTGGGAGGATCAGACGAGACGAGAGCCCTCAACAACTGATCGAGAGTCACTCGCCGCCCATTGATTCGGGTTTGGTCCACTGGGGCATTGGGGGGAAAGCCGTCTGGCTCATACCCTTTTACCGTAAACTCCACTGCCAGTTTTCCGGTTCGGGCCGCCCGGACTTCGACCCGCACATCGTGCCGGTACCGGGTGATGGCGTGATCTCGAGATGCCGGATAGACTACTTTTTCGTTAAGCACCACATAATCTCGAGATCCCAGGTTGACTTCTTTCTCGTCGACCACAACCACCAGAACCAACTCGCCGGCGGTTGCCGCGCGCCACTCGGACGGCAATTCCATGGTCCAATCATGAAGCTCACCTGCCGGAGTGACGAGCACCAGCCGGCGGGGCCATGCGCCAGCCGGATCGTAGGCCGCGGCCCGCGGCACGCCCCGGCCCTCCCGCACCGCCGCGATCGCTTCCCGAGCAGCTTCCTGACGGGCCGCTTCCTGACGGACCGCTTCTTCCTGCCGGATTTGTTCCTCGAGCATCCGTATTCTTTCCTCAAGCTTCTGTTCAAAGGTTTGTTCCTGGCAGGCGATCAATCCCGCGACGGCCACGAATCCAGCCAGAATCCCCAGCACTCGCATCCCCAGCCGGCGGCCGGTTCCCTGCACGACCGCCCGCTGCCCGTCGGCCTGCCGGGGCGCGGCCGCCCGCCGCCCGTCGCAGCCCTTGCCGGAGATCGCCTCGCCGCCGTGCTCACGCCTGCAAACTGGACACATCACCGGCTTCATGCCTGTCTCCTCATGAGTTCATCGGTTGGATATCCCGAACATACCCAATTTCCGAAGGAAAATCATCGAATTTCTTCCATCACCGCATCACGCCGAGGGTCGGCAGCGGCCAGCTGTATTTGTTCCGCCCGGTTCACTGGGCTTGGCGGTTCCCCCGGCCCCCGTGGCGGATCGTTGTGAGTTGAGAGTTGAGAGTTGAGAGTTGATGGTTGATGGTTGATGGTTGATCGTGGAGGGTTGAGGGTTAATCCGTCTCTCGTCTCCCGTCTCCCGTCTCCCGATTCACCCATTCACCCATTCACCGTTTCCCCACGAGGTGAAACTTCTCCTGCCGCGGCAGCACCCACTGGGTCCCCATGGCGGTCAGAGAGGCGTCCTCCTCCAGCATCATCCGCACCTCCTGGCCGTCCCACTCGGGCACCGGCGAGGCGGCGTACAGCTCGACGGCCCACCAGGTGTCGGCCAGGATCGCCCGGTCGCCGCGGACCGGGATGGCTTCCTGCCGGTCCCACAAGCCGATGACCGGCCCGGCGCCGTGACCGTGGTCGCCCACGGGATGGGAGTAAACCGAACCCTTGATCCCCTCGGCGCGCATGGCCGCCAGCGCGGCCGCCAGCGCCTCGTTGCCGGTCCGCCCCGGGCGCATCGCGGCGCACACGATGTCCTGGAGGCGGTTGCCCACCGCCAGCGCCCGCCGCAGACCCGGCGGCGC
>JAGOHA010000066.1 GCA_017996395.1 Acidobacteriota bacterium | reverse complement strand
CTACCAGATCACCGCCACCTTCCTGGGGCTCTACGGCGCCGGATCCCCCCTGCCCACGTTCTACACGGAAGATCTGCTTCACGAGCGGTCCGACGGGCGTTCGGTGATGCGCGATTTCATCGACATCATCAACGCACCGCTGTTCCCGATCTATTTCAAGAGCTGGAGCAAACACCGGCTCTTCCACCGCTTGGTGGAGAAGAAAGAGCCCGACATCTTCCTGCTGCTCTGCTGCCTGCTCGGCCTGGGTGAGGACTCGATCCGGCGCCAAGTGGATGATCCTGCCAGCCTGTTCCGTTTCATGGGCCTGTTCACGCTGCACACCCGCTCCGCCGAAGGGCTGCGCACCCTGTTGTCCGACCGGCTGGCCGAGCCGAGCCTGCGGGTGGTTCAGTGCGTGCCCCGGGTCGCCACGATCCCCGAGGACCAGCGGTGCCGTTTGGGCGCTGCGGGCAACGTGCTGGGCGAGGATTGCTGCCTCGGCTCCGAGATCAAGGACCGGATGGGCAAATTCCGCGTGGAGATCGGACCGGTGGACATCGACACGTTCACCCAGTTTCTCCCCGGCCAGCCGGGGTTCGGCGAGATGCGACGGCTGACCGAACTCTATCTGGACCAACCGCTGGAATGGGAGCTGCGTCTCACCCTGCGGGCCCGCGATATCCGGACCACCCGCCTGGGCGACGCCTACTGGGCCCAACTGGGCCTCAACACCTGGATGCTCTCCACCCGGCAGGCTGCCCGGCCGCTCACCGTGCTGCTTCAGGTGCCGACGGCGGCGGAGCAGCGCCTGCTGATGGCTCACTGACCGGTTGCTCTTTGCCTGTAGACGAACGGAACGGTTCGTGTCCCGGCCCGCGCGCATCCGGACCCCCGGGGTGGGCGCCGGCAGGCAGATGAACCAATCAAGGAGGATTGCATGATCACCGTCGACATCAAGTCGCTATTGAGCCGCATGAACGCATTCAGCACCAACGCCCTGCATGCCGCTGCGGGCCTGTGTGTGTCGCGCACCCACTACGAGGTCTCCGTCGAGCAGGTGCTGGTCAAACTGCTCGAGGAGCCGCGATCCGACTGCAGCCTGATTTGCCAGAAGTTCAACCTGGACATCGGGCGGGTGATCAAGGCGCTGGAAGAATCACTGGAGGATTTCCGGACCGGCAATGCCTCCAAGCCGGTATTTTCCCCCCTGTTGCTCGAGCTGATCCAGGATGCCTGGATGGTCACCTCCATCGACCTCGGCGAACGGCGCATCCGCTCCGGCGCTTTACTGATGACGCTGCTGGCCAAGCCAAGCTTCTTCGCGTCCGGACGCTATATCGACCTGCTCAAGACCATTAACCGTGAATCGCTAATCAAGGACTTCTGGGCCGTCACCAAGGGGTCCCTGGAGACGGAGGCGGCCGCCCGCGAACCGGGCGGTGCGGCCGAGCCCGCCGCCGGTCCGTCCGAAGGCGGATTTCTGAAGCGCTTCTGCACCGACTTCACCCAAAAAGCCCGCGACGGCGGCATTGACCCGGTGTTCGGGCGCGACCTGGAGATCCGTCAGATCGTGGACATCCTCGCCCGTCGGCGCAAGAACAACCCCATCTGCGTCGGCGATCCCGGCGTGGGCAAGACCGCCGTGGTGGAGGGGCTGGCGCTGCGCATCGTGCAAGGCGACGTGCCGGAGCTGCTCCAGAACGTATCCCTGCTGGGCCTGGACATGGGCCTGCTCGAAGCCGGGGCGGGCATGAAAGGCGAGTTCGAGAACCGCCTCAAGGGTGTCATCAGCGAGATCAAAGGCTCGGAAAAACCCATCGTCCTGTTCATCGACGAGGCGCACACCCTCATCGGCGCGGGCGGTTCGGCGGGCACCAGCGATGCAGCCAACTTGCTCAAGCCGGCCCTGGCCCGCGGCGAGCTGCGCACGGTGGCCGCCACCACCTGGGGCGAGTACAAGAAATACTTCGAGAAGGATCCCGCCCTGGCCCGGCGCTTCCAGGCCGTCAAGCTGGATGAGCCGAGCGTCGAGACCACCATCCTGATTCTGCGCGGCATCCGGGACAGTTACGAGGCCGCCCACAAAGTGATCATCCGGGACGACGCCATCCGGACCGCCGCCGAGCTGTCCGACAAATACATCACCGGCCGCTTCCTCCCCGACAAGGCCATCGACCTGGTGGACACCGCCTGTGCGCGGATCAAGATCAATCTCTCCGCCAAGCCCGGCGTGCTCGAGGACAAGGAGCGCGCCGTCCAGGCGCTGGAACGTGAGAAAGGCGCGGTGGACCGCGACCGGACCAACGGCATCGCCGTCGACGAGGAGGCCTATCAGAAGGTCCTGGACAGGATCGTTGCCTTCCGGGCGGAGGCGGAGGCGCTGCAGGCCCGCTGGCAGGGGGAGAAAGAGGCCGCCCAGAAAGTGCTCGATATCCGCGGCCGCCTGGCGGCCTCGGGCGACGCGCCGGCGGCCGACCGGGATGCGCTGAAGCAGGAGCTGGCCGCCGCCGATGCGGCCTTCCATGCCCTGCAGGCCGACGGCGGACTGATCCAGGTCGAGGTCAACCCGGACGTGGTGGCGCAGGTGGTGTCCGACTGGACCGGCATCCCCCTGGGCAAGGTGCTGCGCGACGAGGCGGAAAACATCCTGCGGCTCGAGGAGCGGCTGGCCGAGCGGATCAAGGGTCAGGACCACGCCCTCAAGATCATCGTCGAAACCATCAAGTCGGCCAAGGCCGGCATCAAGAACCCCAACCAGCCCATGGGCGTCTTCCTGCTGGCCGGACCGAGCGGCGTGGGCAAAACCGAGACGGGCCTGGCGCTGGCCGACCTGCTCTTCGGCTCCGACCGGAACGTGGTGACCATCAATATGAGCGAGTTCCAGGAGAGCCACACCGTCAGCCGGCTCATTGGGTCGCCGCCGGGTTACGTCGGGTACGGGGAGGGCGGCATGCTCACCGAGGCGGTCCGCCAGAAGCCGTACTCGGTGGTCCTGCTGGACGAGGTGGAGAAGGCGCATCTGGACGTGCTGAACCTGTTCTACCAGGTCTTCGACAAAGGCATGCTCACCGACGGCGAGGGGAAGGAGATCAACTTCCGCAACACCATCATCCTTCTCACCAGCAATCTGGCCTCGGACATCATCCAAGAGATGACCGCCGGTGACGAGCCCCTCCCGGCGGACGCGGTGGTGGGGGCGATCCGGCCGGTGCTGTCCAAACACTTCAAGCCGGCGCTGCTGGCGCGGATGGCCATCGTGCCTTACTACGGATTGCGCGGCGAGGCGATGAAGCGGATCGTGGAGCTCAAACTCCGGCGCATCCAGCGCACCCTGATGGAAAACAACAAGATGGCCCTCGATTACACGCCGGCGGTGATGGAACAGATCGCCGCCCGCTGTACCGAGGTGGAAACGGGTGCGCGGAACATCGAGTACATCCTGGACGGCAACATCCTGCCCCAGCTCTCCCAACGGGTTCTGGCCCAGATGAGCGAAGGGGCCATGCCCACGGCGGTCCATCTGGACGTGGACGCGGCTGGCGCATTCACGTTCCGTTTCGACACCCCGACCCCCTGAGGCCGGCGGCGCTTTGACTGGAGGCACTCCATGACATGGATTCAGGTCACTACGGGATCAGGCCGGCGGGTCTTGCTCGCATTACTGATCATGCTGGCCGGAATCGGCGGGAGCGCGGCGGCGGCCGTCGGTTCGGCGCTCGTCCGAACCATCCCCGACTTCAGCATCTCACCCGCGCTCATTCCGGTGGACAGCACGTCCGACGCATTCCTGTGCTTGTCCAACAGCTACAACGCGCGTTACGCCTCGTTCCAGCCCGGCGACACCTTCACCTTCACGTTCGACACCGGCTGCGGGCAACTGGTCCACGTGGAGCCCGCCGTCTACATCAATTCCGCCACGTTGCGGTCCGTGGATTTCACGGTGCAGGCGAATCTGAGCCGCAATCAGATCGTCGTGAAATACCGCGGGCTGATCAAGGCGTATGAGCCCGGCGACAGCGTCTGCCTCAGGATCACCCTGCAGACCGATCCGTTCGTGGGCCAGGGAGTCGTTGAGGTCGTCTGGCGTTACGCCTCCGAACCCACCACATCGGTCCGCTCCGCCCGGTACACCGTCATCCATACGGTGGATTTTCCCACCGGCCCGCCGGGTCCCGAGGGACCCGAGGGACCTGAAGGACCCACCGGACCGACGGGGCCTACTGGGCCCACCGGTCCCACCGGACCTCAGGGCGAAATTGGCCCAACAGGTCCCACTGGACCCCAGGGCGAGATCGGGCCCACCGGTCCCACCGGACCTCAGGGCGAAATTGGCCCAACAGGTCCCACTGGTCCTCAAGGCGAGATCGGGCCCACCGGTCCCACTGGACCTCAGGGCGAAATTGGCCCAACAGGTCCCACTGGTCCTCAAGGCGAGATCGGGCCCACCGGTCCCACTGGACCCCAGGGCGAGATCGGGCCCACCGGACCCACCGGACCTCAGGGTGAAATTGGCCCAACAGGTCCCACTGGTCCTCAAGGCGAGATCGGGCCCACCGGTCCCACCGGACCCCAGGGCGAGATCGGGCCCACCGGTCCCACTGGACCCCAGGGCGAGATCGGGCCCACCGGACCCACCGGACCTCAGGGTGAAATTGGCCCAACAGGTCCCACTGGTCCTCAAGGCGAGATCGGGCCCACCGGTCCCACCGGACCCCAGGGCGAGATCGGGCCCACCGGTCCCACTGGACCCCAGGGCGAGATCGGGCCCACCGGTCCCACTGGACCCCAGGGCGAGATCGGGCCCACCGGTCCCACTGGACCTCAGGGCGAGATCGGGCCCACCGGTCCCACCGGACCCCAGGGCGAGATCGGGCCCACCGGTCCCACCGGACCCCAGGGTGAGATCGGGCCCACCGGTCCCACCGGACCCCAGGGTGACATTGGCCCCACCGGACCGACAGGACCCATCGGGCCCACGGGACCCCAGGGCGACATCGGACCCACGGGACCGACTGGACCTACCGGACCTGTCGGACCCTCTGGACCGACAGGACCCATCGGACCCACCGGACCATCCGGACCGACTGGATCCATCGGACCTTCCGGACCGTCGGGACCCACCGGGCCAGCCGGACCCTCGGGGCCATCCGGGCCGTCCGGGCCTTCGGGTCCATCAGGTCCCACTGGCCCCGCAGGGCCCGGTATCACCTGGATTCATGTCACCAGCACAAGCCAGCAGGCGGCGCGCAACACCGGCTACCTCGCCGACAACGCCGCCCAGGTGACGGTGACCCTGCCGCTTTCCGCCGACTGCACCGTGGGGGACATTGTCCAGGTGTCCGGCGCCGGCACCGGCGGCTGGAAAATCGCTCAGAACGCCGGCCAGAGCGTTCTGACTTCACCCATCGAAGGGACCGGCGTCCTCTGGACCGCCCGGGACAGCAACCGCAACTGGTACTTCGTGGCCGCATCCGGTGACGGCGCGCACCTGGCCGCCGCGGTCTACGGCGGCTACATCTACACGTCGGCCGATTCGGGCGTTTCCTGGACTGAACGGACGGCCAGCGGCACCCGCAACTGGACCGGCATCGCCATGTCGGCCAACGGCCAGTACGTCGTCGCGGTCGTTACCGGCGACCACATTTACACTTCCAGCGACTACGGCGCCAACTGGACCAGCCGGGACAGCTCCCGCGGCTGGTACGCGGTGGACTGCTCCGGCAGCGGCCAGTACATGGTCGCCGCGGTGAACACCGGCTACATTTACACATCCACCAACTACGGCGCGAGCTGGACCGAACGAACGGGACCCGGTTCCCAGACCTGGTGGGATGTCGCCGTGTCCGACTCCGGCAATCTGGTTCTAGGCGTCCGCCACGGCGGTCAGATCGCCCGCTCCACCGACGGCGGCGCCAACTGGGGCAGCGTCGGCCCCACCTACAACTGGAGCGCCATCGACTGCTCCGCCGATGGTTCCCGGCTGGTGGCCGCCGTGGACGGCGGTCCCATCCACACCTCCGACGACGGCGGAACGGGCTGGATCGACCGGACCGGTTCAGCCAACTGGCGTTTCGTCGCCGGCGATGACACGGGCCGGTACCTGCTGGCCACCATCACCAGCGGCCAGCTCCACGTGTCGCAGGATTACGGCCTGACCTGGCACACCCGCGACAGCGTCCGGACCTGGGTGGGCGCCGGAGTCTCCGGCGACGGCCGGATCATGCTCGCCGCCGACTACGGCACCCAGATCCACGTCTCCGCTCCCCAGACCACGGCGGGAACGTCCGGGTACCTCACCGGTGGACGCGACGCGGCCGTCGCCCTCCAGTATCTCGGCGGTGGAACCTGGCGCGTGCTCTACGCCGCGGGTGTCATCACCCCATTCTGATCGATCGGATCAGCCTGACCGTTCACCATCAAGCCCCGCCATCCGGCGGGGCTTTTTTATGGACCCGTGGTTGCTCTCTATACGTAGGATGCGGGATTTATCACCCGCAAACTTGAACTCGTGAAGATGCACGAACAGCAACAGCTCGTCTGCCTTCCTTTCCGCCCGCACTCTCTACTCCCCACTCTTTGTGACCTCTGTGTGGTGAAGTCCGTAGAGCGCCCGCTCCCGAGCAGCCAATTCGGGCCGGTTCAGTCTGTCAAAGCAGGCGGCCAGGTGGAAGTGGACCTCCCGATATTCCGGCTTGAGTTTGAGCACTTCCTCGAACCGGATGATGGCTTCCGGATAATTTCCCAGGTTCATGAGGGCATAGGCGAGGTTGAACACCACCTGGGCGTGCCGCGGATCCTGCAGCAGACAGGCTCGATACGCCGCCACCGCTCCCGGCAGGTCGCCGGTCTTCTGACGGGCGAACCCCTCAAGGAACAGAGTCTCCGAGTCCTCCATTCCCAGCGCTTTTAACCGACCGGTGAACGCGAGGCTGCCGACAAAGTCGCCCGCGGCCTGGGCGTCATACGCCGCCTGCTTGAGATACATCCGGTTGTCCGGGTCGAGCGTCGCCGCCCGGGCGCTGGCGGCGGCCGCCTCAGCGCGGCGGCCCAGCCGGCTATGAGCGCGGGCCAGCCAGTAGTAAGTCTGCGCCCAGTCCGGCTCGAGCCGTCGGGCCCGCTCGCATTCGGCCAGGCCCGCCTCGACCTGCCCGTGTTGGATGAGCCACAGCCCCAGGTTCAGGTGAGCCAGAACGAAGTTGGGGCTCCGGCGGACGGCCTCCTCCAGGTGGCGCCGTACGCGGGGATCGTCACGATCGGCGATGCTCATGGCCAGGTTGTGATGGGCCAGGGCGTCACCGCCATACGCGACGCTGTGGGTCCAGAGCGTCTCCCCCGTGCGCCACAGCCGGTTCATCGCGACCGAGGCCAGGCTGAAATACAGCGTCAGCGCGGCCGCCGCCAGGTGCCACCATGGCCGGCGGAGGCAGGCGGCCAGAGCCAGCGCCGCCAGCAGGAACAGGAATGGGCTCCCGGCGTACGGCCGGTAGTCCGACACCACCAGGTGCAGCGGGAAGACGCTCGACTCCGGCACCTGCAGAATCCAGTAGCCGAGCACCGCCGCGGCCGCCGCCGGCGTCCGCCGGCGCCAGGCGAACGCCAGCACGACGGAGCCGATCACCAGGACAAATCCGGCCCAGACCGCACCGTCCATCCATCCAGCGGCGCGCCCGACGTCGGGTGCCAGGCGGATGGCGAACGGCCAGGCAAAATTGGGCAGGTAATGCACGAGGTGCAGGCGGAGCTGTGTCAGCGCATAGGTGGCGGCCGCTCCCGGTGGACCCGCCATCGCCTGGCTCCAGTCGGAGAACAGCAATCCGAACCGGGTCCAGGCGAAAAACGCCGCCACCACAGCGCCGTACAGAGCCGCCCGTCCCCAGGGTCGCCACGCGGTCAGCCGCTCGCCTAAGACGGTCCATTCCAGCGCCAGAACCAGCGCCGGCGCCACGGCCACGTGGGTTTTGGACAGCAGCGCCAGCGCGAATAGACCCAGCACGGCCGCCCAGCGCCAGGTCGTCTCTCCCCGGGTCCTCATCCGCAGGTACACCAGCAGACTCGCAAAAAGGAACACTTGAGACAGCAGCAGGTCGCGGGCGCAGATGTAGTTGACCGGCACTCCGGCCACCGGGTGAACGGCAAAGACCGCCGCCGACGCCAGGGCCACCCAATCGGCCCGAATCCCCGTCCGCGATGTCCGCCACCCCGCGGCGGCCAGCAGCGCCCGCAGGAAGAAAAACACCAGCACGGCCGCCGCGGCCTGCAGGGCGATGTTCCAGGCGCGGAATCCGACCGGATCCTGTCCCGTCAGAGCGTAGCTCAGCGACAGCGAGAGGGGGAGCAGCGGGCGGTACTGGACAATCCGGTCCAGCGTCGAGATGGTGCGGGGTTCGACTAAATGCCGCCACGGGGGCCAGACCTGCTGGATCCCGGGATTATCCACCACGTGGTACTGGTCGTCCAGGTGAAAACCGTTGGGCAGGGCATTCCAGAACACCGCCGCCGCCAGTGCCGCTAATGCCAGTGCCGCCACCAGACGTCCGCGGGGCGGCCACTCGACCGGCGCGACAGCATCGACCGACCGGGAGGAGTTCTGCTTGTCTCGACCCACGGGAGACTCCGGAGCCGGGGCGCGTCCGTCTTCGCCGGCGCCGCCGGGCGCTCCGGACGCGTCCCGGCGTCACTGCAGCTGGATGGTGAACGCCTCGGCGTCGTCACTCTCCGGGAACGCGCCGAACAGGATCGCCGCCGGCGCATCTTTCACCCGGAGAAAGTAGGAGGTGCGGTCATCGATGGGATTCTGGACCGCCCAGGCGGTGAAATCGCGCCCGCCCAACTGGAGCTTCAATCCCTGCATGGGATAGTTCAGGACGCATCGTTCCGGCAACCGACCGGCGGGTCCGACCCCGTGGGTGTCAATGGTGGCCTCGCCGCCGGCCACGCCGAACATGGCGCCTTTCCAGGCGTGCCCCGGTGCGGGGCCAACTTCAAACCATTGACCGATGCCCGGAACGGCGTAGACATCCAGACGGTATTCCGGGGCGATCTTGGGGGGCGGGATCGCCGCCTTGGCCACGATCTTGGTTCCCAGAGCCGGAGTTTCCAGCGCGAGGGAGTCAATGCCCCGGAGCGGCGTAGGCAGCGTGGCGAGGTCCACGGCCCCGCCGGTGGAGACGAGCATGACGGGGAAACCGAGGCCGCGCTGGGCCTGGACGCCGAGGCTCAGCATCGACAACCCGTAGCGGACGGTCGGCGCTTCGAAGTCCGCCGGCGCGCCCACGATGACCCAGACCGCGGTCTCGCGGGCGAGCAGCGCCTCGCGCGGCCCGGACCAGGCCATCTTCGCCAGGTCGTCGGTCCAGAAATGCCCGTCGGTCCCGTAGCCCAGCTGCTGCAGTTCGGCCATCAGCCGCTGCACCGCCTGTTCGTCACGGGGCAGGGCGCTGATCCAGGCTTTTTTCATGGGGTCCTCCTCCAGGGGTTGAGACGAACGGATGAATGGTCCATTCCGGCCATTGGAAATCGAACATCATTTTGGATGGACTGTGCAACGGCGGCGTCCAGCGCGGCGCCGCCGACACCGTTTCCCAGGACGCGCCGAACGCCGCGCGGCACCGCTGCTCCCAGCCGGCGGACTGGCTGTGCGCCCAGATGACCAGGCCGGCGGGTCGGCTTCGCCGGTCGCACTCGAACTCGCACGGGAGCCGACCGCCCTGTTCCAGGATGGTCGTCCCGGGGAAATCCCGACGGAACAGGTTGGCGCGGTGCTGGTCATCCACCATCACCGCGACGAATGTCACGTCGTCCGGCAGGACCAGGCGCGCCTCCGCCCACCGCAGGACCAGCTCGTGACGCTTCATGTCGCAGCGCCAGCCGGCCTCGTCGCTCGGGTCGTGGGGCGGGATGCCCCCATCCCGCGCCTGCCGGTGGATCATTTTACGGGCGACGTCCACGCCGGCCCAGTTGCGGTAATCCGCCAGTGTCCGCGCCGCACCCAGGCCGTACGGGCCCAGATCGACCCCCTCGTCGGCCTGGCCGAGCAGCTGGCGCAGACGCCGGGCCGGCTCCTGGGAGCGGGGCGCCTGCTGGTGGTCGTCCCAGTGGCGCAGGCTCCCCTGACGGGTGTAGTAGTGCCAGATGACCGCCCGATGCGGATTGTACAGGTTGAAACCGTGGGTGAAGGCCCGGACGGTGTAGCCGATCTCCTCGCCGCTGAAGTAGAAGGACGGGTCGTACGGCACCGCCCGCGGCAACCGGGCGGACGCGAACATGAAGCCGCCGCTGGCGAAGCGCGCGGGAAACGCACGGGACAGCTGCTCGTAATCGAGCACGCCCTTAGGCTCCAGGCACACGTTGCCGTCGGGATGGAACCGGCTGATGGTCATCCGGTTGGGATTCCGGTCGTTGCGGTATCCGTCAAAGCCCGGCTTGTAGGACGGCGGGTAGCTCCCGATGACCGCCCGCTCGTCGCCGAGGTCCCCGAACATGGTCAGGAGCTGCTCGTCCCAGCCCTCGGCAAACCGGGTGTGGGAATCGATTTGAAAGTAGAAGTCCTCATCCCGCAGCAGCTGCTGGATCTCGTGGCGCGCCCAGCAGACGCCGCGCGATTCCACATACGGCACGTCGAGAATCCGGAAGCGGGAATCGGCGGCGAACTCGCGGAGGTCGTCGTCCGTGGCGGCGCGCTGCCAGCAGATCCCGAACGCCAGCCGCTCCGGGTGGCGGGCGTTGGCGAGGGCGTCCCGGACCGTGGGCAGCAACTCCGGATCGCGATACGCCGCGAGGCTGATGAAGATGCGGCTGTCCATCCCCACCTGCGGGATCAACCCAGGGTCAGCACGGTGACCTGGCTCGGCACGAGGCTGACGCCGGGGGCGTTGGGCAGCACAGCCAGGCAGTTCTGGCCGGTGACGCTGGTGAGGCGCTGGGCGGGAACGCCGTCCACCATGATGGTGATGCAGCCTACCAGGTACTCAGTCTGGCCCGACATCATGTGGGAAACCACCCCGAGCAGGACGCCGCCGTTGTCACCCACGCTCACCGTGCCGACGGAAAGCTGGTTCACCGCGGGCATACAGTCCACCAGGACGTTGTAAGCCGCAGGCGCCGACGTCGCCGAGAATTGCATATCCGGATACGGGATCGGCGTGGGTACCACGATCGGGGTGAGGCAGACATCGGGAAAGCCGAGGTTCATTCCCGCGCCCATGCTCAACATAAACATCTCTGCCTCCTATAAGTCGTAAATTCATTTGTCATTGATCATTGATCAATTGACATTTTTCATCTATCTCCGAGCATCCTTGTTCCGGGCGGTGCGAATCGACGTGACCATGATGCGCGATAACTGGGTGCATTCATCCAGCGTTTCCTGAACATATTCTGACCGGATCATTTCGGAACGGAGAATCACCTTGAGCCAGATCGAAGTCTCGTTCAGCTCCTTGAGGACGATGCCCAGTTTGTGCACGAAATCCGCATGGCTTTCGGCGCCACGTGCTTCACCATAATTCGGTGCCGGCGATGTTCCCGATCGCATCAATTGCCGCGACACGTGGCCGCCGGCCGGATTCTTCGGCAACATGCCGCAGAGTCGAATGATCCGAACCGAAAACGCGATGAACCGATCCTGCAGAATATCGGCTCGACTTTCCCTCTCGGTATCCACACCTTTGTCGCTCACCACCGCTCCTCAATGACGAATGACAAATGATCAATGAAATATGATCAATGGTCTTCAGTCTTATCCCAACTGGATCTGCTCGGCATTCACGGTGACGTGCTCTTCCGACATGATCAGCGTGTTCTTCGAATGCATCGTCAGCAGGTCCTCGACGACGACCCGGGAGGAGTTGCTCTGGGTCTCATCGAGTTCCTTGACGTACCGGAACGAATTGCCGAGGCGCTGCGTCAGGCGCCGGCAGACGACGTCCATGCCCAGGGCCACCGACTTCACCCGGGCCACCTGGCTGCTTAGGAACCGCCCGACGAACGCCAGCCGGCCGATCCGGACCCGGCCCTGATGGGCGCTCACGGCGATGCGGCGGGAGGCGCAGGCGATGTCCTGCCGGGACGCCAGCCGCAGGTCCCCGTCGGCCTGGAGCGCCAGGCTGCCGCCCTGCACGCGCAGGCTCACCGGCCCGTCCAGGATCATTTCCGTCGCCGCGGGCACGGTCGCGTCCCGCTCCAGCACCGACAGAATGTAATGCTTGCCGGCGGTCCCCATCGCCACCAGCACCGCGTCGCCCGGTCGGGGCGCCACGAGGCAGCCGAACGCCTGATGGGCGCTGACGTCACCGGCGGCGGTGCGCACTTTGAAGAGACGGCCGTGCCCCGCCACGATCCGGCCGGTCTCCAGCTCCGCCTGGGTGGAAATCCACGGGGCGCTGTGTCTGCTCATCGAAACCTCCTGTTCGTGCGGCCGTTCGCCGCTCACTTCTTCTTGTCGTCCGCCGCCGGCGGCGGCGTCCAGCTTTCCGCCTCCGCCTGGTCCGAGTCGGTTCCCCGGACCGTGGCGCGGTCGGCGCCGTCCCAGATGGCGTGCTCGTCGAGCACCAGGTGCATCCGGGCCATGTACAGCTTGGCGGAGGAGAAATCCGCCGCCGTGAGATCCGTCTTGTCAAATTCCGCATAGGAAAGGTCGCTGCCGGCAAAGCGGGTCGCCCGGCAGATCGCCGAGGGGAAAAAGCAGTGATCCAGGCAGGCCTTTGAGAAATCGGCCTGGGACAGGTTCCCCTCGGCGAAGAGCGACTGGCTCAGGTCGGCGCCGGTCAGCGTGGCCTCGATCAGTTTGGCGCCCTTGAACATGGCGTTCCGTCCCCGGACCTTGTCCAGCCGGGCCTTGGTCAGGTTGGCGTCCATGAAGTTCGACATGCTGACGTCCACGCCGGTGAAATCGGCTCCGGTCAGGTCCGAGCCGGTCACGTTCACCTGCTGAAACGAGGTGCCGGTGAAGTCCTGGCCGGCCAGGTTGCAGTTCGCCAGCAACACCTTGAACAGCCGGGCGCCCTTGAAGACGGCGCCGGGGAGCTGGGCGTCGTGAAAAATCACCTTGGTGAGCTGTGCGCCGGAGAAATCGGCCTGTCCGGCCGACGCGTGGGACAGCACCATTTTCTCCATTTTCGCGCCGGTGAACTTCGCCCCGTCGAGCTTCGCGTGCTGCAGGAGCGACCAGCCCAGGTCGCCCTCGCTGAAATCGGCGCCGGTCAGGTCCGAGTGGGTGAACAGGGTTTGAAACAGCTTGACCCCCCGGAGCGATGCGCCACTCAGATCCATCTTGCGCAAGTCCACCTTGGTCAGGTCGGTGCCGTCGAACCGGGCGCCGGGGAAGGCACATTTCTTGAAGCCGGTCCGCAGGATGTTGGCGCCGCGCAGGTCGGCGTTCCGAAACACGACCTTCTCGAACCGGCCGCCCGTCAGGTCGGCGCCCGCGAGGTCGATGCCGTCCAGATTCTGGTTGGCGATGGTCCGGTTGCGCCGGATGGCGTCGAGGACTTCTTCCCGGGTCATGGCAGCAGATCCTCCCGCTTGTGGATGAGCGTCAGCTTGAGGTTGGCCCCGTCGAGGCGGGTCTCGCCCATCACCGCCTTGTACAGGTCGACAGCGCACAGGTTGGCGCCGCGCAGGTCGGTGTTGACCAGGCGGGCCTTGCGGAGCGACCCCCGGTAGAGATCGATCCCGTACATGTCGGCGCCTTCCAGGTCGGTCTTGGTCAGGCGGGTGCCGCGGGCCGGTACCCGTCGGAGGTTGGCTTTCCGGAGGTCGCAGAACTCGATGAGCGAGTCGCGGATGACGGCGCCGCTGAAGTCGGCGCCCGACAGGTCCGCCTCCCGCAGACTGCCCTGGTGCATTTGGATGTTGCGGAAGTCCGCGCCGGCCATGACGGTGCCCTTGCCCATCCGGAGCTTGTCCAGGTTGGCGCCGGCGAAGGTGACGCCGCTGCCGCGGGCATCCATGAACAGCGTGGAGTTGAGGGCCGCCACCGAAAAGTCGGCCCCGTCCAGGACGATCTTGCGCAGGATGCACTTATTGAACTTGGCGCCGGTGAACACGGATCCCGTGGCGTCTCCCTCGATGATGCTGAGATAGGCCCGCGTGCCGCTCATCTTGAGCCCCGGCAGCTTGCATTTCTGCAGGGTGACCATCTCCAGATCGGCGCCGGAAAAGTCGGCACCGGACAGGTCCGCATCCTTGACGACCACCTGCTTGAGGCGGGCGCCGCCGAGATCCACTCCTTTCATCTTGGCTTTGTTTAAAATCCCTCGGTCCAGCGTGGCGCCGCGCAGGGAGGCGCTCGTGAAATCCGCCTCCAGGGCGATGACCTGGGTGAGGTTGGCTTTGTCCAGGCGGGTGCCGGCGAACAACGTCTTCTGGAGCTGGGCGCCCGTCAGGTCGGCGCCGGTCAGGTCCAGGCCCGACAGGTCGACACCGTTCAGGATGGCGCCGGCGAGCGTCTCGCCGCGGCCGTGCATTTCGATGATTTCCTCGCGGGTGCGCTTCTTCATGCGGTCCGGGTCCATGCCCGCTTCGGCAAATTTGGCCCGGGCCTCCGGCGGCAGCTCGCCCGCCTTGACCTTGGCCATGGCGTCGGCGATCTGCTGCTTGCCGGCAGCGATCTTCGCCATGCCCTCCTGATATTTCGCTTCGCCCTCGTGGCCCATCTGGTAGGCCCGGGCGGCCGCGTCGTTGAACTGCGCCTCGGTTTCGGGGGTGAGAACGCCCAGGTCGCGCAGCCGGTCCCGTTTGGCCGCCAACTCGCCGGCGATGCGGTCGCCCACCTCGGCGAACGACTGACGGGGAGCGTTGCCGGCCGCGGCGAAGATTTGTTCCGGATCGTGCCCCGCCTTGGCCAGGGCTTCCTTGGCCAGCGCTTCCGCCTTGGCCTTCTCCGCGTAGATGGCGTCGAACTTGGGCTGGTGGAAGGCCCGGATCTCCTGCATCGTCTTTTCCACAATGGCCTTGATGTCCGGGATGGGCAGGGTCATCCCGGCGAGCGGCGAACCCGTCGGCGCCTTTCCCGCTTCGGGCAGGGCGATCTCCAGCCGATGGGGCTGGGCCAGCTCCTTGGGCAAGGCGTCTAGGATCCAGCGGCGGAGGTCGGCGCCATCGGCCCGGGCGTCGAAGACGGTCCGCCCTTTGGGCAGCCGGAGCGCCTGCGCGTTCGGGAACTGCTTCGCCCACGGTGCGAAATCGGCATCCGGCGCGGCCTCCGGCAGCGCCACCAGGAAGACAGGCGCAGCCTTCAATGCCTTCGCGGCTTCGGGCCCCGGATCAGCGGACGGATCCGCCAAAGCGATCACCGCGACGGCGTCGCCGGCCTCCTGCTCCACCAGGAGCGCCTGCAGCTCGTCGGCCACCCGCACCGCCACCGGCGCCGGTCCGTCGCCGGGCGGGGCCGGCATGAAGAGCGGAGTCTCGTCGGATCCGGACACGACCTGCTCCGGCGCCGCTGGCCAGGCGCCTGCGGCGCCGGGCCGGATGGCGATCCGCACCAGCACCGCATCCAGGAAGCGGGGCAGGACCAGGCCGGCGGGCAGGGCCACCGGCGGATCGTCGGCGGCGCCCGATTTCTGCAAGCCCCACAGCGACGGCTTGTCCGATTGGTCGTCGGAATTGATGCCGAACCAGGCCCGGCGGACTGTGTCCGCTTCGAATCCCAGGTCGGCCAAGGCTTTTTGGGCTGCCCGGTCCACCTCGAGGCGGCGCCGCCAGGCTACCACCCGCGGGAAGCCGCGGTCGTGCCACGGGTTCACCGGCGGCGGCGGCAACAAGTTGTCGGGATCGATGCCGGCTTTTTCCAAGTGCTCGGGCGGGACGTGCTCCTTCAGCATGCCGCTCATCTGCTTCTTCGCGTCGGCGGCCTCCTGCTGGGCCTTTTCCAGCTTGGCCACCGAGTCGTCCACCTTCTGGGACATCCCCTTGATCCGCTCCCGCCATCGGTCGAACTGCTCCAGGTCGATGGCCACAAGGTGCCCGTACTTGGCGTGCATGTCCCGGGCCAGCGCCTCGAGCTGATTCAGCACCGCCTCGCCGCCGGCGATGATCTCGCGGCTCATCCCCTGCATGTCCGCCGGCGTGCGGGGCATGACGGGGCTGCGGCCCGTCGCCCGCTTCTTGATCTCCTCAACCTCTTTCGGCAGGCGCTTGGCCTTGCGGAGCACCTTGGCGATCTTCGCCTGGGCGGCCTGGAGCGGCGCCATGTCGATGGTCACCGCCCGGTCGGCGGTGCGCAGCTGCTCGTCGCGGTACGCCTCGATGGTTTTAGCCGGCGCATCCGGCTTTTCCACCGCCAGGAAGATCCGCTGGACGTCCATGTACTCCTCGTCCAGGATCTCGCCGGTGCCGCGGTGGAGCACCAGGCCCCGCAGGATGTTGGGGAACAGCCACACCGTATCGATGCGGGTGGTGATCTCCTCGAACAGGAGGTCTTCAACCGCCCGCGATTTCAGGTCCTTCTGGCGGGTGACGAAGCAGCGGACGCGGCACTGCGGCAGCCGTGAGGTGATCGTCGGAAAGTCGGGGTGCATGTGGCGGATCTCGATGGCTTCGGCGCCGGTGAGGAAACCCGGGAAGTACTGGTCCTCGGAGGCGGCGTTGAAATACTCGTAGTTCATGTCGTCGGGAAAATAGGGCCACCGCTCCTTCAGCCACTTGTCATCGTAGGTGCCCGTTTTTTTCTGGCGCACCGGGCTCATGAAATCCAGCGGCCCGAAGCCGGCCGGATCGGGCCGGTCGGCAGGGGAGCCCACCAGCCGGCCGGGCAGTTCCACGTTGGGGAGCGGTACCCGCTCCCGACCATCGGCGCCGCGCACCGGCTGAATCCCTCGACCCGCCGGATTCTTGTCGAAGCCCGGACCGCCGAAGGCGCGATCCCAGGTCAAGGGCATCTCGGCGAACGATTCCGGGTCGGTGATGGTGGCCAGACCGCCGGCGCCACGCTCCCAGAACCGGTCGCCGAAGACGTTCACGGTTTTGCCCACGGCGCCCACCCGCACGCTCACCGGCGCCGCCGGCCAGCGCTGCCCCCGCGGGGCGAAACACGAGCCGGCCACAAGGAACTCGCCGCGCGGCTTGGCCATACCCGTATCCACGACCGGCATGGGGCCGAGTTGTGCCGGCACCGTCCGCCACAGCTCCTGCTCGGTGAGGAGGCTGTCGGGCGCGGTGAGGTCGAAGTAGACCATCAGCGTGTAGGCCATGTACAGCCGGTTCTGCAGGCCGAACGGTTTGATGAACAGCGACAGTTCGTTGGGTTTGTATACTTTCATATCCCACTCATCGTTGAACGTTCACCGCAGGCCTCCGGTTCAGAGGGAGACAGAAACTCTACGCGTTTCTGCCATCCAACCGCCTGCTCCACTCTCCGTCCTGCGTCAAACGATTCAACCTGCTTCGTCTGACGGAGGTCGCATCCGGTGGAAATTCAATATGCCCAGTGTAGGAACGATTGGGGGGTAAGTCAATGATTGGGTTCTCCCCGATCACAACTGCGAGCCGGTCAGGATTCACACTCACTTCACTATCCGCTTCGGCTGAGTGACGGTGACAGGGCTGGTGATCGCGGGATGTAACGGATATAGCTCATACTTCCGGATCATTCAATCGGCAGAATTTCAAATCATCATTTTAATCGCCTGAAGATCCGTCGACTCGGTCGCCATTTTGGTGGATTCGCCGGCCATTTCCGTAAAGGAAGCTGAAATGGACATCTGTTCGGTGACAATTCTATTATTGCCCCCTGAAATCTTAGTTTCGACACCTGCTGTTTTCACTTCCTCCCCACAACTCACCACACGCATGCCGCTCATTTTGATATCCTGACCGCGCATCTTGATATGCTCGCCGACAATTTGGTTCTCCTCCCCGGACATCTTCACCAATTCACCGATCATCTCCTGATGATTGCCCAACATGCGCATGTTCTCCCCAATCATCTTCGTGTTTTCTCCCACCATCTCGACGACTTGCCCCACCATGCGGGTGGTGGATTCCTTGAGCTCCGTCTTCAGCAATCCCATCTCGGTTTTCTCTTCGAAGAATGTATGGTGCAGCGGGGTGAATTCAAAACTGCCCCCCATCTTCAATTCCAGATCCACCGCGATGGTGACATCGATCGCCGTGACAAGCTTGATGTGGGTGTAGTTGCCGAGGTAGATGCTCTCCTCCGCCCCGATCACCATCGTGAACGAGTTGCCCGAGATCGACTCCTTCTTGTTGTGGCACTTGAACTCCAGGTTTCCCTCCGTCTCTGCCTTGATCCCTTTGATCTCCTCCTCCAGCTCGCTCACCTTCTTGCTCAGTTCCTCGTCGTGCGGCGGCGGCGTGGTTGCGGTCGTCGCCGAGGTCGGCGGTGTCGGCGGCTCGCCTCCCGGCGGCGGGTCGTTCGGCATCCCGATCCGGATGAACGACTTCTGGTTCGGCACATGCATCAGAATCCGCTCGCTCCCCGCCTTGTCCTCGATCGCAATCTTGTTGCTCCCCCCAGTCTGGATCGCCGCCATCGTCTGGTTCGCATCCTTCACCACGCTCGGCGTCTCCGCGTTCGGCACCG
>JAGOHA010000065.1 GCA_017996395.1 Acidobacteriota bacterium | reverse complement strand
CATCTCCGGGTAGGCCTCATACTCCATGGCGGTCACGGCCCGGCCGCGGTTCTGGTCGCGCACCGTGCCGACGAAGGTCACCACGGCGCCGGCGCCCGGCGCGCCGAGCGCCGCCGCGGCCGCCGCCCCATCGATGGGCTCCCGCACCAGTTCGGTGGTGATCCGCACCATCCGTTCCTCCAACTAGCCCCCGCCCACGGGGGGGAAGAAGGCGATCTCGTCGCCGTCGGCCACGGGGGTGGCCGGGTGGGCGTAGCGGAGGTTCACCGCCATGAGCAGGCGCGGCGCCGCCTCGCGGAACGCCGGGAAGCGCGTCTCGAGGAATCGGACCACGTCGCCGGCGGTGCGCACGTCGTCGCCGAAACGCTCCCGCAGGATCGCCGTGCCCAGCGCCTCCCGGATGCCGGCGAAAAACTTCAGGGTCAGGGTCTTCTCGTCCATGAGGAGCATTTCAGCACAAGTCGGGCGGGAATGCCAGCGGAGCGAATAGTGAGGAGTGAGGAGACAGGAGATAGGAGTCAGGAACGGTTGATAGTTGATAGTTGATAGTTGATAGTTGATGGTCTCTTCGTGCTCGTAATCGTGATCGTAATTCGTAATCGTCATCGTAATCGTGATCGTAGTCGGGGTTCGGGGCTCGAGGCTCGGGGCTCGTTCCCGAAACGCTGACTTCGGACGTCGGGGTTCGGGGTTCGCGGTTCGGGGTTCGTTGTTCGAATTCCTCCGTTATCCCTGCTCTGATCTCTGAACTCTGATCTCTGATTTCCGATCTCTGATCTCTTTTCTCCTATCTCCTATCTCCTATCTCCAATCTCCTCACTGTTCGCTGTTCGCTGTTTACTTTGAAAAAACTCCGGCCGGGGCGAACCCCGGCCGGTGTCCGAATCCATAACCGACGACCGGTCTACTTCTGCTGGGTGCCCTTCTCGGCGCGGCCGGAGGCGACCGCCTGGGCGGCCGCGAGCCGGGCGATGGGCACGCGGTAGGGGGAGCAGCTCACGTAGTCGAGCCCGATCATGTGGCAGAACTCCACCGACGACGGCTCGCCGCCGTGCTCGCCGCAGATGCCCACCTTCAGCTTCGGGCGCGCGGCGCGCCCCTGCTCCACCGCCATCTTCAGCAGCAGGCCCACGCCGTCGCGGTCGATGGCCTGGAACGGGTCCTTCTCCAGGATGCCCTGCTCCAGGTAGGCCCGGATGAACCGGCCGGCGTCGTCGCGGGAGTAACCGAAGGTGGTCTGGGTCAGGTCGTTGGTGCCGAACGAGAAGAATTCGGCCACGCCGGCGATCTCGCCCGCGGTGAGCGCCGCGCGCGGGATTTCGATCATGGTGCCCACCATGTACGGCACCTCGAGCCCCTGCTCCTGGAACACCTGCTTGGCTTCCGCGATCACCAGCTGGCGCTGGTGCTCCAGCTCGGCCACCTTGCCCACCAGCGGGATCATGATCTCGGGCAGCACGTTCACGCCTTCCTTCTTGACGATGCAGGCGGCCTCGAGGATGGCCCGGGCCTGCATCCGGGTGATCTCCGGATAGGTGATGCCCAGGCGGCACCCGCGGTGCCCCAGCATGGGATTGAGCTCGTGCAGCTCCTCGACCCGCGCCAGGAGCGTCTCCTTCTCGCGGATTTTGGCGGCGGCCTCGCGCCGCTCCTTCATCAGGGCGATCTCCACCATCAGCTCCTCGCGCTTGGGCAGGAACTCGTGGAGCGGCGGATCCAGCGTGCGGATGGTCACCGGCAGGCCGTCCATCACCCGGAAGATGCCGACGAAATCCTCGCGCTGCATGGGCAGGAGCTTCTGGAGCGCCGCTTCGCGCGGCTCCACCGTCTGGGCCAGGATCATCGCCTGCATGTGCGGCAGCCGGTCGGGGGCGAAGAACATGTGCTCGGTGCGGCACAGGCCGATCCCCTCGGCGCCGAACTCGCGGGCCACCTTGGCGTCGCGCGGGATGTCGGCGTTGGTCCGCACCTTCAGGGTGCGGATGGTGTCGGCCAGGGCCATGAAGCGGCCGAAGAAGCCGCTGCGGAGGTCGGGGTTGCTGGTCTTGAGCGCCCCCTGGTACACCTCGCCCTTGGAGCCGTCCAGCGAGATGAAGTCGCCCTCTTTCAGCACCAGGCCGCCGGGGAACTCCACCGTCATCGTCTCTTCATTGATCTTGATGTCGGCGCTGCCGGCCACGCACGGCGTACCCATGCCGCGTGCCACCACGGCCGCATGGGAGGTCATGCCGCCGCGGGCGGTGAGGATGCCCTGGGAGACTTCCATGCCGTGGATGTCGTCGGGGGTGGTCTCGATGCGCACCAGGACAACCTTCTCCTTCCCCTCGGCCATCTTGACCGCGTCCTCGGAGGAGAAGGCGATCCGGCCCACCGCCGCGCCGGGCGAGGCGGGCAGGCCCTTGGCGATGACCTTGAACTCGTTGCCCGCGTCGAATACCGGGTGCAGGAGCTGGTCCAGCTGCTGCGGCTCCACCTTCAGCACCGCCTCCTCGGTGGAGATCAGGCCCTCGTCCACCATCTCGCAGGCGATCCGGATGGCGGCGGCCCCGGTGCGCTTGCCGTTGCGGGTCTGCAGCATGTACAGGACGCCGTTTTCGATGGTGAACTCGTAGTCCTGCATGTCGCGGTAGTGCTTCTCCAGCCGCTCGGAGATGGCCTTGAGCTGGTCGTAGATGGCCGGCATGGATTTCTGGAGCTCCTCCAGCTTGAAGGGGGTGCGGGTGCCCGCCACGACGTCCTCGCCCTGGGCGTTGGTCAGGAACTCGCCGTAGAACTCCCGGGCGCCGGTGGCCGGGTTGCGGGTGAAGCCGACGCCGGAGCCGGAGCTCTCGCCCATGTTGCCGAACACCATCGCCTGGACGTTCACCGCGGTGCCCAGGTCGTCGGGGATTTCGTTCATCTGGCGGTACTTGATGGCGCGGGGGTTGTGCCACGACTCAAACACCGCGAAGATGGCCAGCCGGAGCTGCTCGCGGGCGTCCTGCGGAAAGGTCTTGCCGGCGCGCTCCAGGACGAACTGCTTGAAGCGGCGGATCATCTCCTGCATGTCGTCGGCGGTGAGCTCGGTGTCGAGCTTCACCTTCCGGGTTTCCTTGATGTGGTCGATGATTCGCTCGAAGTCGTGCTTCGGCACACCCAGAACGACGTCGGAGAACATCTGGATGAACCGGCGGTAGCAGTCGTAGGCGAACCGCGGGTTGCCGGTCTTGACGCGCAGCGTCTCGACGGTGTCATCGTTGAGGCCCAGGTTCAGGATGGTGTCCATCATGCCGGGCATGGAGAACTTGGCGCCCGAGCGCACCGACACGAGCAGCGGCTCGGCGGTGGAGCCCAGCTGCTTGCCCGTGACGGCTTCGAGCCCGGCCAGGGCGGTCATGATCTGGTCCATGAACTCCTTGGGCAGGCTGCGGTTGTTCTGGTAATAAATGCCGCACGCCGCCGTGGAGATAGTGAAACCGGGCGGCACGGGGAGCCCGGCGTTGGTCATCTCGGCCAGGCCGGCGCCCTTGCCGCCCAGGATGTCCTTCATCTTGCCGTGTCCCTCGGCCTTGCCGCGGCCGAACGAATACACATACTTGTTGTCTGCCATGCGATCCTCCTCAGATTGCGAAACGATTGGAATAAATTTTTATCCGGGGTCGCAGTCCAGCCAGTCGGGCCGGCCGCCGCCCCGGTGTCGGTGGGGCGGCGGTCCCGCGCCGCTGGCCGGTCTGAAACCGGGTCCCGCCGGGGACGGCGGGACCGCCGGCGCCTAGTCGTAGTACTCCAGGCCCAGGTGGGTGATCTGCTCCTCGCCCATCAGGTAGCGCATCGTGTTCTTCAACTTCATCTTCTGAATGAACAGGTCGTGCTCGGGGTAGAGGCCGCGGAGGTGGTGCGGGCTCTTGAAGAAGAACGAGAGCCACTCCTGGATGCCGTGCATGCCGCAGCGGCCGGCCAGGTCCAGCAGCAGGACCAGGTCGAGGACGATGGGCGCGGCCAGGATGCTGTCCCGGCAGAGGAAGTCGATCTTGATCTGCATCGGGTAGCCCATCCAGCCGAAGATGTCGATGTTGTCCCACCCTTCCTTGTTGTCGCCGCGCGGCGGATAGTAGTGGATGCGGACCTTGTGGTACAGGTTGCCGTAGAGCTCGGCGTTGAGGTCCGGGCGCAGGATGTGCTCCAGCACGCCCAGCTTGGAGATCTCCTTCGTCATGAAGGACTCGGGATCGTCCAGCACCTCGCCATCCCGGTTACCCAGGATGTTGGCGGAGAACCAGCCGGATACGCCCAGCATGCGGGCCTTGAGGCCGGGGGCGATGATGGTCTTCATCAGCGTCTGACCGGTCTTGAAGTCCTTGCCGCAGATGGGGGTCTTGTTCGCCTTGGCCATCTCCTCGAGGGCGATGGTGTCGGCGCACAGGTTGGGTGCGCCGTTGGCGTACGGGATGCCCAGCTTGATGGCCGCGTACGCGTAGATCATGCTGGACGGGATGTCGGGATCGTTGTTCTTGAGGCCGGCCTCAAGCGCCTCGAGGGCGGCGTGCACCGGCCCCTCGGGCATGTAAATCTCGGTGGAGCCGCACCAGACCATGACCAGGCGGTCGCACTTCTGCTCGGCCTTGAAGCGCTGGATGTCCTCGATGACCATCTGGGCCAGATCCCACTTCGTGGCGGCCTTCTTCACGTTGGGGCCGTCCAGTTTCTTGACGTAGCGGCGGTCAAAGACCGCCGGCATGGGCCGGATCGCCTCCATCTCCTCCCGGAGCGGGAGGAGGTGGTCGTTGCTGACCACGCCCGCATGGACCGCCGACTCGTAGGCGGTGTCTTCGAAGATGTCCCAGCCGCCGAAAACCAGCTGGTCCAGGCCGGCCAGCGGCAGGAACTCCTTGACCAGGGGGGAGCGCTTCTCGGTGCGCTTGCCCAGGCGGATGGTGTCCATCTGGGTCATGGAACCGAACGGGCGCGACAGCCCCCGCCGGATGCTCATGACACCGGCGATGAACGTGGTGGACACGGCGCCGAGACCGGGGATCAGGACGCCCACTCGACCTTGCGGCGATGCAATCTTCACACCTTTTTCAATCATGATGACCTCGTCACACTGTTATGGGTTAACGGATTTGTTTTCTTCCAGCACGAACCGGGAAAAATCGCAGAACGAATCGAACAGCTCGCCGATGGACCGCAGCAGCCGGAGCCGGTTGGTCCGGATCGCGGGGTCCGCGTGCATGACCATCACCCCGTCGAAGAACGCGTCCACGGGCTGGGCGAACTGTTCGATGAGCGCCAGCGCTTCGGCGTACCGGCGGTCGGTGATGGCGGCGCGTACGCGGGGGCCCAGATCGGCCAGCACCGCGCCGAGCCGCCGCTCCGCCTCCTCGGCGAACAGCGCCGCGTCCGGCTCGCCCTCGGGCGGCGCGGCCTGCTTGTCCAAAATGTTGCGGATCCGCTTGCCGGCGGTGAAGATGGACGCAAAGGCGGTCACCGTGCGGATCGCCTTGAGCGCCTCGAGACGGCGCCGCCCGTCAGCCGGCCGCCGCACGGCCACGGCCATCACGGCGTTGATCTCGTCGTAGCGGTAGCCGGCCTGCCCGTAGAGGAAGCGCAGGCGCCCCTCCAGCAACTCCTGCAGCACGGCGGCCGACTCGTCCGCCGGCGCCGTGGCTAGCTCGCCGAAGCCGGCGGTCGCCCGGAGGAACACCTCGGCCAGGTCCGCGTCCAGGTCCTTTTCCAGCAGGATGCGGTAGATGCCGGTGGCCTGGCGGCGCAGCCCGAACGGATCCTTCGAGCCGGTGGGGACGAATCCCAGGCCCAGCATGCCGGCCACCGTGTCGGCCTTGTCCGCGACGGACAGGATCGCGCCCGTGAGGGACGCGGGGATGGGATCGTCCATTCCTTCCGGCCGGTAATGCTCGTAGATCGCCTGCCACACCTCGGGGGGACACCCCTCCGTGCGGGCGTACAGGCCGCCCATGACGCCCTGCAGCTCGGTGAGCTCCTTGACCATCTCGGTGGCCAGGTCCACCTTGCAGAGCGCCGCCGCCTCGACCACGGCGTCCCGCGCGGCGGCCGACTCGCCCAGGTGCTCCGCCAGCCAGACGGCCAGGGCCTCGACGCGGTGCGTCTTCGCGCCGTAGCTGCCCAGCGCCTCCTGGAAGAGGATGCCCTCCAGCGCCGGCGCCCGCTCGGCCAGCTTCAGCTTGCGGTCGTTGTTCCAGAAGAACTCGGCGTCCACCAGCCGGGCCTTGAGGACCCGCTCGTGACCGGTCCGGATCAGGCCCTCGCGGTCGGCGTCCATGTTGATCACGGCGAGGAAGCGGGGGGCCAGGCTCCCGTCGGGCCGGTTGAGCGAAAAATATTTCTGATGGTGCCGCATCACGGTGACCAGTACTTCGGCCGGGATGGCCAGAAACCGTTCCTCGAAGGCGCCCAGGATGACGGTGGGCGACTCGTTGAGGAACACCACCTGCTCCAGGAGCTCCGGGTCGCGCGCCGCCCGGAGGCCCGTCTCGGCCTCGACCCGGGCGATCTCGGCTTGAATCTTCTCGCGACGCCCGGCGGCGTCCAGGATCACACCGTTTTCAGCCAGCCGGCGTTCGTAGTCGGCGAAGTCCTTCACGGGGAAGGCGGCGGCGCCGAGAAAGCGGTGGCCGAAGGACCGGTCGCCGGCGGCCACGCCGGCCACCTCGAAGGGGACCACGGTCCCGCCCAGCAGGGCCAGCAGGGAGCGGATGGGCCGCACGAACCGGAACTTGTCTTCGCGCCAGTACATGGTTTTCGGGAAGGGAATGCCGCGGATGATGCCGGGGAGCGCCTCGGCCAGCACGTCGGCGGCGGTGCGGCCGGCGACGCGCTTCCGGACGGCGACGTAACGCCCCTTGGGGGTTTCCGTCACGGCCAGCGCGGCGGCGTCGACGCCCTGCTTGGCGGCGAAACCCAGCGCGGCGCGGGTCCAGGCGCCGGCGGCGTCCACACCGGCCGTGGCGGGCGGGCCCACCACCTCCTCGTCGCGGTCGGCCTGCCGCTCGGGCACGTTGTCGATGCGCACGACGAGGCGCCGCGGCGTGGCCGAGCGCCACGCCTCGCCGCCGGCCAGGCCGTGGCGGGCCAGCGCCTGTGCCACCGCGTCGGCCAGATGGTCCAGGGCGTCCCGGATCATGCCGGCCGGGATTTCCTCGGCGCCGATCTCGAGGAGGAACTCCGCACCCATCTCACGCCCCCTCGCCGGCGGCGGCGCGCAGGAACGGGAAGCCCATCTCCTCGCGCTTGCGCACATAGGCCCGCGCGATGGCACAGGCGAGTTTCCGGACGCGCCCGATCAGCCCCACCCGCTGGGTGACTGAGATGGCGCCGCGGGCGTCGAGCAGGTTGAACGTGTGGGAGCATTTCAGGCAGCAGTCGTAGGCGGGCAGGATCAAGTCGCGCCCGATGAGGCGCTGGCACTCGGCCTCGTACAGCTCGAACAGCTTCCACTGCATGGCCACGTCGGCTTCCTCGAAGTTGTAGCGGGAGAACTCCACTTCCTCCCAGTGCCGGATGTCGCCGTAGGAATAATCCTGCTGCCACGCCAGGTGGAAAATGTTCTCCACGCCGGCGATGAAGGTGCCGATCCGCTCCAGGCCGTAGGTGATCTCGCCCGAGACGGGGTTGAGCTCCAGGCCGCCGGCCTGCTGGAAGTAGGTGAACTGGGTGATCTCCAGCCCGTCGAGCAGAACCTGCCACCCCACGCCCCAGGCGCCGAGAGTGGGCGATTCCCAGTTGTCCTCTTCGAAGCGGAAGTCGTGCAGGCGCAAGTCGATGCCCAGGGCCTCGAGGCTGCGGATGTAGACGGCCTGCATGTCGGCGGGGGCGGGCTTGAGGATCACCTGGAACTGGAGGTGCTTCTGGACGCGGTTGGGATTCTCGCCGTAGCGGCCGTCGGTGGGGCGGCGCGAGGGCATGACGTACGCCACCCGGTACGGCTCGGGGCCCAGCACCCGCAGGAACGTCTCGGGATGCATCGTTCCGGCGCCCACTTCCACGTCGTACGGTTGTTGGATGATGCAGCCCTGCCGGCTCCAGAAATCCTGCAGACGGAGGATGATGTCTTGCAGCGTCAAGCGCGACTCCCTACCGGGGCATATCAAAAGTAGTATTTATATCAAAATCCGGAGGTTTAGGGAACAGAAATCAGCAGTTCGGCGCCGGTTGTCCGGGTGGCGCCGCGGCCCGGCCGGACCCACCCGACGGCGGTCAGCGCCGGACGTCCAGCATCCGGCGCAGCGCGGTGATGTGGGCGGGCGTCGTGCCGCAGCAGCCGCCGATGATGCCCACGCCAAGCGCCGGGAGGGCCGCCGCCCGCCCGGCGTAGACGTCGGGCGTTTCGGGCCACACCGGCGCGCCGGCGCGCATCTGGGGCAGACCGGCGTTGGCCTGCACCAGCAGCGGCCGGTCGGTGGCGCGGCGCAGCTCGGCCGCCACGGCCACCATGGGCTCGATGCCCACGCCGCAGTTGGAGCCGAGGATCTGGGCGCCGGCCGCGGCCAGCTCCCGGACGGCGCGGGGGATGTCCACGCCCATGATGGTGAAAAACCCGTTCGGCGTGACATCGAAGGTCATGGTGGCGGCCACGGGCACGCCGGGCGCCGCCGCCCGGGCGGCCGCCACCGCCAGGACCGCCTCGGCCAGGTCGGTCATGGTCTCCACGACGATCAGATCCACACCGGCCGCGGCCAGCGCGGCGAGCTGCCGGGCGAACGCCGCGGCCACCGCCGCGGGGGGCGTGTCGCCGTACGGCTGGAGCATCCGGCCGGTGGGCCCGCAGGAGGCGGCCACGTAGACGCCGGCGCCGGCGCCCCGGCGCGCGGCGGCCACCGCCGCGGCGTTGATGGCCTCGGTCTGTCCCTCCAAGCCGTAGAGAGCGAGCTTCAGGGGGGAGCCGCCGAAGGTGTTGGTCAGGACGATGTCGGCGCCCGCGGCGGCGTAGTCGGCGGAGACGGACGCCACGACATCGGGGCGGTCGAGGTTGAGCGCCTCGGGGCACTCGCCGGACTTGAGCCCCCGGGCCATGAGCTGGGTGCCCATGGCGCCGTCGGCCAGCAGCACCTCGCCGCGGCCCACGCGCTCGAGGATCGGCCGCATCTCAGCGCGCCTCCATCAGGGCGGCCACCTTGTCCACGGCGCTGGCGCCGTCGTAACCGTAATCGTCGGCGCCGATCTCGCGGGCGAAATCGGCGGACACCGGCGCTCCGCCGACGATGACGCGCACGCGGCCCGCCAGGCCCCGCTCACGGAGGAGTTCCACCACCTGCCGCATCACCGGCATGGTGGTGGTCAGGAGCGCCGACAGGCCGATCACCCGGGCGCCCTCCCGCTCGGCCGCATCGACGAAGGCCGCCGGGGCGACATTGTGGCCCAGGTCCACCACCTCGTAGCCGGCGCCCCGCAGCATGATGGCCACGAGGTTCTTGCCGATGTCGTGGAGGTCGCCCTGCACCGTGCCCAGCACCACCCGCCCCCGCGCGGGCACCCCGTCCCGGATCAGGAGCGGCTTGAGCTGCTCCATGCCGGCGTACATGGCCCGCGCCGCCAGAAGCACGTCGGGCAGAAAGATGTCGTGGCGCTTGAAGCGCTCGCCGACCACGTTCATGCCGGCGATGAGCCCGTCGTTGAGGATCCGGCCGGCGGGGAGCCCCTGCGCCACCGCCTCGCGAGTCAGCCGGAGAACCTCCTGGTCCTCGCCGCGCTGCAGCATCTCGGCCAATTGGGCCAGCGTGTCCATCGTCAACCTCCGTTGGGGATGTCCGCGGGATCGGTGTCCGCGAGCCGCGCGCCGCAGCTCCGGTCCCGGCACTGCCGGCAAAACGGGAAGCCGGCCTCGAATGCGTGGATCGCGGCCGGCCCGGCCAGGATCACGCCGGTCACCGACTTGAGCGGCTCCATCAGGCAGCTCGCGTTCAGACTCACGCCGATCGCCGCCGGCCGCAACGCCGCGAACAGCTTCCGCTGCGCGGTGATGTGCCAGCCGCAGTAGCCCGGGCTGTAGCGCTGCGACCGCCAGGCGGCCGCCGCCGGATCAGTCGCAGCCGACGCTGCCGCCCAGTCGCGCTCCACGCCATCGGCCGCCCGTTCGGCCGCGGCGGAGGCCACGGCGTCGAGCACCGCACCCGTGGCAAAATCCCCCGCCGCAAACAGCTCGGCGACGCGCCGGCCCGGCGCGGGCCCGACGGTGGCGGCGAACAGCGCGCGGCGCCGCGCCTGCGGATGGATCCGCGCCAGCGGCGCGTCCGGCTCGTTGAGCCCCTCGCCGGCGACGAGATCGGCCAGCTCGGATTCCGCCGCGTCCTGCCAGAGCCCGCGTGGTTCGGCCAGACGGAGGAACTCGGCGCGGGCGGCCTCGTGCAACGCCGCCGTCCGGGCGCCGGGGTCCCGGCCGTCCAGGCCCAGCAACCGGTACACGCCGGCGGGCTCGGGCACCACCGCCTGTACCGGGAACTCCAGTCGCCGCCGCATCGCCGGCCCCCGCCTCAGCCGGCGTGGTCGGGCAGCCGGTCCATGCCGAAGCGCCGGGCTTCGGCGCTCATCCGCTCCGTGAGCGCCGCCTGCGCCTCCGCCGGCAGCCGCACCGGCTCCCAGGCGGCCAGGTGGCGGGCCACTTCGGCCCGCGCCCGCTCGCCCAGGGGCCGGCTCCCCTCCTCCAGCCAGCGCGAGCGCTGCGCGCGGTCCACCACCGGCCCCGGGAAGAGGTGCTCGTGGCGCAGGTGGCGGCGGGTGTGGGCGGCGATGAGCAGGTGGCCCTCGCGGAACAGCTCCTGGAACAGCGGCGCGGCGGGGAAGTCCTCACGCGGCTCGATGCCGGCGCGCAGGCGGCGGGCCATGGCGCAGATCTCGTTATCGACCACCAGTTTCTCCAGGCTCTGGCAGCTCTCGAAGTCCAGCATGCCGGGACCGGACACGCTGTCGATCCCCGCCAGCGCCGCCAGCGTGGCGCCGATGCCGGTTTCCCAGCCGGCCTGCGCGTCGAGGAGCTTGGCGTCGCTCAGCCCGATGTAGCCCTGCGTGGGCAGGCCGAGGCGGTGGCCGATCTCGCTGTAGGCGCAGTCCATCATCATGGTCTCGATGGCGCCCATGGGCGTGGTCTCGTAGCGGACGTCGAAGATCGCCGGCGATCCGCCGTAGAGCGCCGGCGCCCCCGGGGCGGCCAGTTGCGAGATCACGATCCCGCTCAGGGTTTCGGCGGTGTGCTGCACCAGCGAGCCGGTCAGGGTCACCGGCGCCATGAAGCCGGCCAGCGGCATGGAAACGTACTCCACCGGGATGCCCGCCCGGGCGCAATCCACCACATTCTGCGAGGTGGCGCCGCTCCACTTGAGCGGCGCGGTGGGGCAGCAGGAGAACACAGCCAGCGGCCGCTCGCGCAAGGATTCGGCCGAGCCGCGCGCCGCGACGAGCAGGTCGCGCATCACCGGAAAGCCCTCCGCGCTGAAGGCGCCGGTGATCACGGGCTTCTCGCAGTACAACAGGCTCAGGTAGAGGCGGTAGCTGTCACCGATCTGCTCGTGCACGTCGGCGGCGATCATGGCGGTGCTCTGGCTGGCGATATGGGGCAGCCGGCTCACCAGCTTGGCGTAGCGGACGTAATCGGCGGTGACGGGATGCCGCACGGCGTGCGTCGCCTCGTCCAGGATGTAGATGGCGGCCGAGCCGGGCGTGAAGTACACCTCGCCGGAGCCGAACGCGTGCGTCGCCTCGCCCGTCGCGTCGTACAGCCGGAAGGCCGCCGGCGCCGTCGCCAGCGCCCGGTCCACGAGGTCGCCGGGCAGGTGCACCCGGCCGGTCGCGGCGTCGACGCGGGCGCCGCCGGCGTGGAGCAGGTCCACGACCGCCGGGTTGTGGATCTCGACACCGACGGCGTCCAGGAGGTCGCGCGCCTCATCGAGGATTTGTTGCAGCAGCTCATCGGACAGGAACCGGACGTGCGGACGCATAGTCCTCCTTCCGACCCGGGTCGCGCGGGCGACGGCGCCGCGCGGGGGCATGTGCGGGATTGAAACGCAGCGCTAGTGTACACCAGGGATCCGGGCGGGGCGAGCGCTTTTTATCGGCTCACCGGCGCGCGTGCGCCGGGGGCGCTCCGGGACATAAAAAAACCCGGCGATGTTTTGGGGCACCGCCGGACCGTGTATGTGGAACGACATGCGTTGCGTCTAATAATACGCAAAAGAACGGGCGGGAGTTTGCCTCCCGCCCGTGAATTACCACCGGTTCGTCCCGCCGGCGGACCCGTTCGTCCCAGCCCCCCCGCCGGCGCTCCGGCGGGACCGCCTTCAGGACACCAGGCCCACCTTGCGAACGCCCCGCTCGAGCTGCTCCACGCGTTCCTCCAGCGTCCCGGTGATGCCGACGGCGATCCGCAGCAGCCCGGGCGAAAGGCCCATGCGCGACTGGTCCTCCGGCGAGATCTCGGACGACGTCGACGAGCCGGAGCACGACATCAGGGTGTCGAAGTAGCCCAGCGATACGGCGATCAGCCCGAACCGCTCGTCGTTCTGCAGCACGTTCAGCAGGTCGTCGGCCCGCTCGCGGGTGCCGCAGTCCACGGTGAGCATGCCGCCGAAGCCGTAGCCCTCGTTCATCATCCGGGCGAAGAGGCCGTGCTGGGCATGCTGCGGCAACCCCGGGTAGCTGACCGGGGCGCCGATCGCCTGCAGCCGGTCGGCGGCCGCCTGGGCGCGCCGGCTGTGCTCGCGCATCCGGATGGCCAGGTGCGGCAGGCGCTGCGCCACGTCGAACGCCACCCGCGGGTCCATGACCGGCCCGAGCAGCATGATCCGGCCGGTGTGCAGGTCCATGAGCTGGAAGACGAAGTCGCGCGAGGCGCAGACCACGCCGCCGATCACGTCGCTGGCGCCGTTGACGAATTTCGTCAGGGAGTGCACCACCACATGGGCACCGAGCTGGGCCGGCGACATGATCATGGGCGTGAACGTGTTGTCCACCACCAGGGTGGCGCCCCGCTCGCGGGCCAGCCGGCCCAGGGCCGGGATGTCGGCCACCTTGAGGGTGGGGTTGCCCAGCACCTCGGTGTAGAGCACCTTGGTCTGCGGCGTGACGGCGCGGGCGAACGCCGCGGTGTCTTCCGGATTCACGAACGTGGTGGTGATGCCCATCTGGGGCAGCAGCTCGCCCAGCAGGGCGAAGGTGCCGCCGTACACCGTGTTGCTGGCCACGATGTGATCGCCCGCCCGGCAGAGCTGGAGCAGCGTGCAGGAGATCGCGGCCATGCCGCTGGCGGTGCAGATGGCCGCCTCGGTGCCCTCCATCGCCGCCAGGTAGCGGGCCAGCACGTCGACGGTGGGGTTGAAGTGCCGGCTGTAGAGGTAGCAGCCGCCCGTCTCCGGCCCGCGCACGCCGCCGAAGATCTCGGGCATGGTCCGGGAATCGAGGACGGTGAACGTGGATGACCGCTCGATGGACGGGCAGACGCCCCCGTGCTCGCCGAATTCGCGCCGGGTGAGGGTCAGCGCCTGTTCGGGATTGTGTCGGTTCATGGATACGCTCCTTGCTGGTTTCGGGAGGGCCGGCGGCCCGGTCCGCGCGCCGGCCAGCCGCCCAGTGTAGCGACCCGGAACCGGCTTTGCAACGGGAAAAGCGCGCCCCCGCCCCGTGGATTTTGTGGTAAGCTGGGCATTCGATCCCATGCGTCCATTGGTGCACCGTCACACGCGAGGACCGGTCATGGCACACACCTGGCGGGTTTGTCTGCTGCTGGGACTGGCGGGGCTGGCCCTGGTCGCCGCCGCCCAGGCGGGGAAGCCGGCGCGCCCGCCCATCCGGGTGGTGGGCGACGCCGCCTACCCGCCGAATCTCTACCTCGACGGCGAAGGCCGGCCCGCCGGCTTCGATGTCGAGGTGCTGCGGCTGCTGGAGCAGCGGACCGGTCGATCCATCGACATCCAGCTCATGCCGTGGACGCAGGCGATGGCCCGGCTGCGCAACGGACAAGCCGATGCGCTGATGGGCATCAACCGGACGCCGGAGCGGGAGCAGGAGTTCGATTTCTCCCTGCCGGTGCTCGAAAACCAGGCCGTCATCTTCGTGCCGTACCAGTCGTTCGTGATTCGCTCCGCCGGGGACCTGGGCTCCCGGCGCGTGGGCGCGCAGCGGGACGCGGCCGTCGTCGCCCACATCCGCAAGCGGCACCCGGAGGTGCTGCTGCGGGAATTCGAAACCGCCGAGGCGGCGCTGGAGGCCCTCCGGCGGGGCGAGCTCGATGCGGTCGTCTGCCACCGGATCACCGGCGACTTCGTCCTGGACAAGCGCAACTGGCGGGACGTGTTCAAAGTGGTCGGAACACCGCTGCTCCAGGCGCCCTACTGCCTGGCGGTCCGCAAGGGCGACACCGCCCTGTTGCAGCCGATCAACGCGGCGCTCCACGACCTGGAGGCCGAGGGCCGGCTCAAGGCGCTGCGGGACGAGTGGTTCGGGCACGATTACTTCATCGACTTCGAGTTCGCCCGCAGCGCTTCGTTCCGGCTTCTGCACACCCTGTTGCTGGGATTTCTCGGCGTTGCCGTCCTGGCGGTGCTGATCATCGTGTTCCTGCGGCACCGTATGGCGCGGGCCCGCCAGCGCGCGGAGAGCGCCGACCAGTACTTCCAGACGCTCATCGCCGGCAGCACCGACATGATCCTGGTGGTGGGCCCCGACCGTCTGATCCGGCACGTCAGCCCGTCGGTGAAACGGATCCTCGGCTTCGAACCGGAGGAATTGCTGGGCCGCTCCAGCCGCGAGTTCATCCATCCGGACGACAGCCGCCGCTACGAGGAGGCCATGGCCGATCTCCGGCGGATCGGCATGGCCGCCATCGAAGCCCGGTTCCAGAGCCGCAGCGGCTGGCGGACGCTGGACGCCATCGCCCGCGATCTCACGGAGGATCCGGTGGTTTCCGGGATCGTCATCAACGCCCGGGACATCACCGAAAAGCGCCGTCGGGAGCGGGTGCAGCAGGCCACGTATGCGATTTCGGAAGCGGCCAATTCCGCCCAGTCGCTGGATGCGCTGTACGCGGCGATCCACGCCGTGGTGTCCGAGCTGATGCCGGCGGACAACATTTTCATCGCCCTCTACGACGCCCGCCGGCAGACGGTCTCCTACCCCTACTGGATCGACGCGAACGATCCCGTGCCCGCCCCCGAGCCCCTGGGCAAGGGACTGACCAGCTACGTCATCCGCACCGGCACGCCGCTGCTGGCCGACGAGCAGACCCTGAACCGCCTGTTCGGGAGCGGCGAAGCGGAAAAGCTGGGTTCCTTCGCCTGCTGCTGGATGGGCACGCCCCTGCGGATCGAACAGCAGGTCGTCGGCGCCCTGGTGATCCAGAGCTACACCCCGGGGGTGCGGTACGACGGCGACGACCTGGAGATGTTGTCGTTCATGTCGGGCCAGGTCGCCATGGCCATCCAGCGCAAACGGGTGGAACAGACCCTGGCCGACGAACGGGAGTTTCTCAGCGTCATCCTGCGCTCCGTCGGCGAAGGCGTCGTCGCCGCGGATCCGGACGGGCATGTGGCGCTCATGAACCTGGCCGCCGAACGGCTCACCGGCTGGACGTCGGCCGAAGCCGCGGGCCGGCCGCTGGGCGAGGTGGTGGTCACCCAGCAGGAGCGCGACCGCGCCCCTGTCGCCGACTGGCCCGCCCGGATCCTCGCCTCCGGCCGGCGGCCCGACGCGACGGACCAGCTCCTGCTCCTGAACCGGGACGGCGGCGAACGCATCGTCTCGGTCAGCGGCGCCCCGATGCGCGATCCCGCCAACCGCGTGGTGGGATTTCTGCTGGTGTTCCGCGACGTGACCGAGAAGCGCCGCATCGAGGACAACCTGGCCAACGCCCTCCGCCTGGAATCGCTCGGCCTGATGGCCGGCGGCATCGCTCACGACTTCAACAACATCCTGACGGGCGTCATCGGGCACATCTCGCTCACCAAGATGGCCGTGCCGCCGCAGTCCGAGGCGCACCAGCTCCTGCTGGAGGCGGAGAAGGCCTCGCTGCGGGCGCGCGAGCTGACCAACCAGCTCCTCACCTTCGCCCGGGGCGGCGTGCCGGTTAAAGAGACCGCCGCGCTGGGCGAGCTGCTCCGCGACTCGGCGGGGTTCGCCCTGCGGGGCTCGGCGGTCCGCTGCGAATTCCGCATCCCGCCGGAGCTCTGGCCCGTCGAGGTGGACATCAGCCAGATGAACCAGGTGATTCACAACCTGGTCCTCAATGCCATCCAGGCGATGCCGAACGGCGGCTGGATCACCATCGAGGGCGAGAACGTGGAGCTCGCCGACACCGGCGGCCTGCCGCTGCGGCCCGGCCGCTACGTCAAGATCACCATCGAGGACAGCGGCCTCGGCATCCCGGAATCCCACCTGTCCCGGATCTTTGACCCCTACTTCAGCACCAAGTCAACCGGCCGTGGCCTGGGCCTGCCCACGACCTACTCCATCATCAAGCGGCACGAGGGGCACATTTCGGTGGCCTCCACCGTCGGCCAGGGCACGGTCTTCCACGTGTACCTCCCCGCCGGCCGCCAGCCGTCGGTGTCGGCCCGCCCCGCGGCCCAGCCGGTCAAGTCGTCCACGGGCCGGGTCCTGGTCATGGACGACGAGGGCGTCGTTCGGAACACGGCGCAGAAGATGCTGCTGCGGCTGGGCTACGACGTCGCCTGCGCCCGCGACGGCGCCGAGGCGCTGGAGATGTACCGTCAGTCCGTGGAGGCCGGATGCACGTACGACGCCGTGATCATGGACCTGACCGTCCCCGGCGGGATGGGCGGCCGGGAGGCGGTGCGCTCGCTGGCCGCCATGGATCCCAAGGCCCGGGTGATCGTGTCCAGCGGTTATTCCAACGATCCCATCATGAGTGACTATCGCAAGTTCGGATTCATCGACGTGATCATGAAACCCTATCGGCTCGAGGACCTGGCCAAGGTGCTGGGGCGAGTCATCGCAGCGGCGGAGAAGAGAAAAGAGATAGGAGATAGGAGGTAGGAGATCAGAGATAAGAGATAGGAGATAGGGGTGGGTGAATGGGGGAATCGGTGAATCGGTGAATCGGTGAATGGGTGAATCGGTGAATCGGTGAATGGGTGAATGGGTGAATCGGTGAATCGGTGAATCGGTGAATCGGTGAATCGGTGAATCGTTACGAGGATCCGGGTTCTGCAAACCAGGGCCCAGAACCCAGGTCCCAGGTCCCAGATCCCAGGCCCCAGATCCCAGGTCCCAGTTCCCAGGTCCCAGGTCCGATTTCCGATATCCGATGTCCGTCGGTTGGGAACGAGCCTCTAGCCTCGAGCCTCGATTACGAGCACGATCACGATTACGAATTACGAGCACGAGTTCCGAATTCCGATGTCCGATGTCCGTCGGTTGGGAACGAGCCTCTAGCCTCGAGCCTCTAGCCTCGATTTCGATTACGATCACGATTACGATGACGATTACGAGTACGATTACGAATTACGAGCACGAAATACGAAGTCCGCGTTACGGGAACGAGCCTCGAGTCTCGATCACGAACACGATTACGATCACGATTACGATGACGATTACGAGTACGATTACTGGCGGGGAGGAGCGGATCAGTCGGCGGGAACGAACTGGAGCCAGATGTCACGGGTGCGGGGTCCGTCGAATTCGCACAGGTAAACGGCCTGCCAGGTGCCCAGGCGGGGCGCCCCGCCGGCCAGCGGCACCCAGGCGCCGGCGCCCACGAGCGACGCCTTGACGTGGGCGTCGGCGTTGCCCTCGGCGTGGCGATAGTCGCCGTCGCGCGGGATCAGCCGATCGAAGGTCGCGAGCAGATCCCGCCGCACATCGGGATCGGCGCCCTCGTTGATGGTCACGCCGGCGGTGGTGTGGGGGCAGAAGACATGGAGCACCCCGTCCCGCCACCCGGCGGCGGCGGCGCACTCCCCGACCCGCGCGGTGATGTCGACGCATTCCGTCCGGCGGGCGGTCCGCACGGTGAACGATCTCACGCCGGCCTCCGCGGCGCCGGCTCCTCGTCGGCTTCGACCACGATGAGCCCCGCGCAGTCGTTCCGGAGCGGGCATTGGCCGCAGCCGCTGCGCCCGGCCTGATTCGGACAGGCCGCTTGGCGTTGCGACCGCACGTACCAGACCAGGGCTCCGACCAGCAGCGCCGCGAGCCCGATCCATTCCAACACGGTATCCATCAGCTTTCTCCGCGATAGCGCTGGCGGGTGATGCGCGCCACGAGTCCGCTGAGCATCAGCAGGCCGATCAGGTTGGGAAAGGCCATGAACGCGTTGGCCGCCTCGCCGACGAACCAGACGATGTTGATGAACGGCCCCTGCACCACCGCGCCGACAAACAACAGGGTAATATAGATGAACCGGTACGGCAGCACGATGCGGATGCCGAAGATGTATTCCCAGCAGATTTCGCCGTAATAGCACCAGCCGATGAGGGTGGTGTAGCCGAACAGGAACGAACAGACGGCGATGATCAGGCTGCCGCTGGGGATCACCGTGGACATGGCCGAGGCGGTCAGGGCGGTGCTGGTGAGCTCGCCGCCCATCACCGGCGTGAGCTTCCAGACGCCGGTGACCACGATGAGCA